>CALZKB010000048.1 GCA_945787575.1 Thermoanaerobaculia bacterium | reverse complement strand
GTGACGCGCGCATCGCCGCGCTCGAAGCGAGCGCCGCCGAAAGCACGCGAGCCACCTCTGGTGAGCTGCAGTCGCTGCGATCGGCCCTCGACCAGGCCGAGAGCGACAGGGAGCGGCTGACCGCTGCCGAGGCGGCCGCGCGAGCCGAGGCCGATCGCCTGCGGGGCGCCGGTGCCGAGCTCGGGGACCTGCGCTCGCAGCTCGAGTCGGCCGCAGAGGAGCGGGCCACCCTCACGTCGCAGCTTGCGGTCGCCCGTCAGGACCTCGCCGAGGCGAGAAACGACGCCGTGGAGTCCGCCAGAGAGACGGCCACCGCCGACATGGAGAGGATTGCGACCTCGACTGCCGAGCGCGACGCTTTCGCGGCCGAGGCGGCGAGCCTCGAGGCGCAGCTCACCGAAGTCCGCGGCGAGCTTTCCCGACGCGGACAACGGATCGCGGTTCTCGAGGAGGCGGTGGCCTCCGGTGACGCGACGCTGGCCGCCGAGGCCGAGCGAGCGAGAACCGCCTTGGCGGAGCGTGACGCGCGCATCGCCGCGCTCGAAGCGAGCGCCGCCGAAAGCACGCGAGCCACCTCTCGTGAGCTGCAGTCGCTGCGATCGGCCCTCGACCAGGCCGAGAGCGACAGGGAGCGGTTGACCGCTACCGAGGCGGCCGCGCGAGCCGAGGCCGATCGCCTTCAGGGCGCCGTTGCCGAGCTCGCGGACCTGCGCTCGAAGCTCGAGTCGGCCGAAGAGGAGCGGGCCACCCTCACGTCGCAGCTTGCGGCCGCCCGCCTGGACCTCGCCGAGGGTGGACCACGGCTGCAGGCGGAGGCATCTCGTGCTGCGGCGCTCGCAACGGAGGCGGCCGAACTGCGCTCCGAGCTCGACTCGGCGACCTCCCGACAGGCCGAGCTTCGAGCGGAGCTCGAGCAGGCGCGGGCGAACGCGAGCGCTGCCGCGGACGCAGCGGCGGAGAGGACCCGAGAGCTGAGCTCCCGGGTCGCGCGGATCGGCGAGTTGGAGAGCGACCTCGAGACCGCCCGGAGCGCGCTCGCGCAATCCGAAGAGAGCCGGACGACGCTCACTCAACGGCTCAGCCGGCTGCAAGCCGAGCGTGACCGAGCCGTCGAGCGCGGTGAACGGCAAGCCTCACAGCTGTCGATTCTGGCTGACCTTCAGGATGAGCTCGAGAATCTGCGCGAGCGTCAGGCGAACGTGGGTGCGCGTTGGAGCACTCTGACCGGTGAGCTCGCTACCGTGAGGGCCAATCTCTCGGCAGCCACTCAGCGCGGAGAGCGGCTCTCCTCGGCACTTTCGAATCTGGAGGACCGGGGAGCCGAAGCCGCTCGTCTGCGCGACCGGCTCGCCGATGCCACCCGGCGAAATGCGTCCCTGAAAGCCGAGCTCGCGGCTTTTCGGTCCGAGGACGTGGCCGGAGAGCTCGAGGCAGAGCTCGACGCCGTACGCGCAAGGCTTTCGGCGGCGGACGCGGAACGCGCCGACCTGGCCACCCAACTGCGGGCCGCAAGGACGAGTCTCGAAGCGGCCACCGACCGCGAGCGAGAGCTCGAATCGCGGGCGGCTCGCGCCGACGAGCTCGACAGCCGACTTCGGAGCCTCGAGGTGGAGACCGAGCTGGCGATTGCGGCGCGGGAGGAGTCGGCCTCGGCGCTAGAGGTGGCCCGCGCCGACCGGGCCGCGGCCGAGGAACGGGCGACGAAGCTCGAAAGCCGAGCGGCGACCCTCTCGGGGCAGCTCGACCAAGAGCGTTCGGCGGCGACGAGAGTCGAGAAGGAGCGTTCGGCGCTGGCCACCGAGGTCGCTCGATTGCAGAGCGAAGGCTCGAGCAGACAGGGGCGGCTCCAGGAGCTGGAGGGGGCCGCGGTGCGAGCACAGAGCCTCGACGGCGAGCTGCAACAGCTCCGCGCCGACCTTGCCGAGGCGACCGCCGGACGCCGCGAGCTCGAAACGTCCCTTCAGCAGGCCCAGACTCAGCTGGCCGAGCTTCGGGAGCGGGCTGCGAGCCTCGAAGAGGAGGGTGAGCGGCTGGCTCGTCTCGAGGCTGATCTGGCCGGCCTACGAACCGAGCTCGACGTCTCCGGCCGACGTCAAACCGAGCTCCGACGGGAGCTGGAGGAGGCGCGCGGCCGACTCGCCACGGCCGGTGACGCCCAGAGCGTAAGGGAGGCCGAGCTGACGACCGCCCTCGAGCAGGCTCGCGCCGATCGAGCGGCGGCCGAGGAGCGACTCGCCGCCGCCAAAGTGGATCTCGAGAACGAGGAGATCGATCGAGTTCGGGCGAGCCAGCGGGCCGTCGAGGTCGAGGCCGACGCCGAGGCGCTGGAGCAACGGCTCCGCGACGCCGAGGCCGCGCGAGACGCCCTTGGAGCAAATCTCACCAAGACCCGCGAGCGGCTCGCGTCGCTGGAGGCGGCACAGGGCGAAGCGGCGACTCGTCAAAGGGAGCGCGAGAAGATGGCGGCCGATTTCGAGTCGCGGCTGGCCGGTGCGACCGCCGGCCTGCGCGACGAGCTGGCGGTCGCCCAACGGCGCGAGGCGGATCTCGCCGAGCGCGCGGAGGAACTCGAGCGGAAGGCAGCGACCGCCGCCGAAGCGACGGCCGCCGTTCGTGAGCTGCTGGATCAAGTCGCGAGCCTTCGCCTCGAGGGTGAGAGCCTGCGCAACCGAGTCGCCGAGCTCGAGACCGAGGCGAGCGCCACCTCCGAGGCCGAGAGTGAGCTGGCGCTCGCTGCGGAGCCCCTGCCGTCTGAGCGGGTGGTGGTCGTCGAGCCGCTTCCGTCCGAGCGGGTGGTGGTCGCGGAACCGCTCGTGCCCGAGAGCGCGGTGGTCGCGGAATCACCCGCTCCCGAGCCGCGAGCTCCCGAGCGCACCGCTGCCGTCCCCCAAGTCGCGTCAGGTCCGGATCCCGATGGTCCGAGTCGAGTCGTTCGCGCTTGGGCCGCGGCCTGGTCGCGTCAAGACGTCGACGGCTATCTGGCGGCCTACGCGCCGCGTTTCACTCCCACCGGAGACCTCGATCGGGCGGCTTGGGAGGCTCAACGGCGCCTTCGCTTGATGCAGCCGCAGTTCATCGACGTGACGATCGGTGAGATCGACGTACAGGTGATCGGCGCCGATCGAGCCGTGGCCCGCTTCGACCAGGCCTACCGTTCGGACACCTACAGCGACGAGGTCGCCAAGGTCCTGGAGCTGGTGCGTCTCGACGGCAGCTGGAAGATCGCCAGCGAACGGTCGGAGTGAGGGCCGTAGGCCGGTAGCCGGGGGACCTGTTCCCCCGGTCGGGTCGCCTGAGGGAGAGTCGTGAAACGAGCGCGATGGCAGTGAGAGATGCCGGCTACGGGTACCGGATCCAGCGCCAGAGCTCCTGGACGGTGGGCTTCTTGCCGTGCATCAGGATTCCGACCCGATAGATGCGCCCGGCGAGCGACACCATGAACAGCGCAAAGCCGACGGCCAGCACGTAGCCGAGTGTGATCTGCCAGGCGGGCGGGGTCTTGACCGCGAGACGCAGGAGCATGATGGTGGGCGTGAACGGTGGGATCAGCGAAGTGACGACGGCGAGAGTCGAGTCGGGGTCGTTGATGACCAGGAAGAAGAACAGCATTGGGGCGACCAACAGGAAGACGGCGAAGCTGGCGAACTGCTGCGCCTCCTGGACGTTGTTGAAAGCGGCCCCGATTGCGGCGTAGAAGGTGGCGTAGACGAAGAACCCGAGCACGAACAGCGAGATGAAGTGGACGATCAGCGTCGGTCTGAGCTGCGGGATGTCGACGCCGTCGGGGAACCAAGACAGCGCAGAGACGATGTTGGGGGCGGTCAAGATGCCGATCGTCAGCAACCAGATCAGGAGCTGGCTCAGGGCGATACCGCAGACCCCGAGGAGTTTGCCCATCATGAGCTGCCGCGGCCGAGCGGTCGAGACGATGACCTCGACGATGCGTGAAGTCTTCTCCTCGAGAACGCCGGTCATCACCTGCTGGCCGTAGATCATCAACATCAGGTAGAGCAGGAAGAAGAGCACATACGCGAGGAAGAAGCCGGCGTCGGCGCCCTCTTCCTTGCTCCCCTCGGCGCTCACCCGGACGGTTCTGAGGTCGATCGAGCCCAGCAGCTCGTCGATCTCCGCGTCGCCGAGATCGAACCGAGCGAGCCGATCGCGACGCACGACATCGGTCAGCCGTCGCTCGAGGACCGACTGAGTAATGAAGCTCGATACCGATTCGCTGTGGTACTCGACCTCGCCGGCAGCGAGATCGTCGCGGGCGATCCACAACCAGGCGTCGAGCTCCTCACGCAGGACGCGCTCGTCGAGAGCCGCGCGCTGGGCGTCACGATCAGCAGCCGGAGGCTCGAGCAGGACCGAGAACGAATTGCGCCGCTCGAACTCGTTGCTGCCGCCGGCGAGGGCGTCGCTGATCGACGAGCCCAGCACTCCGGTCTCGTCGACGACGACGACGGTCTTGGCCGACCCGGAGCGGGCCGCGACGAGCGCGGGTACGACCCCCATCGCCAGCAGCAGCACCGGCAGCGCGACGGTCGAGATCCAGAACGCCTTGCTGCGAATGCGCTCCATGTACTCGCGCCTGGCGATCACCAGGACCCGGCTAGTGCGCATCCTGCACCGCCCTGATGAAGATCGTCTCGAGATCGGGTTCTTCCGAGGCGAACTCGTGCACCGTCACGACCTGAATGAGACGCGCGAGCACCTCGGGACCCTCGGCACTGTCGGCGAGGAAGATCCGGAACGCTCCGCCCTCATCGCGCACGCTCTGGACTCCATCGACCGTGGCGATCCGGTCGCATTCTCCGTCGCTGACCAGACGGTAGCTGTTGCCGCTCAGCTCGCGCTTGATCTGCGCGAGCTCGCCGACGAGGATCGCCCGTCCCTTCGAAATCAGGCAGATGTGGTCGCAGAGCTTCTCGGCCTGTTCCATGATGTGGGTCGAAAAGAGGACGGTACGGCCGCGGCTTCGGTACTCCTCGAGGACGTCCTTGAACAGGCCCTGGTTGATGGGGTCGAGTCCCGAGAACGGCTCGTCGAGCACGAGAATGTCGGGCTGATGGAGGATCGTCCCGATGAGCTGGATCTTCTGTTGCATCCCCTTCGAAAGCTCCTCGATCTTCGACTTCGCGCGATCGACCAGTCCGAACCGCTCGAGCCACTGGTCGATCTTGGGGCGAGTCTCGGCGCGGCGGAGGCCGTGCAGTTCGCCCAGGAAGAGAAGCAGGTCGTGCACTCTCATCTTCTGGTAGAGCCCGCGCTCCTCGGGGAGATAGCCGATCCTGTCCTGGTCGGCACGCTGCCGACGGCGGCCGAAGAGCCGGACCTCTCCGCGGTCAGGCGCGATGATGTCCATGAGCATCCGGATGGTGGTCGACTTGCCGGCGCCGTTGGGGCCGAGGAGCCCGAAGATGGAGCCTCTCGGTATGGCCAGGGACAGATTCTCGACGGCGACGAAGTCGCCGTAGTTCTTGCCGATGCCGTCGAGTTCGATATTCGGTTGCAAGAGAGTCGAGCCTCTGAGCTAAGACCAGGGAGGGGAGCCCGACTCTAATACGGAGTGACAGTTGGTGCTGTTTCGGGGCGGGAATTGCCCTGCGGAGGAGGATGTTAGGGTATGCGGCTGCCGAGAGGGCGGAACCGATCACCATGCGCGGAACACCAGTGACAGGCGTTCTCTTGGGGTGCTGCCTTTCGGCCGCGACGGCTGCCGCCGAGATCGCGGGCCGGGTCGCGAGTGCCGACGACGTGCCGATCGAGAACGCTCGGGTGGAGGTCGAGGACGGAGCCGTCGCGTTTACCGACCTGCGGGGCCGCTTCGTCTTTCCGGATCTCGATCCACCGGTCGCCCTCGTCGTTTCCCATCCGCGATTCAAGAACCTGCTTCTCGAGGTGACGGGAGGGCTTCCACTCGAGATCTGCCTGGAGCTCAAGCCGATCGAACAGGAGATCGCTGTGTCGGCGAACCGTTTCGACGGCGCGTACGCTCCCTCGAGCGTCGCGGCGAGCGTGGTCAAGGCAGCCGACCTGGCGGCACCTCCGGCCACGGTCGGCGAGCTCTTGGTGTCGGCGCCGGGTGTGTCGGAGAACGGCCAAGGCGGGATCTTCCAGACCTACTCGATCCGAGGCGCCGCGCGTTTGAGAGTGTTGACGCTACTGTCCGGAATGCGACTCATCAGCGACCGTCGAGCCGGCGTCTCCGCCTCCTTTTTGGATCCGGGCCTCATCGGCAACGTGGACATCCTGCGCGGGCCATCGTCGACCTACTACGGTTCGGGCGCGCTCGGTGGGGTGATCCAGATGTTCCCTCGGGAGTTCTCGGGCACGGTCGGCGAGGTCGGCTTCGAGACCAACGGCGACGGTGCTCGCGTCCGCGTCGGCCGGGGCGATGAGCGGTGGAGCTTCGGCCTCGCCCATCGGCGATCGGCCGAGGGTGAAACCCCCTCCGGTGAGATCCTGAACGACGGTTTCGAGCAGGTCTCGGGAACGCTGCTGCGTCGCTGGCAGGGCGGATCGCGCCACTACTCGCTGCTGGCGATCGCATCGAGAGGTGAGGAGATCGGCAAATCGAACAGCGACTTTCCCAGGCGCGTCACGATCTATCCGGAGGAGCGCCACCTGCTGGTCCGCTTCGCGGCGCGCAGCGAGACGGGGTGGAGCTTCGAGGCGTGGGCGCACCCCAACGAGCTGGCTACGCAGGTCACGCGG
The DNA here is from genome assembly GCA_945787575.1 of Thermoanaerobaculia bacterium. Taxonomy (GTDB): domain Bacteria; phylum Acidobacteriota; class Thermoanaerobaculia; order Multivoradales; family JAHEKO01; genus CALZKB01. The sequence goes on along the minus strand of CALZKB010000048.1, from coordinate 14,635 downwards.
GACGGCAATCGCACGGACACCGACAACGAAGCTCTCGATCTCGGTTTCGACTGGCAGCAGCGGCGCAAGTGGAGCGACAACGCTACAATCCGCTACGGCATCGAGTACTTCGGCCGCCAGGGCGTCGAGGCGAGCGAGCTGATCCAGCCGATCGACGGGCGGCAGGCGCCGGTTCTCTTCCAGATGCCGCTCGACGGCAGCGAGAACGAACTGGGGCTCTACGGAGCCTACGAGCACCATTGGGGAGGCACCGTCCTGCTTCTCGGTGGGAGATGGGCGGCTCTCAGTCAGAGCGCGGCGGGAGACGGCTCGCGGGAAGACACGGCCTTGAGCGGGTTTGCGGGATTGGTCGTTCCCCTACGCCCCGGTCTCGAGCTGACCGCCAATCTCGGCAGCGGCCTGAGGTTCCCTTCGCTTTCCGAGCGCTACTTCAGCGGCCTGACGCCGAGAGGCTTCGTCACCGGAAACGCCGGGCTCGAAACCGAGCGCTCACGCAGCATCGACGTGGGCATGCGCTACTACGGCTCCCGCTTCTTCATCGCGGGAGGAGCCTTCTCCAACTCGATCGAAGACTACGTGGAACGGGTCGAGGTCGAGGAGGAGCAACTGACCTTCGTCAACCTGACCTCCGGCGACCTGAAAGGCCTCGAGCTCGAGATGTCGTACACGTCGAGCAACGGCCTCGACCTGAGCTTGGGTGGACACACGATCGAGGGTCGCAGTGACGCGAACGTGCCACTCGCCGATGTCCCTCCCGATCGGATCTTCGCGGAGGTCGAGTGGGAGCGTGGGGGCTGGCGCTGGCGCTCGCGCTGGGACCACCGATTCGCCAAGGGCGACCCCGGCAGCGGCGAGACGGCGATCGCGGCCGCCGAGCTCGTCTCCGCCGCCGTGGCCTATCGTCTCGACAACGGGCTGGTCGTCAGTCTGGCGGGACGGAACCTGTTGGACGAGACCTATTTCAGCTCGGCCGACGACAAGGCCGCGATGTCGCGCGGGCGCTCGTTGACCCTGACTCTAGGCTGGCGGGACGGCTGACTCCGGTTCCCGAGGGGAGTCGGCGAGGTCGAGAGAGCCAACCTCACGATCGCCCGCCGCGTATATTCCGTGACATGCGACGCTTGCTGATCCTGGCGGCGCTGGCCGCGGCCGTCTACTGGGGCGTGCCGGCGGCGGCGCCGACCTTCTTCCTGGGTGGCATTCAGGTGAACGAGCCGGATCACCGAGCGTGGATCGAGAGCCTCGACGACGCGGAGATGAACACTGTCGCAGTGACGGTCTACGCCAAGCAAGGAGACTGGGACAGCGACAACCTCTGGTTCGAGGAAGAAGAGCCGTGGGTGGTGACCGAGGTGCGCGAGGCGCGCCGGCAAGGGGTCGAATCGGTCCTCGTCTTGCGAGTCGCGCTCGATCACGCTTACGAGCGGAACAAGTTCTTCTGGCACGGAATGATCTGGCCGGAGACCGACGCCGAGCTCGAAGAGTGGTTCCGGCGCTACACTCGCTTCGCGTTGCGCTGGGCGGAGATCGCGCAGCGCGAGGGGATCGCCGTGCTCGCGATCGCGAGCGAGCTCAACTCGATGACCAACACCGAGCCGCTCGAGGAGCTCCCCGGGCTCGAGGAGTACTATGCCAACGAAGAGAAGGTCGAGGTCGAGAACGCCAAGTTCCTCGAGCAACGCGATGCGATCGAGTCGAAACACCTCTGGGTGCGGGGGCACGACCCGGGAGAGTCGCTGGCCGAGTACCTCGACGCGCGTGGAGCCGCCGAGCGAGCGTGGGCCGAGCGCGTCGCCTTTCTCGATCGGGACGAACCGTTGGCGGCGATCAACGCTCGACGCAGGGTGCTCGAGGCACGCTGGAGACGGCTGATCGCCGAAGTCAGGCAGCGTTACGAGGGGCATCTGACCTATGCCGCGAACTTCGACCAGTACGAGTCGGTCGGCTTCTGGGACGCGCTCGACGTGATCGGGGTCAACGCCTATTTCCCGCTGCGCCGCCACTATCTGCCGGAGATCGGGCAAGCGGAGATGGCGGCGCTTCTCGAGTCGCGCTGGTCGGTGATCCTCCACCGGCTCGACAGCTTCCGGAAAGAGATCGGTTTGAAGGATCATCGCTACCTCTTCACGGAGCTCGGTTACGTGCATCGTCGCAACTCCACGATCGAGCCGTGGGCCGATCACGGTTTCGCTGTGCTGCCTTCCCCCGACGGCCGAAAGCTGGTCATCTGGCAGGAGCAGCCCTGGGACCTCGGGGAGCGGGCGGCGGCGGTCGGGGGACTCTACCGGGCGCACGTCGCACGGGGAGCGGATCTGCTGAACGGAGTGCTGTACTGGAAGCTCTCGACCGATCCCGCGCACATCGATGTCGAGCCGTTCGTCCTCGTCCTCGACAACGGAGATCCGTTGGAGCTCGAGTTGAGTGCCTTCACTCGCCGACTACCGTGGGACCGGCTGCTCGCCCGCGGCCGCCTCGCCCTCGGCCTGTAGTCGGAACCAGCCAGCCAGCCTCGACTCACCGGACTTCTGTCGCAGGGCTAGCCCTTGGCGGCAGCCGGCGTCGGCAGGGGTCCGGAGCGATCCGCCTTTGGCTCTTCGGCCGGCTTGGACGGCGCCGGTGCCGGAGTCGCCTCGGGCCGCCGGGAGCTCGGTTCCATGTCGATCGAGCCCCGGAACTTGGCGCCGTTCTCGAGGGTGACGCTCGGCGCCGTGATGTTCCCCTCGAGTTTCCCGGACGGTCGGATGATGACCTCCTCCTCGCCGTTGAGGTTGCCCTTCACCTCGCCCTCTACGCAGATCGAGCGGCTGTGGATGTCGGCCTTGATCCGCCCGGAGCTGGCGACGACGACCCGGTGGTTGTCGAGGCGCACGGTGCCCTCGATCGAGCCCTCGATCCGCAAGTCCTCGGCCCCCTCGAGGTCGCCCTGGATCGAGATCGAAGGGCCGAGCGTCGAGACTCGAGGGTCCTTCGAACCTGTGGGCCTGCTCGGCGGTGGGCTCGAAGCAGGGCTGTCGTCTGGGCTGCGGTTCCAGGCCATCTGGTCTCGTCCTTTCATCAATCGACAGGGAGCCGGCTCGAGAGAGCTGACCATTGGTGCCTGAGAGAACGCTCGATATTTGAACGATTTCTCAAGCCGACCCCCCGTCGAATTCAGTCGTGGAGGGTGCTTCTGTACAGGAGAAAGGCACCGGGCCTGCCGCGACGGCGTGGGGACCGACGGACGTGGGGTGGGCCGCGGAGGCATGGCCCGGCGATGAGGTTTTAGCTCGACGCATCTGCATGCAGGTAGGATCAGAAATCGATGCGCAGCAGTGCGCCAAGCGTGATGGTGTCGGAGCTGCTCTGATCGATGAGCTCGATATCGTCAAAGCGGTAGTTGCCGTGGAGCAAATAGGACTCGCCGGACTGTTCGATCGAGCTGATGTCGGCGGCGGCGCACCCGCTTACCCGTCGAAGGGCGGCGGTGACGACAAGGCGGCGCCGGTTCATACGGACGAGGAGTAGCACAGAGCGTGCCGGCTAGGTCGCGCTGAGCTAACCGACCAGAGAATAGAGGGTTAGAGCGCGAGCCCAGCGCGGCTGTAGGGTCGCGACGCCGGCGCCGAGCAGGGAAAGTTTCCCTAGCTCCTCAGCAGGTAGGAAGCGGTCGCCGGACTCGATCTCCACAGTGAGCAACTCTCCCCGGCGACGCTCGCCCCGAGCAGTGGCGGCGGTAGCGAACGGGCGTTGGCGCAACGAAGGGAAGTGAGGTATCATTGTGAAGTAGTTCACAGTCGATGGGTCGATGGGATGGTTGGCGGCCCTTGAGGAACGATGATCAACGCGAGAGCCGAACGGCGGGAGCGGCAAAGAAGGCTGGTCGTCGGTGTGCGACTCCAATCGCCGACGCTGAACGGCCGGATCCTGGATCTCAGCGGCACGGGAGTCGGCATCGAGACGGCGCAATGCGTCTCGCTGGGAGAGCACCACTCCGTGACGATCAGCTACGCCGGCAAGAGAGTGACTGCTGATGCGGCCATCCGCTGGATCGACCGAGCTTCGAGGCTGTTGATCGGGTCGTCGGAAGTGGCGCTGTTTCGGGCAGGACTCGAACTGAAACGTCGTTCGGGGCGCGTCCGCTAGCCGGGTTCGGCGCCTCTGGGAGGAGATCCGCTCCCGGATGCCCGGGCGTCGTCGGCAGCCTCGAGCCAGGTGTCGCCGGGACCTTTCGACCGCGCTCCCGTAAGGAAGGCAGGCCGGTCTTTGGCACCCGCTTGCTCCTCGCCAGCGGATCGGACATCCTAGGCGCCGGTTTCAACTGCTGGAGGAGAGTTCCCGATGTTTCGTAAGAGTTTCTGGACTTCACTGGCCCTGCTGGCCGTCATCGCGTCGCCGTCGGCGGCTCAGATCGAGCTGGACGAGCCCGGCATTCCCGAGCTGCCGCTCGAGGAGGTCCTCGACAATTACTACCGGGCGATCGGTGGCGAAGATGCCTGGCTGGCTGTCGAGTCCACGAAGATGACCGGGACCATGGTCATGGGCCCTGGAATGGAAGCGCCCTTCACGATCTACCAGCAGCGTCCCGACCAGCTTCGACTCGAGTTCACCTTTCAGGGCATGACCGGAATCCAGGCGCTCGACGGCGACGAGGCATGGCAGCTGATGCCCTTCATGGACAAGACGGAGCCGGAGGTAATGCCCGAAGATCAGGCCAAGGAGATGCGGGATCAGGTCGACATCGAAGGGGCGCTGGTCGACTTCGCATCGAAGGGCCACGCCGTGGAGTTGCTCGGTATCGGCCAAGCCCAAGGCATCGATGCCTACAAGCTCATGGTGACTTTGGCGAGCGGCAAGGAGCAGGTCTACTATCTCGACAGTGAGGCGTTCGTGCCGTTCATGATGGAGACCACGACGATGTTTCAGGGCAACGAGATCGAGAGCGAGCAGATCTACAGCGACTACAAAGAGGTCGACGGCCTCATGCTGCCGCATTCGCTCGAGAACCGGGTCAAGGGACAGCCTGGCGGGCAGGTGATCACCATCGAATCCGTCGAGTTCAGCGCCGACCTCAGCGAGGTCGAGTTCTCGATGCCCGCGGTGGCCGAGACCGAAGCGACCCACTGACTCGCCGAACCGAACAAGTCCGACGATTCCGCTGAACGGCGCCGACGAGCGCCGATCGACTCTCTTGTCGAAGACCCAGGGAGGGGCCGAAACCGTCTGGGTCGGAACCGGCGAATCGTGGACCCGAAACTCGACCTCGATCGGGACCGCTCTCTACAAGACGACCGACGGCGGCGTCTATCAGTCCTTCGACAAGGGGAACTCCTTCCGGTTCGTTCCTTCCCTCCCCGTCTCGCAGTTCTACGAGGTCGGCTACGACATGGAGTGGCCCTACAACGTCTACGGCGAACGGCAGGACAACGGTACCTGGATGGCGCCGTCACGCGCGACCGGCGGGATCTCCAACGGCCAGTGGCGCAACATCGGATTCGGCGACGGCTTCCACGCCTATCCCGATCCCGCCGACTCCGATGTCGTCTACGCCGAGTATCAGGGCGGGCAGATCCTCAGGTTCTGATCCGGCCCGCTAGCTGTTCGCCCACCGAACCGCGTCGCCGAGGGTGACCACGCCGTCATCGAGCACCTCGCCGTAGGCGCCGGCGCGCCAGTCGGGGTCGAGAGCGGCCTGCAGGCCGGGACAGGTTTCGTCCATCAGACGGCACGGTCGGGTCTCGCCCAGGATCCGCAGTCGGCAGCCACCGATCGTGAGGATCCGTCCGCGCGAGTCGTTGAGGCGCACTCCGCTCACCATAAGGTTGGCGCGACGCATCGCGGGCTCGACCGGCCCCTCGAGCTCGTCGGCGATCCGATCCCACTTGTCCCTCTCGATCAGGGTGACCTGCCGGTGACCCCCCTGATTGGCGTTGCCGACGATGCCCCGGCCGGCGACCAGCTCGGCCTCGATCGTCGAGTCCATCGGCCCGCGACTGGCTCGCTTGACCCAGATCGCTTCGAGCGTACCGCCAGCACTCGCATCGGTGTCCATGACCGGAGCATACCGCCCTCTCGCGGGGCACTCGACATCCCGCTTGTGCCAAGATTGCGAGGCGTGTCCCGGTGGTCGAGGAGAGGTCTCTTCCACGGCCGCAAGCCGCTGCCCGCCGAGAAAGAGAGGTCCTTCATGCGTAGCACCGCCGTGTACCCGATTCTCGCCGCCCTCGCCTTGGCGGCGTGCCAACCTTCGGAGAACGCCATGCCGGAACCGACACCAGCAGTCGCGACCGACCCACACCTGGACATCGCCGCGAAGCTGGCCCGTTTCGCGCCGACCGAGCTCTCGGCCGACTTGAGCGGGGTTCCGGACGGTGAGCGGCCGGTGCTCGTCGAGCTGATCCGCGCCGCCAAGCTGATGGACGAGATCTTCCTACGCCAGGTCGCCGTGGCCAATCCCGAGCTGCGCGCTCAGGCTCACGAACGGGGAGGCGCGCTTGCCACCTACTTTGACGCCAGCTTCGGTCCCTGGGACCGGCTCGACGAGATGGAGGCGTTCTTCGGCGATACGCCGCATCCCACGGGGGCCGGCTACTACCCGACGGACATGGACAAGGGGGAGTTCGAGAGCTGGATCGCGGAGCACCCGGAGGACAAGGAGGCTTTCGAGGGGCTCTACACCGTCATCCGTCGCAGCGACGACGGGCTCGTCGCGGTGCCCTACTCCGAAGCGTACGCCGAGTGGCTCGAGCCCACCGCCGTCCATCTGCGGAACGCGGCTGCCGCGACCTCGAACGACACCCTGCGGCGGTTCCTCGAGTCGCGCGCCGCGGCCTTCTCCTCAGACGACTACTATCAGAGCGACATCGACTGGATGGACCTCGACGCACCGGTCGAGGTCACGATCGGGCCCTACGAGGTCTACGAAGACGGGCTCTTCGCCTACAAGGCGGCGTTCGAGGCCTTCGTGACCGTGAACCTGCCCGCGGAGTCCGCCGAGCTCGAGCGCTTCAAGGGGCTGCTGCCGTGGCTCGAGCGCAACCTGCCGATTCCGGAGGAGCACAAGAACCTCGATCGCGGTTCCGACAGTCCGATCCGCGTCGTCGACGAGGTCTACGTCGGCGGCGACTCCAAGGCCGGCGTGCAGACGATCGCCTTCAACCTCCCCAACGACGAGCGAGTACGCGAAGTCAAGGGGTCGAAAAAGGTGCTGCTGCGCAACATGATGCGCGCCAAGTACGATCAGATCCTGGTGCCGATCGCCGAGCGGGTGGTGGCCGAGGATCAGATCGACGCGGTGTCGTTCGAAGCCTACTTCGCGGAGACCCTCCACCACGAGCTGTCGCACGGCCTCGGCCCCGGCAACATCACGGTGGACGGCCGCGAGACCGAGGTACGCAAGGAGCTCAGGGAGCTCTACTCGACGCTCGAGGAGGCGAAGGCCGACGTCATGGGGATCTACGACATTCTGGCGCTCATCGAAAAGGGCGAGATCGATTCCCGGCTTCGAGCGACCCTCGAGCCGACCTACGTGGCCGGGCTGTTTCGCTCGGCCCGCTTCGGCCTGCACGAGGCCCACGGTCGCGGCGTGGTGGCCCAGTTCAACTACCTGCTCGAGAAGGGTGCCCTGGAGGTCGACGAGAACGGTCGTTTCCGCGCCGTCTCGGAATCGTTTGCCACCGGTATCGAGAATCTGCTCCACGACATGGTGATGCTGCAGGCGACCGGCGACTACGATGGGACTCTCGAGTTTCTCGAGGCCTACGGCGTCGCCTCTCCCGAACTAGTCGCCGCGATCGACCGACTGGAGGACGTTCCGGTCGACATCAGGCCAATCTACTCGCAGGCCGAGAGGTTGCTGGCGGAAGAGGGGTAGTCGAGCCGGCGACACGATCGATCGACGTCCGGTAGATGACAGAATGCGGCGCTGGGGTGCACTCCGTCGAGCCCGATATCGGGCAAGGTGTTCGACGGGCGCGACTCGAAGGTGACCAACCGCCATGCTGAAGACTCTCCGAACGATCGCCGTCTGCCTCGCAGTCTTCGTGCTGCTGGCCTTTGCGCTCTTCGTCGTCAACCAGACGGTGCAGATCGTCGAGCTGGCGGAGCAGGTCGATCCACGCCTCGGCGTCGGCGTCCTCTGGGCGCTGGTCGGCGCCTGGGTGGCGCTGCTGATGGTGCCGTTGGTGCTGTGGCTGCGGCTGCCTCCGGCCCTCAAGCCCGCCGAGAGTGATTCGGGCCCCGAATTCGAGCGCCATCTCGCCGCCTTGGGCAAGCGGTTGCGCCGGCATCCCGCCTTGCGCGACCGGCCGCTCGACAGCCGTGAAGAGGTCGAGCACGCCCTCGAGGTCCTTTCGGAAGGGGCCGACGCCCAGATCCGCGAGGCCGCGGCGGCGGTCTTTCTGAGCACCGCCATCTCGCAGAGCGGCCGGCTCGACACCTTCTTGGTGCTCGGCGCCCACTTTCGTATGGTCTGGCGGCTCGCGCACCACTATTACCAGCGACCGACCCTGCGCGACATGGCGTTTCTCTACGCCAACGTCGGGGCGACCGCCTTTCTCGCCGGGGAGCTCGAGGACATCGATGTCAGCGAGCAGGTTCAGCCGATTCTCTCCGCGGTGCTGGGCAGCGCGGCGACCGCAATCCCCGGTTTCCAGACCGCCTCGACCATCCTCGTGCACTCGGTTCTCACCGGTTCGGCCAACGCCTTCCTGACCCTTCGGGTGGGGATGATCGCGCGCGGCTACTGCTCCTCCCTGGTGGTGGCGGAGCGGCGGGCGCTGCGCCGGTCGGCGAGCGCGCAGGCGGCGTTGATGCTCGGCGGAATCGCCAGTCGCGGCGCCAAGACCCTCGTCAAGTCGATCGCCAAGGCCTCGAAGAACAAGCTATTCGGCACGATGCCGGAGGTCGAGGAGCTGGTCGGCGACGAGGCGGAGATGCTGCCCGAGGCCGGCTGGTTCACGCGCTGGCGCCGGAGCTAGCCCGCGACAAGAAACCGGCCGGCCATTCCTAGCCGAGAGACCTGTGCCCCGGTCGGCTCGTCTACTCGCTGACGCTCCAGGCGCGAGCGACGGATCCAGGGATCAACGCCAGCCCCTGAGCATGCGCTGCGAGCGAGTGAGCTGGCGCAGCACGTAGAAGAACATCATCGCGATGGCGGCGAAGAGGCCGAGCGCCTCGGCTACATAGCGGTTCTTCCGGTAGTTACGCAGTATTCTCGAGGTGTCGTAGAGGATCGAACCGCCGGCGAGAGTCACCATCGCGAGGTTGAACCAGGTCCCCAAGTGCCAGCCGAAGAGCAGGCTGGCCACGATCGTCACGATGGCCATCAACCCGCCCCAGCGGAGAACTCCGCGCAGGAAGGTGAAGTCGACGCGCGTCCACCAGACGACGAGGGTGAACGCCGCCGCCGCCATCAAGGTGATCTGAGCGGCCGATCGGATCGCTCCGGGCGCGAACCGCTCGGCTCGGTTCAGCAAAGGAAGGATGATGAGCGCCTTGGCGATGATGTAGCCGGCGAGGGCCGCGTACTGGGCGGCAAGCGATTCGAGGCGCCAGGCTACCCGTCGCGCGAGCCAACCGAAGACCATGAAGGCACCGAGGATCAAGATCCACGGAACGCCGCGCATCGCTTGGTAGAGACGATCGGCGATTCCGCTCTCGAAGAGCGAGACCTCGACCGCCACCAACGCGAGAAGGGCAGCCAGCACGTGGACGTAGACCCGGGTGAGGAACCGGGTCCGCGCATCGACTCCGGGCTCGACCGGACGGCCGGGGCTGACAGCGGTAGCGGTCGGATCCACGAGCGCTTTAGAAGGGGACGTCGACGGCCCGGCAGAGCCATCGAATATAGGGGGCCGCGGCCTCGCAACGGTCGGTGAACCGGTCGATCAAGTCGGCGGCGACCACCTGCTTCTGCGTGAACTCGGCAAAGGCGACGAAGTCCTTGCGCTTCAAGTCCTCGATCAGCGGGTGCTCGTCGTCGAACCCCCTCGGCGGCCGCTTGAGCGACTCGCCACCGATCTCGAACGAAGAGCGGAAGCGGCGGTCGTCGCGCGCCCGTTTCCAGCCCTGGCGATCGGAGTCGATTGTCTCGCGGATCGCCTTGAGACTGGGCCCGTCGGGGTGCCAGAGGCCGACGCCGATCATGTTGTGACCCGGCTCGATATGGAGATAGAAGCCCGGTGCGTGGACGTCCTTGGCCTGCTTGTGGCGGAACTGGATACCGAGATGGGTCTTGTAAGGGGTCTTGTCCTTGGCGAAGCGAGTGTCACGGTAGATCCTGAAGAGCGATCCGCCGGTCGCCTTGGGAATCGCGTTGAAGTGCGGGCTGATCTTTGCCAGCCGCGGGCCGAAGTCGCTGATGAAGGCGAGCGCGGGCTCCTTCAACTGGTCCTCGTAGCGCGCCTTGTTGGCCTGGAACCAATCGCGGTCGTTGTTCTTCTTGAGCTCTTTCAGGAAGGTGAAGAGGGCGGGACGAAAGTGCGGTCTTGGCGAGCTCGGCATCGCGGATTCCTCCTGGAAGCGTCGAGTGTATCGGCTAGGTGGCTCGTGACTCGGAGCGACTCAGCTGGAGGGCACGAAGACGACGCGCAACCGTCCGAACCCCCACTTCGGGTTCTCCGCGAGCAGAATCTCGCTGCGCCCGTCGCCATCGAGGTCGGCGAGAGTGGGACGGCCGGTGCTCTCCGGGCGGTCGTCGGTGACGACCACTCCGCGGCTGCCGATCTCGACGCTTGCCCCCTCGCGCGGGATCTCGGCCCCCGGAAACGTCCACTGGGGCTTGCCGGCGACCAGCCGCCGCGATCGCCCCGCGGTGACAGTGGGGTAGACCTCGAGATCACCTTCGGCCAGCACTACCAGATCGGTCAGTCCGTCGCCGGTGAGATCGCCATCGAAGCTCCACGTGGTCACCGGCCGATCGAGGACGGTCGAGCGCTCCGCGGCTTCGAAACCGCGTCGACCGTTATTGACGAGTGCGTCGGCCCTGATCTTGCCGCTGCCGAGCCCGTCGAACTGCAGCACCACGACGTCTTCGTCGCCGTCGCCGTCGATGTCGTCGATGAACGGCTCGACGCGCTGCCAGCGCCGGCTCGTGGTCTGCCGTTCCAACCAAGGCCCGACGCCCTCCTGCGTGCGGTCGCCGTAGAGAGAGAAGAGCCGCAATCGCTGGCGCTCGAGCAGCCCCAGCTTGTCGGCGGAGTTGGTGGTCACGATGAGGACCGGCCGGCCGTCGAGCACTTTGAACCAACTCCATTGGAGGCGCTCCGGCTCCGGCAGTCGACTCCACACCTCCCGCTGCGCGGTCCCATCTGCTTCGATCAGACGACTCCGCAGGCGGCGTTCGCCCACCACCTCCGGCCCGCTCACGAGGAGCCGGCCGGAAGCTGGAGTGAGCAGGGTGGTCGGCGGCGTAGTCAGCCGCAGCCCGTACTGATGGCGCGCGGCTCTTCGTGGAAGCGCGCGGCGGGCGAGCAGCCCCCAACCGTCGTCGGTCGGGCCGAAGCGCCTGAGCAGGCCGACGCCCGGAATGTCGAGCCGGCCCGAGCCGGCGTCGAGAGCGGCGGCCAGATCGACTCCCGGCGCGCTGAACAGCTTGATCAGCTTCGGCGGCGGCTCTCCGTCGAGGGGGCCGGCGGTAAAGAGTCGGCCGGGGCGACCGAGGAGAAGCTCGAGCTTACCGTCGCCGTCGAGATCGACGGCGCTCAGCCGGTCGAAAGCAGGATCGAGGTCGCCGCGGAGGGCGACGAGCGCGGTGCTCTTGAGGTCGACTCGGTACAGGGCGTGTCGCTCGAGACCTTCGGGCGCGGCGAGCAGGAAGATCTGGGCGGGCTCTCCGTCGAGAATCGCGACATCGAGGATGATCCCGGGACCCGAGGCCTCGTAGAGCGTCGCGCCGGCGTCCCGGGTCACCCGAACGCCGGGCGGTGGGTGAGTGTCGGCAGGGTCTTGCGCGAACGCGGCGGCCGCCGCCAGGGTGAGCGGAGCGAGCCAGCGGGTCCTCAACGCGGCTCTCCACTCAGGTAGAGGTCGAGTCGGACGGCGGCGCTCTCGATCGCCCGCTCGCGCGACTTCGGCTGCACTACCACCAGATCGGAGAGCCGGTCGCCGTCGAGGTCGAGCACGTCGACGAGGGCGAGGTCCCTCGGCGCCTCGACCAGCGAGAGCTGGAGATCGGGGGTGCTCGGGAAGCGGCACCCCGGCGCTCCGCGGTGGATCGTCACCTCCTTGCCGCGACCGATCTGCACGAAGTCTCTGCGGCCGTCGCCGTCGAAGTCGCCGCCGAACATCGACAGCTGCCCCTGTCTGAAGTTGTTGAGGTCGAGGCGGAACTCGCCCGAGAGGTCGAGCCCGGACACCGGCAGGAACGAACCGTCCTCCCGCTGACAGAGGACATGGAAATCGAGACCGATCTTCAGGCTCCTGGCGACGAAGACCCGGGCAGCCTGTAGAACCGAGAAATCGAGCGTCAGGGTGACGAGATCACGGCGGCCGTCGCCGTCGAGATCCCAAAGTCCTCCCGGCAGACGGACTTCGGAAGCGCCCGGAAAGGAGTAGCCGGCGGTCTCGAACTCGCGCCGCGGCTCGCCGGCGGGCCGCCAGCTCGCTCCGGCGTCATACAGTCGGTAGCGGTGCGGTGGCCTCTTGGCGTGCGCCATCTCCTTACGCACGCCGGCGTCGTCTTCGAGCTCGGCCTCTTCCTGGCTGACGTACTCGGCCCGGCCGTCGCCGTCGACGTCGTCGAACAAGACGATCCGAGGGCCGGCGTCGTCCTCGGGGTTGGGGCTCTCGCTCTCTCCGAGAGGGCCGATCGGATCGCTCAGGCGGCCGCCGCCGAGGTTGCGGTGGAGGAAGAAACGGCGCCAGCCGTAGATCGGGTGCCGAAGCAGCACGTCGGCTCGGCCGTCGCCATCGACGTCCCGCACCTCAGGGATCGGCAGGTCGAGCCGCCAGGGGGTCACGGTGCGCTCGAAGGACGGGGTGGCGAGCGTTTGCGCCGGCTCCGAGGAGAGCCCGTCCGCAGTGCCGCGGTGGATCTGCCAGCCGCCGACGACGGGGAGGAGAAGGTCGGGCCAGCGGTCGCCGTCGAGGTCGTGCGACCAGCTGAGCCGCGGCAGGAAGGCACCGCTGCCGGCCAGCATCGTCGTAGCGGCGATGAGCGGCTGCCGCGTCAGCCCCTCGTCGCCGCTCCAGGTGATCGCTTCACAGCCGCGGTCGGTCACCGCCAACAAAGGGATTTTCGGGTGCGAGGTCGACTCGATCGACTGCATCTCGGTGGCAAGCTCGAGCGGCTCGGCGAGCGGCAACCAGGAGCCGTCGCCTTGCCGGTCGAAGACCCAGAGCTCGCGATTCTCGAGAAGTGCCGGCACGATGGTCATCATCGCCACCAGTCCTTCGACATCGTCGATCTCGCTGGTCTCCTCGACGGCGAGCTCCTCCCAAGCGGTGTAGACGACGACCACCGCCAGCTCGAGGATCGGATCACCGTCGAGATTGACGGGGGTGATCTGCGCCGGAGCGCCGGGTAGGTCGAGCGGCGCGTGGGTGAGCTCGAGTTGCGCCGCTCCGGCGGCGGAGACCCAAGCCGCCACGATCAGCGCCGGAAGGCGTCCTAGCCGGATCCTCAGGCGCGCCTCACCGAGGTGGCGGAGCCGGTAGCCGGCTCGACTTCGTCGACGTCGTGGATACGCGCGATGTTCATCGCCACCGGATCGTGACCGGCCCGCCCGAACATGCTCGTGAACTTCGAGTTCCATCGTACCTCGTGGGCCTTGTAGGACGAGCGCTTGTGGACGATCTGCGAGAACGTCTCGTCGAAACCCGACAGCAGGATCAGGAATTCCGCATCCATCTCCTCGAGGTCGTCGCCGGTGAGGCCGGCCAGCGGGCTGTCGTCGTCGATCGGGTGAACGACGGTCCATGAGAGGGGAAAGAAGCTCACCTTGTCGCGCTCGAGCCTCAGCTGCTTGAAGGTGCGCTTGCCGGGCCGATCGGGGTCGAGGGCGGCGAGGACCACGCGCGCGCCGAGATCGACGATCTGGTTGCGCCGGCTGTTGGCGATCCGAAACTCGAAGCCGGCGATCCCCCGGTAAGGAGCGACGATCGCGTGTCGACTGAAAACGATGTCCGCCATCGGGTGAGAGAAACGCGCGAAGACGAGCCCGGTCACGAGCGCTACGGTCAGCAGACCGGTCACCGACTCGGCCGTCATCAACAGATTGGCGGCAAGCGAAGCAGGGGCGAAGCCACCGTAGCCGACGGTCGAGAAGGTCTGGACGCTGAAGAAGAAGGCGGCGAGCCAGCTGTCGGCGAACGAGCCTTCCCTCATACCAGCCACGCTGCCCGGGCCGAGCGCGGCGTAGGACGCGGCGAAGAGTGCGTTGAGCGCCAAGTAAACGGCGACGACGAGAGCGATGAAGCGCGGCCAGCTCATTGTGATGAGCTGATGGTAGAGGCTCAAGTGGGCGCGCCAACCGAGACCGTGGCGCTCGACGTTGAAGCTGCCATCGGGGTTGATGAAGCGACGCTTGGCCCGGTCGGCGACCTCGGCGCCGAAGCCGAGGTCGCGGTCGTTGGCTTCGGTCTCGTTCGGTCTCCACCTCATCTTCGGCCTCCCTGAAGGCGGCGTGTCCGGCCGCTTCGCCGGTGCTACTCTAGCCTG
>CALZKB010000047.1 GCA_945787575.1 Thermoanaerobaculia bacterium | reverse complement strand
GTCGACGGCGTCGAGCGCATCGACTTCGCCAACAACATGGCCTCGCTGATTCACGGACATGCCCATCCGGCGATCGTCGAGGCGCTGACGGCGCAGCTCGAGCTGGGGACCGCGTTCACCTTGGCAACCGAGGTGGAGATCGACTATGCGCGTCACCTCTGCGGGCGTTCCGTCGGTTTCGACAAGATCCGCTTCGTCAACTCCGGTACCGAGGCGGTCATGGCGGCGCTGAAGGCGGCCCGCGCGCTCACCGGTCGAGCGAGAGTCGCCAAGGTCGAGGGGACCTATCACGGTGCCTACGACTACGCCGAGGTCAGCCAGGCACCGGCGCCGGAGAGCTGGGGACTCGCCGACCATCCCGCCTCGGTGCCGCTGGCCGTCGGCACCCCCGAGGGCGTCTTGCGAGACGTCGTTGTGCTGCCGTTCAACGATCCCGACGCCGCGGTCGAGCTGTTGAACGAGCATCGCGCCGAGATCGCCTGCGTGCTCGTCGATCTGATGCCCCACCGAGTCGGGCTCTTGCCGGCGGACGACTCGTTCGTTCAGGCGCTACGCGATTGGACTCTCGACAACGGCGCGCTCCTGGTCTTCGACGAGGTCATCACCTTCCGCACCGAAGTGGGCGGGATGCAGTCGCGCTACCCGGCGAGGCCCGATCTGACAGCCATCGGCAAGATCATCGGCGGCGGCCTGCCGGTCGGAGCGCTGGGCGGACGCGATGAGGCGATGGCGGTGTTCACGTCCGAGGACGGCGCGCCGCCGCGGCTTCCCCAGTCCGGGACCTTCTCGGCCAATCCGTTGACCATGGCGGCTGGGTTGGCGGCCATGCGTCTTTTCGACGCGGAGGCGGTCGCCCGTCTCAACCGGCTCGGGCGCCTGGCCCGCGGCAAGATCGAGGAGGCGATCGCGGCGGCCGGAACCCCAGCCAGCGTGACCGGCAGCGGATCGATGTTCCGCATCCATTTGCGATCGACCCCTCCTCGCGACTATCGGTCGTTGTTTCCCGCGCCCGGAGAGTCGGAGGCTCTCAGCTCGTTTATCGACGGGCTCTACGACGCCGGGGTAGCGATGATCCACTCCGGCGCGGGGGCGTTGTCGACGCCGATGGGGGAGGCCGAGATCGACCTGTTGGCGGAGGCGGTGGTCACGAGCCTGCGACAGGTGCGGTGGCGCTAGGCGTTGTCTCGTGGTGTCGCCGTCCGGCGACCCGCCGAGGGCACTGGCCCCTCGGCTACCGGTAGGGCCGGCACCTGCGGCCGGTCTCGGCTTTCGCCGCGACGGACCGCTCAGGAGAGAACCATGAAGGCGATCAAGCCGGCGAGCGCCGCCGCGAGCATCATGATGCCGAGGGCGAGCGACAGCCCCAGTCGGTCGGAGCTGATTCCTAGCTGCGTCCTGGAGGGGTCGATCTCGCGTTGTGCATCCTCGGCCCGATGCTCGATACGGCGCTTGAAGCGGATACGACTGTGGGACATCGCGCTCGAGGAGGATCTCTGCCCGAGCTGCGAGACAGACTCGCTTCGGCAGCGTCGGGCGCCTGCCCGGTGCGGCTCTCGAGCTGGCGACATCCGCTCCGTCGGCACAGAGCATCATAGGATCGACCTCTGGTGTCTCTTCTTCCCCCGCCCAACGACGTGCGTGAAGTGGACCGCCCGCTGCACGATGACGTGCGCTTCCTCGGCGCGTTGCTGGGCAAGGTGATTCGGCGCCTGGAAGGCAAGGAGGCGTTCGAAGCGGTCGAGGTGCTGCGCAGAGAGTGCCGGGCGCGCCGCCGGGGAGAAGCCGGCGCGCCGTCCCTCGGACAGCTGCTCGAGCGGGTCGAGGATCTGCCCACTGATCTCGTTCCGACGGTGGCCCGCGCCTTCACTCACTTTTTCTTGCTGATCAATACCGCGGAGCAGGTGCATCGGGTGCGGCGGCGGCGCGCCTACCAGCGCCGCGCAGACACCCCGGTGCAGCCGGCGGCTCCGCTGTGGGCGGTTCGCCGTCTCAAGGATGCCGGACACGATGCGGCGACGGTGGCCGAGGCGCTGGCCGAGCTCGACGTGCGCCCGGTGCTGACCGCTCATCCGACCGAGTCGACTCGGCGCACGGTGCTCGCTCTCCAGGCACGAGTGGCGGCGGCGTTGCTGAAGCGAGAGAGCGCATCGCAGCGTCGGGCCGCCGAGGCGGTTCTGGAGACCGAGGTCGAGCTGCTCTGGCTGACCTCCGAAGTCCGGCGCGACCGGCCCCTCGTCAAGGACGAAGTCAGCACCGTGCTCTGGTACCTCGAGGACCGGTTCCTCGACGCCGCAGCGGGGGTGGGTGAGCGGCTTTCCCTCGCCTACCGCGAGGTCTACGGAGCCGAGCTCGAGGGCGGGGATCCCGTGCGCCTCGGGAGCTGGGTGGCGGGCGACCGCGACGGCAACCCCTTCGTCACTCCCGAAGCGACGCTCGCCTCCGCGCGGCGGGCGATGTACACGGTGCTCGGCCACTACGTCGCCGAAGTGGATCGTCTGGTCCAACGGCTGAGCCTCTCGGAGCGGATCGCGCCGGCGACGGCAGCCCTGCGAGAGGCGATCGAGCGCGGTCGCCGGCTACTGGCGGAAGTGTGGGAGGCCAACCGCCGGCGAGACACCGACGAGCCGGTAAGGCTGGCACTGAGCTTGGTGGGGGGTAGGCTGCGGGCAACTCGAAGTCTCGTTGCGGCGCGGGATGCCGGGCGGAAGAAGGAGGAACCGGCGGCCTACGCCACGACGGAAGAGCTCCTCGTGGACCTGCTCCTGGTGGATGATGCGCTGCGCGAGTCGGGCGCCGATCTCGCCCGGCAGCACCTGCTTCGGCCGCTCCTGCGCAAAGTACGGATCTTCGGTCTCCACGGGCTCCGGCTCGACATCCGCGATGACGCCGAAGAGCATCGCGTGGCGGTGGCTGAGTCGATTTCCGGCGTTGGACTCGGTCCTTCCGACGACGAGCTCGCCATCGCCCTGCTCGAGGATCCGCCCGAGCTCTCGCCCCAAGGCGAACAGTCGGGACGAGCAGCACGGGTGGTCGAGACGTTCAGGACGATCCAGCAGGTACAGATGGAGGCCGGGGAGGCGGCCGTCTCGACCTACGTCATCTCGATGGCGTCTACGGCCGCGGACGTGCTGCGGGTGCTGCTCCTAGGCCGAGCGGTGGGGCTGGTGGATCTGGCGGCGGAGCCCGCACGCTCGCGACTCGACGTGGTACCGCTGTTCGAAACCGAGCGCGATCTGCTCGCCGGACCGGAGGTAATGGAACGGCTGTTCATAAGTCCGGCGTACCGGCGGCAGCTCGAGGCCCGCGGGCGGCACCAGGAGGTGATGATCGGCTACTCCGACTCGGCCAAGGACGCGGGGGTGCTGTCCGCGGCTTGGGCGCTCTACAAGGCGCAGGAGGCCTTCGCGGCTCTCGGCGAGAAGCACGGGGTGCGCATTCGCGTGTTCCACGGCTCGGGGGGAACGGTGGGGCGGGGCGGAGGTTCTCCAGTCTATCGGGCATTGCGGGCGTTGCCACCGGGGACGGTTGCGCGGACGATCAAGCTCACCGAACAGGGAGAGGTGATCTCCCTCAAGTACGGCCTGCCGGAGATCGCCGAGCGGAGTCTCGAAGTGCTCGCCACTGGCACCCTGATGGCTTCCTTCGAGGACTGGCGGGAGGGGGTTGGGGGTGGCGAGAGGAGGAGCTTCCGTGAGGCGATGGAGCGGATGGCGGACACCGCGGCTCCGATCTTCCGGCGGAGGGTCCACGAGAGCGAGGAGCTCTTTCGCCTGTTTCTCGATTGCACGCCGGTGCGGGAGCTCGCCAACGTGCACTTCGGCTCGCGCCCCGCCTACCGCGAGGGCGGCGCCGGCACGATGGCGGGGATTCGGGCGATTCCCTGGTCGTTCGGCTGGACCCAGATTCGACTGATGCTGCCGGCCTGGCTCGGCGCGGGAACGGCGCTCGCCGAGATCCTCGCCGAGCCCGGGGGTGCGGCGCTGCTGCGCCGGATGGCCGTCGCCTGGCCGTTCTTCGACGACCTGATCGGCAAGATCGAGATGGTTTGTGCCAAGGCGGACCTCGACATCGCCCGGCTCTACGTCGAGCGGTTGGGCGGCGATCTGGCGCTCTTGGAGGAGCTGGCCGTCGAGTTCGGGCGGACCGTCGACGCCGTCCGCGAGATTCGCGATCGCGAGCACCTGCTCTCCGACCTGCCCGTGCTGCAGGCGAGCATCGGGTTGCGCAACACCTACGTCGATCCGTTGTCGCTGCTCCAGGTGCGGCTTCTCGAGGGCAAGCGCTCGCTGCCGGCGGGGGACACTTCGCTCGACGTCTCCCTCGGCACGACCCTCAACGGCGTCGCCCAGGGGCTGCGTAACACCGGCTAGCCTTCGCGCGACGGCCGCCTCAACGTCAGCTCTCGCCCGAGGTCGCGGCCGGTTTATCGTCCTGCCAGATCTCGCGCATGGTGGCGAGGCTGCTGAGAACTCCGGACGCCTCGTAGGGCAGGAAGACCTTCGAGCCCTTGCCGTCGGCCATCGTCTCCAGCGCCTCGAGATACTTGAGGGCGATCAACTCGCGGCTCGGCTGGGCCGTGTGGATCGCCTGAAACGTCCGGGTGATGGCTTCCGCCTCGCCTTCCGCCACCGCCTTCTGGCGGTATTGCTCGGCTTCCGCCCGGCGGCGGACCGCTTCCGCCTCTCCCTCGGCGTTGAGGATGTCCGACTCCTTGCGTCCTTCGGCCTCGAGGATCTGGGCTTGCTTCTGGCCCTCTGCTTCGAGGATGGCGGCCCGCTTGTTGCGCTCCGCCTTCATCTGCCGGTGCATCGCCTCGGTCACGTCCACGGGAGGCTCGATACGCTGGAGCTCGACCCGAGCGACCTTCACCCCCCACTTGTCCGTCGCTTGGTCGAGGATCTCGCGGAGCTTGGAGTTGATGACCTCGCGCGACGTCAGCGACTCGTCGAGGGCGAGGTCTCCGACGAGGTTTCGCAAGTTCGTCTGCGCCAACTTGGTGGCGGCGGCGTAGAAGTTGGCGACGTTGTAGGTCACTTTGACCGGATCGGTGACCTCGTAGTAGACGACGGCATCCACCTCGACGACGACGTTGTCCTTGGTGATGACGCTCTGCGGAGGCACGTCGACGACCTGCTCCCGCATGTCGACCTTGATCAGCTTCTCCAAGAGCGGCAGCACGACGTTGAGCCCGCTGTCGACGGTGCGTTGGTACTTACCGAGACGTTCGACGAGGCCCTTTTGGTACGGGCGTACAATTCGAAATGGCATCACTATCGGTCCTCCTCTCGAGGCGCTCCGCGATCGCGGTTCGCCGGTCACGATCTGACTACGGCTCGAGGTAGGCGACCATTCCGGAACGTCATGCGCGGACAGTCGGGTGGGAAAGGAGTCGTCGATGGCGAGGGGCGTTGTAGCTGCACTGAGCTCGGAGTTGATCCGTTGCCTTGCAGCGGCCTACAATCAACGAGGGGTTCACGGCCGAGCTACTGGAAATCCGAGATCGATCGAGCGACGAGGCCTCTCCGATTCTCGGGCGAGCGAGGCTCTCGCCATGCCGCATCCGCGCCACCTCTCGTCCGAGAGAGAAACCCGTGAACCGACTATGTTCTATCGCGATTGGCCTTTTCTCGGCAGCGGCTCCGGTCTTGCTCGCAGGCTGCGGCTCCCCGGCCTCGCAAGAACCTGACCTTGCCCGCGGCGTCTGGCCACAGTGGCGCGGTCCGGGCGGTTCCGGTGTCTCGCCGTTGAGCGACCTGCCAGTCGAGTGGGCGCCGGACAGCGACAACTTGAGATGGAAGGTGGAGCCTCCCGCGTACGGGACGGCGCAGCCGATCGTCAGCGGTGGGCGCGTCTACCTGACCGGCGCGCGAGGCGTCAACGGTTCCGTGGCGCGCACGGTTGCCGCCCTCGACGTGAGGGACGGCTCGCTACTCTGGGAGACGGTGATGTTCGAGGGTCAGCGGGAGAAGAAGCACGACCGCTTCGGTTCGTACTCGACGCCCACCCCGGTCACCGACGGCGAGATCGTCTGGGCCTACTTCGGAGGCTACCTTGCGGCCGTCTCCCGCGGCGGGGAGCTGCTCTGGAGCACGGTCGTCGACCCGGATTACTGGTCGACCACACGCTACGGAGCGGCCAGCTCCCCGGTTCTAGCGGGCCGCGCGGTCATCGTCTTTCGCGACGACGAGTGGGGGCAGGAGGGCGAGGACAGCCAAGCCAGCTGGCTGGCGGCTTATGACCGGGACAGTGGTGAGCAACTCTGGCGCAGCGAATGGCAAGACACCTGCTGTTCGTACTCGACGCCCATACTGCGCGAGCGCGAGGGACAGCTCGAGCTCATCCTCTCCTCGACCCCTTGGCTCTTAGGGGTCGACGTCACCACCGGCGAGCGTCTCTGGCAGCTCGAGATGCCGAGTATCCAGGTCGTTCCGAGCCCGGTAATGGCTGGCGACACGCTGATCCAGGCGGGGGCCGTACACGACCGACGGATCATCGCCTACCGCCTTTCGGGATTTGGGGCGACCACCAAGGGAGTGAAGCTTTGGGAGAAGGAGCGGACCGTCCCTCAGCTTGCATCGCCGGTTGTCTACGGCGATCTGCTCTTCACGGTCAGCCCGATCGGAGTGCTGAGCTGCTACGAGCCGGAGACCGGCCGACTGCTGTGGCGCGAGCGCCTGGCGAAGGGCGACTATCGGTCGTCGATCGTAGCCGGCGACGGAAAGCTCTACGTCACGACCATCGGCAGCATCACGGCAGTCGTGGCGGCCGAGCGCGAGTTCCGCCTGCTGGCCGTCAACGATCTTCGTGAGATCTCCGAGTCGTCGATCGCCGTCGCCGAGGAGTGTCTGCTGATACGCACCCGGCAACATCTCTATTGCATCGAGCGCGGGTCGGATGCGGCAAGAACCTGAGCGGGACGCAGAAGTGCTGCTAGCCTGGCGGGATGCAATCCGCAGATCCGTTGGCACCCGAGCGCGCTACCCGAACGAGCACCATCCCTGATCAACTTCTCGCCGAGCGCCTGCGAAACGCGACCGAGCTTCTCGAGGCCGTGGTCGCGGACCGCGCGTTGCTAGCCGCGCTCTCCAAGGAGGACCAGCGCCGGTTCATCGACGCGGCGGGTCTCGTATGGTGCCCCGACACTGCCGCCAGACGGCGGCTCGTGAAGGCGCTTGCTGCCAGACGTCGAGCGGAACGGGTCGAGCGGGAGCAGAGCGTGCTGCACGAGACCGGCATCCGGACACTGCGCCGGCGGCCGACGTTCACCACTCCAAACTTCTTTCCCGACCGGCGCCGGGAGCTCGACGATTCGGTGCCGAGGGAGACGGAGCGCGGCGTCCACTGTTACGTCTGCAAACAGCGATACGCCGAAATCCACCACTTCTACGATCAGCTGTGCCCCGACTGCGCAGAGTTCAACTACGCCAAGCGTTCCGAGCTCGCCGACCTCGACGGCCGCTCTGCGCTGGTGACCGGGGGCCGGGTCAAGATCGGATATCAGGCAGGCCTCAAGCTGTTGCGTTGCGGCGCACGTCTGATCGTCACCACGCGGTTCCCTCGGGATTGCGCGATCCGCTACTCGGAGGAGCCCGACTTCGACGACTGGTCCGACCGCCTCGAGGTTTTCGGTCTTGATCTGCGGCATACACCGAGTGTCGAGGCTTTCTGCCAGACGCTGCTCGAGCGCGAGGGTCGGCTCGACTACCTCGTGAACAACGCCTGCCAGACGGTGCGTCGGCCGCCGGCGTTCTTCGAGCACATGATGGCGAGAGAGGCGGCCGTGCTGGAGGCAATGCCCCCCCGGGCCCGCCAGTTGGTGGGCAGCTACGAGGAGCTGCGTGGCCGAGAGCTGCCGAAGCCTGTCTCGCCCGCCATCGGACCGGTGGGACCAGACGCGGTCGGCTTCACCGACGCGGCGCAACTGAGTCAAGTCGCTCTGATCGCCGACGAGGTGGAGGGTCAGAAGGCGCACTTTCCCGACGGCTCACTGGATCAGGACCGCCAGCAGATCGACCTGAGGACGACGAATTCGTGGCGAATGTTGATGGCCGAGGTGCCCACCGTCGAGCTGTTGGAGGTCCACCTCGTCAACGCGGTCGCCCCCTTTGTTCTCAACGCCAGACTCAAGCCACTGATGCTCGCAGCTCCCGAGCGTGACGGTCACATCGTCAACGTGTCGGCCGTCGAAGGGCAGTTCTACCGGACGTCGAAGACGACGCGACACCCACACACCAACATGGCCAAGGCTTCGCTCAACATGATGACGCGAACCGCGGCCGCGGATTACCACAACGACGGCATCCACATGAACAGCGTCGATACCGGTTGGATCACCGATGAGGATCCGGAGACGATCGCCGCCCGCAAGGTCGCCGAGCACCGCTTTCATCCGCCGCTGGACATCATCGACGGCGCCGCTCGCATCGTCGACCCGATCATCGCCGGCACCAACAGCGGCGAGCACGTCTGGGGGCAGTTCCTCAAGGATTACCGGCCCACCGATTGGTAGTGGGTCTCGGGGTTCCGGGCGTTCCGGCGTCCACGGGTGACGTCCAGGGCCCCGCGTAGGATAGGACCCATGCTCGATCGCGAAGCCGATACCGCGGCACGGCGCTCAAGCCGTCCGTTGCGGCTCGCGGTTCTTGCCGCCGTCCTCGTCGAGCTGCTCTACGTCGTGGGCGCCAACCTCTTTCTCAACAGCGATTGGGGGCAGTCCAAGCTCAACCGGAGGCCGGAGAAGCTGGCGATGCAGTGGCAGGTCGTCTGGACACTCGTGCCCGGGCTGGTCCACTTCGAGGGGCTCGAGCTGCGCGGTCGCGCCCGGCGAGCCTCGTGGCGGGCGCGGCTGAGCCGTGGCCGTCTCTACATCTGGCTACCGTCGCTGTTCAATCGCCATCTGCGGCTGCTCTCGGGCGCCGCGACCGGAAGCTCCGTGGAGGTCGATTCGGCGCTCCCGCCCGCGGGCTCTCGCCCCGAGCGGCGCAAACGGGGCTGGCGAATCTCCATCGACCGGCTCGACCTCGCCGACGTCGAGCGTCTTCGATTCGGCCGCTACAGAATCGAGGGGGCCGGTCGGCTGCGGGGGGCCGCCAGCTTCGAGGTGCGCGGGCCGATGGCGTTCGAGTTCACGGAGCTGTCTTTTCACGACGCGCGGATTCTCGCTGCTGGTGTCATGGCCGCTGACTCACTAACCCTCGACGCGGTGTTGGATGTCGAGGAAACGACGATCGGAGACACGACGATCGCCGATCTGCTCGCCGGCGCCAGTGGCGATATCGAGCTTGTCGCAGAGGCTTCGAACCTCGGCTTTCTCACCGCTTACCTGGGTCGGTTTCCTTGGATCGACATCGACGGCATTGGTCATCTCGCCGTCGACTTGGAGATGACCGACGGCTGGCTCGCTCCCGGCAGCAGCCTCGACTTCGAGGGCCCGATGATCAGCGCTTCCTACCTCGGTTTTCGAGCCAGTGGCGCCGGCCGAGTGAGGGGTCGGGTTCCCGAAGGCGCTGGGCACGTCCTTCTCGAGGCGGAGCTCGACTCCTACGGGGTCGAACGTCGAGCCGACGGCGAGCAGCTGCTCGAAGGCAGGGCGCTGTCGGTGGTCGTCACCAACGACTCCACCGCGATCGACCGGCCAGCGCAGGGCGTGGCGGTGGCGTTCCGGCTGCCGCCTGCGCGAGTGCTGGATATGGCGGCGCTCGATCCCTACGTTCCGGGGTCGACCGGTCTCGCGCTCGCCGGCGGCGAAGCCGAGATCAGTGCCGACATCGACTACAGCGCTGCCGAGCGAGGGGGGCAGGGCTGGCTGCGGTTCGAAGGCCGTCGGATCGTCGCCGATTTCGACGATTCGAGGGTTCAGGCGAACGTCGTTCTCGACGCTCGCTTTCCAAGCGTCGAGCTGGAGGCGGGGATCCTCACTCTCGACGGTACGGCGCTGGCGATCGACCGCGTCCGTCTGCAGCGGGATGGCGAGATGGAGGAGAGCGACTGGTCGGCCCGGCTGCGGGTGCCGGCCGGGACGCTGACCCGCGAGTTTGCCTCCGATCCGCCGGAACCGGCGGTCGTTTCCGGAACACTCGAGGCCGAGCTCGTGGATACCACGCCGCTGACCGCGGTGATCCGCGACCGGGCGCCGAAGCTCGCCTGGTTCGACGAGCTCCTGACCGTCGAGAACGTCGAGCTCGAATCCGGCTTTCGCCTGGCCGGCCCCGAGGTACGGCTCGAGGGGCTGGTGATCTCGGGGGGCGCCGAGGAGCGGCTTGAGATCCTCGCCGAGCTCGACCTGCGCAAGAGAAGCGTCGAAGGTGTCGTGTTCGTCGGCTGGCGGTTGCTGACGGCAGCCGTGATGCTCGGCGACGACGGCAGGGACTGGAAGCTCACCCGCTCGCGTCGCTGGTACACCGAGCGAGCCGCCGAGTATCGTGCGGCGCGCGACGACCCCGGCACCGATCTCTCGGGGCACTGAACGGCCAGCTTCTGCTAGCGCGACTCCAGAATCCCCAGCGCGCTCTTGAGCGCCTTGACACGGCGCCGACTGACGACCGCCTGTTGACCGTCGCTCAGGTCCACGACGGTTGTGTCGGCGATTCGGCGCAAGGCCTTCACGTGGTGGAGGTTGACCATCTCGGCGCGGTGGACGCGAACAAAGCCCCACTCTTCGAGGCGACCGGCGAGGGCCGCGATGCTGTCGTCGAGCGAGAAGTTGCGGCCGTCGTGACGGAAGACGGTGTAACCGCGTCTGGCGCGAGCAGGACGACGTCCGGTGCCTTCTCGGAGATGCGAGCGAGAGCCTCTTCGCCATCGGTCGCCTCGCCGCTGATCTCGATGTCCGATCTGCTCTCGAGCATCCTCCGGAGTCGCCGGCGCGCCACCGATTCGTCGTCGACGATCAAGATCGACAGGGGGTCGGGTCGGCGCTCGTTCTCGCTCGAGCTTCCATCGGGAGGGTGATCCGCACACGAAAACCGCTGCCGTCGGCATCACGACTGCCGGCCTCGAGCGTCGACGAGCCCGCGTAGATCATCTCCAAGCGCTGCGCCATCTCCGCCAGCGAGGTGCCGCTGCCGTTGTGCGGAGACGAGCCGGGCCCGCGGCCGTCATCTTCGACCGTCAGCACCAACGACGAGGCTTCGCTCCGGACCGTGACCTCGACGCGGCCGCCGTCCTTGCGCGGTGCGACGCCGTGCAGCACCGCGTTCTCCACCAGCGGCTGCAGAATCAACGGCGGGACCAGGACCTCCGCGAGCTCGGCAGGCACTGAGATCCCGGTGCGTAGACGATCGCCCAGACGGATGGACTCGACTTCGAGGTAGCTTTCGGTCGCAGTCACCTCGTCGGCCATCCGCACCCAACCCCCGTCCGCCCCCTTGAGGGCGTAGCGAAAGAGCTCGCTCAAGTGCTCGAGTACCCGCTCGGCGCCGACCGGATCCTCTTCGATCAGGCCGGAGACGACGTTCAGGCTGTTGAAGAGGAAGTGGGGATTGGTGCGCGCCTGGAGCGCCTTGAGCTGCGCCCCCAGCGCCTGCTTGCGAGCTTGCTCGGCACGCAGCTCGTTGCGTCGTGCCCGCCGCCGCAAGCGTTCGTAGGCCATGTCGATGGCGACGACGATGGTCACGATGACGAGGCCGACCCGCAGCACGTCCGGACGCAGCTGCGAGGCCGTCGAACCGCGGAGAGCTGCCATGGCGCGCACCGCGAGCTCGACGCCCAAGGCGGTCGAGCCAAGCCCGATGCCGCCGAGGATCAGCACATTGGCTACGGCGCCGGGAAAGCGACGCCGGAGCGGCGGAACGAGGAAGCGAAACGAATTGGCGACCGTCAGCCCGATACAGATCGAGGCGATGCCGTTGACGAGGAGCGCCGGCAGGAACGAGAACTCGCCGTCGCTGAAGAACGGCGCGATCAGCAGCGTGAGGGCGACCGCGATGACCAGGCACGAGGCTAAGTCGGCAGGAAGCTCGCGTCGGAAGTACACCGCGAGATCCGGGAGCGGTTGTTCGCAGGCGAGTTGTGCATCAGGGTTGGCTGCCGCGTCTCGCCCCGTCATCGCGCTCACCGTTCGGCTCGATGGGAGTCCGCGGATGCGATATCTCTGGCGGCGATCTGCGCGAGCAGCGCTTCGGCTCCGGCCGGATCGTGCTCGGCGAGCCGCTGCGCTAGTTCCGTCGCCTTGTCGAGGGATCCGCCGGCGATCGGGGGTGCATTGAGGTAGTAGCCCACCAGCAATGATAGGCCTCGCTCAGGCTGGGATCCAACTCGATGGCGGTAGTCAGCGATTCGAGCATCTCGAAAGCGTAGCGCGGCCCGTTGGCGGGGCTGCCGTCGATGGCGGAGCCGAGAGCCTTGGCGTGAGTCAGGCGGGCGGGTGCGCTGGCAGGTTGGTCGGCAACCGCCTGGCGCGACGTGGCGATCGGATCGGCAAGATCCCGCGCGGCGTCGTTCTCTGCCACCGTCGAAGCCCGGACCGCGACGACTTCGTGGATGGAGATTCCCTCGTCGGGCGACTGCTGGGCCTTGGTGAGCATCAGCTGCTTCATCTGAGCCCAGGTCTCTCTGGGCTGTTTGTCGAGTCGGAAGGCGACGTGCGGCTCACCGCGAAGCCTCACGTCGAGCCGCATCGACTCATCGTCGACCCCGACGTCGACCGACAGGAAGCCAGGGCGCTCGGCGTAGACCCACCGGTGGAGTCCTTCCTCGCCCACCTGCCCCACCGGGCGCAGACTGTAGCTCTGCACTCCGAGCCCCTCCATTCCAGCCTCTTCAGTGAGAATCCAGATTCCCTCCTCGTTCTTCGAAAAGCGTAGATCGATGTAAGTCTCGCCGTTGAGAGAGCTGCGGCTGTGCAAGCTGCCGTCAGGTTGCCACTCGAAGAGCGTGGCGAACCCCATGTTGCCCATGGGTGTTTCGGTGGCCTCGCCGATCCAACCTCCCTCGAGCGAGGCGATCAGGGCGTCGACCTCGGTAGGCGTGGCGTCGGTGCCTCCGAACGCCGCCGTCGCGACCGATGCGACCAGCAGGGCATTGCGAAGAGCCTTCGTCTTGTTCATTGCAGAACTCCTTTCGTTATCCAACCTCCGGCGATCGTAGAGAGTTTGGATGGCGGGGGAAGGGGAGGTTCGACGAACGGTCGGATTCACCGGACGAACGGTCGCCGCGAGCCGCTGGATGCCTGACCGGAAGTCGGTCGAGCACGAGCGGCGACCGATGAGACACCCTCGTAAGTGCGGTGCTTCGCAAGGCTGACAGCGGGGATCGGGTAGGCTGTTGGCTCCGGATCGCCTTGCGAGCGCCGATGTCTACCGAGACTCGAGGTGCAAATGTTCGACGGAGCCAAGTCAAGTCGAGAATTCCTCAAACGGCTGAGGGGTGCTCTCGGTGAGATCGGCCGCGAAAGCACTCCCAACCGCCGCACCAGCAAGAGGGTGAAACTCCCGATTCCGGTGCAGCTGCGGGTCGAAGACCGGGAGACGAAAAAGCGGCGCCTACGCGACTTCAGCCAGCAGGGCCTGTGCGTCGAAGCGGCCGGCGACGGGGTACCGGGCGAGAGCGTCGCCGTCCGCTTCGAAGGCTATTCGGAGGTCTCGGAACCGTTTATTCTCGCCGGCGACATCATTCGAGTCACCGAAGAGGATCCGCCGGGATTGGTGATCCTCATCGACCGGGGGCGAACCCCCTCCGATGCGCTCGATCGGTATCGAACCCTCGTCCTGCACTACATCCGTCACAAACCGCTCCTCGACGAGCTCGGAAAGGGCTATTTCGAGGGCCGATGCGAGTCGTGCGGCTGGATCGGTCGCGTCGGGGCGAAGAAGCCGACTTGCTCGGGCTGCGGCGGGCGGGTGGTTCCCGTGACCGAGTAGCCAAGCCCGCGAAGCTCCCTGCCACGAGCTGCAAGCGAATGCTGTTGAAGTCGACAGGTGCGATAGTGCTGACAGCCGCCATCCTGGCGGCGCCGGTGGTGGCGGGGTCGCCGGGGCTCGAATGCGTCGTCCACGACTGGGCTGTCGAGCCAGGCACCTGGAACGGATCCGGCGATGTCGACCCGACGCCGTTGCTGATGACCGCCAACACGCGCTGGCAGTTTCAACTCGAGGGCTGCAGCCTCGCCGCCGGAGTGTGCGACGTCTTCGGTTCCGGCTCCCGGACCTTTCAGGACGGCGTCGAGCGACCCGAGTGGTACCCGACCAACACCCAGCCGACGATCTCGGCGGTCGGCAACGCAGTGACCTACTCCTTCATGATGCGCGACGCTTTCGTTCCCATCATGGGGCAGCCTCGCTTCGAGGACATGGATTGGAGCCTGACGGCTCAGCTCCCGTCGTCGCCGCCGGACTCGCCGTCGGCGGCCGATCTCGCCCAGGCGACGAGTCTCAGCGTGACCATCGACCACTGGGTCGACAACACCTTCTTCGAGATTCACTGGGGCGGCACCGCCGCCGAGACCGAGTTCGTCTCCTGCACGCCGCTCCAGGCCAATCTCTCGGTCGACGACGTGGCGCAGGCCGAGGGGTCAGGCGGCGGAACGACGCCCTTCGCCTTCACCGTCAGTCGCGACCACAACGAGGACGATGTGTCGGTGACGGTGCAGACGTTCGATGGCAGCGCGGAGGCCGGCAGCGACTACACGGCGGTCGGTCCGCTGGTCCTCGACTTCCCGGCCGGCGGCGGCCTCAGCCAAACGGTCACGGTCGATGTCGAGGCAGATGACTTCGTCGAGCCCGACGAGGGCTTCACCGCCGAGTTGTCGAACGCCGTCAACGCCGTCATCGTCGACGGAGTAGGCGCCGGCACGATAGAGAACGACGATCTGCCGGCCGAGCTCACGATTGATGACGTCACCCGGGTCGAGGGTTCTGGCGGCGGAACCAGCGCCCAGGTTTTCACCGTCAGTCGCAGTCACAACCACGAAGCGGTCTCGGTCCTGGCCGAGCCCGCCGACGGCACCGCCACGGCGGGTAGCGATTTCACCGGAGTCGGGCCGTCGGCGCTCGAGTTCCCCGCGGGAGGGGCGTCGACCCGGACGTTGGCCGTCGACGTCACCGCCGACGACGTGGTGGAGCTCGACGAAGGCTACACCGTGGTGCTGTCCGCCGCCGTCAACGCGACGATCGCCGATGACGTCGGCGATGGGACGATCGTGAACGACGAGGCGGCGACGATCTCGATCGACAGCACCAGCCAGCCCGAGGGCTCGGGCGGCGACACCGTGCTCTTTCATTTCGCCATCAACCTCGATGCAGCGGTCGACACCGTTGTCGCGGTCGACTTCGACACGGCCGATGGCACCGCCGAGGATGAGAGCGGCGATGGCGACTACGCCGCCGCGCATGAAACGGTGCAGTTCGCTGCCGCCGACCAGAGCGAGAGCGTCGCGATCGACGTCTCGGCCGACGACCGCCCTGAGCACGACGAGAGCTTCTACGTCGATCTCTCGAACGTCGTTGCCGGAGGCCGCGACGTCACCCTCGCGATCGATCGCGGCGAGGCCACCATCCTCGACGACGATGACGCATGCCCGGTGCTCACCACCTACCGCCAACCGTGGGATTCGCAATCTACTCTGCGCGGACATTTCGCGACCGCCGGCCCGGACGCGACCTTCGAGAACTTCGTCGACGCCGGCGGAACGACGACCCCGCTGCCCCCGGGTCGAGTGTCGGCGGTCAGGGCGTGGGGACTCGGGCGTAGCGAGGGACTCCCCTGCGAGCTCGACCCGGCAGTGCCCTTCGATCTGATCTTTGCCGCCGACGACGGAGGCACACCGGGGACGATCCTGGCACGGAGAGAGGGGATCGTCGGTGAGCTGACCCCGGTCGGTCCCGAGGCGTTCCAGATCGACCTGCTCTTCGCCCCATTCGATGCGGGAGGGGCAAGCTGGCTGTCGATCCAGCGCGCCGAGGGCGCTGGTTGCGCTTTCGAGTGGCTAGCCGAGGAGCTTCCCGCTAGCTACGACGACTTGGTCTTCACGCCGCCAGCGGCGGCACCGGACGACGCCTACATCTGCCTCGGCGACCGCCTGATCTTCAGCGACGGCTTCGAGTCCGGCGACACGTCGGCCTGGTCGACGAGCGTTCCGTAGGCGAGAACAGCTGCGGATTCGGGACCGATCTTTTGCGCTGCGGTCGTCGAGATGAGGTGATCCGACGCGGTTGCCACTTCTTGGCTCAGATCGACTAGGCTTCGAGGATGCAATCTGAGGCGACGACGCCCGAAGAGTACTTGGAGTCTCTGGCGAGCGACTGGCGCCTCGAGACCCTTCAAGAGCTGCGTGCGCTGCTGAGGTCGGAGGCTCCCGAGGCGGTCGAGGGCGTCGAGTATGGGATGTTGAGCTACAGCTACGACAGCCGGCGCCTGTTCCATCTCGGTGCGCAGAGCAGCTATGTGAGCCTCTACGTCGGCGACGCGCGCAAGGTCGACCCCGACGGCACGCTGCTCTCGAGTGTCGATCTCGGCAAGGGGTGCATTCGCTTCAGAAAGTCGACGAGAGTCGGGGAGACGGGTATCCAAGCCTTCATCGCCGAAGCCGTGAGGATGGCTCGCGAGGGTCTGGACATCGACTGCTGATCGGTCGCTATCCGGCAACCAGGGAGCGAGGATCCGAAGAACCCGGGCACGGGCCCCCGGGCTACCGAGAGGCGACTGGCTAGAGCGGCGTGGGAAGCGCGGGTGAGGCAACGGTGTGGGCGCGCCGAGACTCAGGCGCTCTTGGAACGCTTGTGAACGTACATCTTGCGATCGGCGCGTTTCATCAGCTCCTCGAGGCTCTCCTCCGAGCTCGGGTCCCAATCGGCGAGTCCGATCGAGAGCGCCAGGCTCGGGCCCTCTTCGTCGTTCTCGTTGTGACGCTCGACCGAGGCCTGGAGGCGGGCGATCGCTTTCGAAGCGCCGTGCGCCGAAGTGCCGCTGAACAGCACGCAGAACTCGTCACCGGCCAATCGCGCGTTGACGTCCGATTCGCGCAAGCTGCTGTTGAGCATCCGTGCAGTCCGCACGAGAGCCCGGTCGCCAGCGTCGTGGCCGAGCCTGTCGTTGATCTGTTTCATGTTGTCGAGATCGATGAAGACGAGGCAAGCAGGTTGTGCCGCGCGCCTGGCGAAGCTCAGAACCTGTCGGCTGACCAGGAAGAAGCCGCGGCGGTTGCGCAGTTGCGTGAGACTGTCGGTCGTTGCCAGTTGGAGGGCGGCGATCTCCATCTCGATCATGCTGGCGAGATCCTGCAAGGTCTCGACGTCTTCCGGATCGAACTCACGGGGGCGCCGATCGATGACGCACAGCGTGCCGAGCTTGTGGCCGCTGGGCGACGTGATCGGACACCCGGCATAGAAGCGCATGCCGGGCTCACCGGTGACTAGTGGGTTGTCGTCGAACCGGTCGTCCACCGAGGCGTCCTCGACCACCAGGACCTCATCGCCCATGATCGCGTGCGCGCAGAACGCCATTTCGCGCGGTGTTTCGGTGGCCTCCAGTCCTATTCTCGACTTGAACCACTGACGGTCTTCGTCGATCAGGCTGACCAGCGCGATCGGCACTTCGAAGACGCGTCGAGCGAGGCGGTTGATGCGATCGAAGCGCTCCTCGGGAGGAGTATCGAGAATCTCGAGTGACCGGAGGTCGATGATCCTCTCGATGTCGTTCGGGGGCACAGGGGGTGGCTTGCTCATTCCGATCGCCTCGAGCTCTTGGAGCCGATTCTATCCCGGCAGCGTTGCTCGAATTTACCGCTGGAAGAGGCTTTACCGGGTCCTGGGTCGAAGACGGGTATCGAGCCTGCGCCAGCGGTGCTCGGCGGGCTCGTTGGCGCTCCCCAGGATCGCGAGGTTAGACTGACGCCCTTGCGGCGAACCCTCGCAGAAGCTTGTAGCCTGGCGGCCGTTTGCGGAGTGGTCTATGGCCTTGGCGCTTGCCCGTCGATCTACGTCGGCGACAGCGGAGAGCTCGTCGCCGCCGCCTACACGCTGGGCGTTCCCCATCCTTCCGGCTATCCGCTTTATGTGCTGCTCGGCAAGCTGTGGACCCTCTGCCTGCCGTTCGGCAGCGTGGCTCAGCGGATGAGCTGGTTCAGCGTTGTCGCGGCGGCGGGGGCGGTGGGTGCTCTCTACTACCTGGCGCGGCGGTTGGAGCTCGGGCGCGCGGCCGCGGCTTTGGCGGCGCTGGTCCTCGCCTTCGGTCCGAGTTTCTGGTCGCAAGCCAACATTCAGCGGGTCTACTCGCTCAACGCGCTCTTCGTCGTGGCCAGTCTGGCCGCCCTCTGCAGCTGGCGCCGTGAGGGCGGTCGGGGACGCCTGTGGCTGGTCTTCTTCCTGGCCGGACTCGGCGCCTCCAATCACACGTTCATGGCGCTACAAGGGGGTGCCATCGCCGTCTACACATTCGTCGCCCATCGCGAGCTGAGGCGAGATCTCAAGCTCTGGCTCGGCGCCGGCGCGAGCTTCACGATCGGCCTCGCGCCGTACCTCTTTCTCATGTGGCGGTCGCGGGCCCAGCCTCGGCTCGACTGGGGCGATCCCGAGACGCCGGCTGCGCTGCTGCGTCACGTGCTCCGCCTCACTCACTGGTCGCGCGCCTGGTTCGGGGAGTGGAGCGATCTCTGGGTCATCGCCGGGGACTATCTGCGGGGTCTCGGCAGCGAGGTGGCGTGGGTCGGTCTGACGCTCGCGGTTCTGGGAGTGACGGTAGCCCGCCGGCTCCGCTGGCCACTCGGCCTGCTGGCTCTGATCATGATGCTCAACCTGGCGGCGCTGGCCGCCCACGGCTCGCGCACGGACATCTTCGTCTGGCACCGCTATTACATCCCCTCCTACGTGATGCTGGCGCTGCTGGTGGGCGCCGGAGGCCACTGGCTGTTCGAGAGGAGCCGGCGATCGGCGCAGGTGGTCTGGCTGATCCCCCTGCTGCTGCTGGTGACCGGCTGGCGCGCGCACGATCGGTCGCGATTCCGGCTGGCGGAGGAGTACAGCCGCACCCTTTTGGCCGGCTTGCCGCCCGGTGCTCACTTGGCCGCCACCGACGACAACATCCTCTTCGTCCTCATCTACCTTCAGCTGGTGGAGGGAGCTCGGCCCGACGTCCGTCTGGTCCTCCAAGGTGTCGGCGACGCCGACCTGCAGCCGCTGCGCTTCGATCCCGACGATCGTCGCCTGTACTTCACCCACCACCCCAACTGGCAGGTCCCCGGCATCACGCTGGTGCCCGACGGTCTCGCCTTCCGGGTCGCGCGGACCTCAGCCCCGCGAGTACCGGGCATGGAGTTGCCGGAACTGCTCCCGGGCGAGTCGGATCGAGCGGTACCGCGGGACTACCTGACTCGGAATCTCGTCGGCCAGTATCACTACATGCGCGGCCTCGGGTACGAGCAGAGCGACTGGCCGGCCGCGGTCGTCGACTTCGAACGGGCGGCACTGTCGGCGCCGGACAACGACGTCCTGTTCTACAACCTGGGCTTGATCCTGCGCCGCAACGGTCGCCTGCGGCTGGCTCGCCTCGCCTTCGAGCGCGCCGACGCGATCAACTCCCGCGGTATCGTGAGCAATCGCCGGGTGCTGGCGAGTGAGCGAATCGCCGAGACGGAGGCTGAGCTGATGAGGATCGGCGGGACAGAGGCAGGACCACGAGGCGGCGCGAACGCGGCGCGAGCGGAGCGCGATCTGCTCCTTGCGCTTCAGGGCGAGGAGGCTCGTTGAAGAGCCGCGTTTTCATGCCGGCGTCGCTGCTGGTAGCGGTCTGGCTGCTGGCGGCCTGCGGGAGCAGGGACGGCGGGCGAGTTCTCGTGCTGGCGATGGACGGCCTCGACCCGTCGACGATCGATCTGCTGCTGTCGGAAGGGGAGTTGCCGCACTTCGCCAGGCTGCGCTTGGAAGGCGCCTACGCACCGTTGCGCAGCCAGAAGCCTTTACTCAGCCCCGTCGTGTGGACGACGGTGGCGACCGGCAAGACCCCTGACGTTCATGGCATCTCGCACTTCGTCGCCGAGGATCCGGCGACCGGAGAGACGCTACCGGTGACCAGCCAAATGCGTCGAGTCAAGGCGCTGTGGAACATCCTGTCGGACGCGGGCCGCCGGGTCGCGGTCGTCGGTTGGTGGGCCACTTGGCCGCCGGAGGTAGTCAACGGCACGATCGTCAGCGATCACACCGCTTATCACTTTCTCTTCGAGGAGGGGCTGAGGGGAGAGCTCGAGGGAGACGAGATCTACCCTGAGACTCTTGCCGCCGAGATTGAGCCGCTCCTCCGGAAGCCGCTCGACATCGGGCCGAACGAGCTCGCCCGTTTCGTCGATGTCGAACCGGCCCAGCTCGATGCCCCATTCAGCTTCGACAACGAGCTGTCGCACCTGCGTTGGGGCTTGGCGACGGCCGGAAGCTATCGCGACGTCGGCCTCCACCTGTGGCGCCGCCGGCAGCCCGACGTCGCCCTCGTCTACTTCGAGGTGACCGACTCGGCAGCTCACCTCTTCGGGCACCTCTTCCGTAGCGATGACCTCGCCGGCGAGCTGGAGGTGCAGCGGCGGCGTTTCGGGGGAACGGTGGAGGAGATGTACCGCCTGGCCGACGAGATCCTCGGGGACTATCTGGAGGCGGTCGATTCCGACACTAGCCTGGTCGTTCTATCGGATCACGGTTTCGAGCTCGGGACGCTGCACGACGATCCGAGCCGCACTCGCGATCTGCGGCGGGTCAGCGAGCGCTTTCATCGCGAAGAAGGGGTGCTCTACCTCTTCGGTGCCGGAGTCAGGCCTGGAGCCCGTCTGCAGGCTCCGACCATTCTCGATATCGCGCCGACGGTCTTGGCGCTGGCCGGGGTAGCGCCGGCCGCCGACATGCCGGGGCGAGTATTGCTCGAGGGACTGCTGTCGGTAGCCGATCCCCCGCGGGTGGCCACCTACGAGACGGGAGAGCGGGGAGCGAGCTCTCTGACGCGCGCCGGGGAGACCGAGGAGGCGACGCTGCGCCGCCTGCGGGCGCTGGGCTATCTCGGGAGCGACGAGGACGGAGACGGCGAGGAAGTGGCGGCCGAGCCGAGCGCCGCCGGGCGTCGCAACCTGGCCGCCATCCACTTCGAGGCCGGCCAGTTGGAGCAAGCGCTGGCGCTCTACCGGCAGCTGGCGGCAAGCTCGCCCGAGGATGCGGCTCTTCGGACCAGCCTGGCGGGAACCTTGGGCGCCCTGGGGCGCCAGGAGGAAGCGCTCGTGGAGATCGAAGCGGCATTGGCAATCGACCCCCTCAACGTCGAGGCCTACCACAATCGGGGGGTGATCCAGGAACGTTCCGGCGACCTGGACGGGGCGATCGAGTCGTATCGCGACGCGGTGCGCTACCACCCGGGCTATGAGCCGTCGCTTCGGGCTCTGGCTCTGCAACCGCCGCTTTCATCGAGGCAACTAGTTCGGAGAATGTGTTCTGCCCCACGATTCCACTCGGTCCCAACTTCCGCGTGTGTACTTGTACTGCATCTGCGT
>CALZKB010000046.1 GCA_945787575.1 Thermoanaerobaculia bacterium | reverse complement strand
AACGGGCGTACCGGCTCGCTGGGCGGCGCCATCGCGGCGCAGGGCTTCGGCACCGCCGGCGCGACCGCCCTGGGCGCTCTCGCCCAGGGCGTGGGACGAGACGCCGCGATCGGGGCCGGCGTCGCGGCCGGTGTGGGATTCGGCCTCAGCCCGACCGAGGCGGGCATCGTCTCGACCGCGGCCGTCGACACCGCGTTGGCGGGAGGGGACGCCTCGGCCGTCGTGAGCGCCTTCGCCACCGACGCGTACGCCCAAACGGCCGGCTACTTCATCGCCTACCCGGAGGACATCACGCTGCTCGGGGTGAGCTTCAACACCGCCGTCGGCACCTTCGCGATCCAAGGCGAGCTCTCCCAGCGCCAAGACGCGCCGCTACAGGCCGATGACGTCGAGCTGCTCTTCGCCGCCCTCGGTCCGATCAGATCCTCTCTCGCCACCTTCAACCAGCTGGGCGACTTCACCGGACAGTTCAACACACTCATCCCGGGAACCCGCAAGTTCGATGTCAACCAGTTCCAGATGACGATCACCAAGGTCTACGGCCCGACGCTGGGCGCCGACCAGGGCGTCCTGCTCTGGGAGGGCGCGATCACCCAAGTGGACGGGTTCCCCGACAAGAGTGAGCTCCGCTTCGAGGGACCCGGCACCTACGTCAGCGGCAATGCGATCCTCGCGGGGGCTCACGCCGGAAAGCCGATCGAGGCCCCGGAACACTTCGCCGATGACGAGTCCTGGGGCTACCGTCTCGCCGGCCGACTCGACTACAACAACGCGTTCGCCGGGTTCAACGTGTCGCCGCGCTTCTCTTGGCAGCACGATGTCGACGGCGTCTCGCCGGGTCCGGGTGGCAACTTCATCGAGGGTCGCAAGGCGCTGACCGTCGGTCTCGGCTTCAGCCGGCAGAGCACCTGGGAGTTCGACCTCAGCTACACCACCTTCTCCGGTGCCGGTCGCTACAATCTGACGAACGATCGCGATTTCGTCGGCGTCAACGCCAAGTACTCATTCTAAGAAGGGGAAGAGACTGTCATGGCCAGAAACACATTCATCCTGATCGCGGCCACGCTCGCGCTCGTTGCCTCGTTCTCGCTCTCCGCCGTCGCCTCCGTCACCCAGGCCGAAGCCGACCGCCTGGGCAAGGACCTGACGCCGACCGGGGCCGAGAAGGCCGGAAACGCCGACGGCACCATTCCCGCCTGGGACGGCGGCATCACGTCGCCCCCGGCAGGCTACTCGCCCGGCGATCACCATCCGGATCCATACGCCGACGACGAGGTGCTGTTCACCATCACCGCGGCCAACATGAGCCAGTACGAGAACCAGCTCACCCCTGGACATCGAGCGATGCTCGAGGCCTACGACTCGTACAAGATGAAGGTCTATCCGACACGGCGCAGCGCCTCCTATCCCCAACGCATCTACGACGCCACCAAGCGGGTGGCCACCACCGCCGAGCTGGTCGAGGGCGGCAGCGGCATCCGCGGCGCGATCATGGGGACGCCGTTCCCAATTCCGCAAAGCGGCGTCGAGGTCGTCTGGAACCACCTGACTCGTTATCGGGGTGACATCGCCGCGCGCAAGATCTCGCAGGCGGCGCCCACCCGCAGCGGCAGCTATACCGAGGTCGTCTTCGAGGACGAGTTCAACGTGGTGTACAGCCAGGAGGGGCAGACCGAGGAGTCGATCAACAACCGGATCCTCTACTTCAAGCAGAAGGTCGTAGCGCCGGCGAGGCTGGCGGGCGGCATCCTGCTGGTCCACGAGACGCTCGACCAGGTCAAGGAGCCCCGCGCGGCCTGGCTCTACAACCCCGGTCAACGCAGAGTCCGTCGCGCTCCGAACGTGGCCTACGACAACCCCGGCACGGCGGCCGACGGCATGCGCACTTCGGACCAGTTCGACATGTTCAACGGCGCGCCGGACCGCTACGACTGGCAGCTCGTCGGCAAGAAGGAGATGTATCTTCCGTACAACAACTACGCCCTCCACAGCGATCAGCTGACCCACAAGGACATCCTCACGCCCCTGCACATCAACCCCGAGTACCTGCGCTATGAGCTCCACCGGGTCTGGGTCGTCGAGGCGACCCTCAAGGCGGGGACCAGTCACATCTACAAACGCCGGACCCTCTACGTAGACGAGGACAGCTGGCAGATCCTGGCTGTCGACCAGTACGACAAGCGGGATCAACTCTGGCGCGTGTCCGAGGGTTTTGTCGTCAACTACTACGACGTGCCGATGCTCTGGACGACACTCGAGGTTCACACCGACCTGCAGGCCGGGCGCTACTTGGCAATCGGGCTCGACAACGAGTTCTCGATGTACAATTTCGACATCGAGCGAACACTAGAGGACTACACGCCGGCGGCACTGCGCCGAGAAGGCGTCCGGTGAGCCCTGCCTGCGGCCGGCCGACGCTCAGGTTGGCGCTTCGGCCGGCCCGAGCGCCAAGGGTGAGCTTGGCGCTGATCTGTGCGTTTCTCTCGGTCGCGAGCGCCGGGCGGAGCCTTGCCCAGGAGGGAGAGGGTGAGGAGTCGCTCCTCAAGCCGCTGGCCGCAGAGTCGTTACTGCTGGACGGAGCGACGGTCGGCGCTCTCACCGTCGCCGTTGGCGAGCGGGGACACATCCTCCTCAGCCGTGATCAGGGGAGGAGCTGGGGCCAGGTCGCGGCGCCGACCCGGGCGACACTCACGGGGGTGTTCTTCCTCGACGAAGAGCTGGGCTGGGTGGTCGGTCACGACGCGGTGATCCTGCGAACTCGCGACGGCGGGGAGAGCTGGGAGTTGCTCCGTTCGGCGCCGGAAGAGCAGCGGCCGCTCCTCGATGTCTGGTTCAGAGATGCGCAAAGCGGCTTCGCGATCGGTGCCTACGGCTTTTTTCTCGAAACCTCGGACGGGGGAGATACGTGGACGGACCGCGCGATCGTCGAGAGCGAGCCGACGGATGACGATCCCTACGCCTTCGACAGCGGTGCCGACCTCCACCTCAACCACGTCGCAAGGGGGGACTCCGGACGACTCTACGTAGCGGCCGAGGCCGGGACGGTGTTCCGATCCGACGATGACGGAGCAAGCTGGATCGAGCTCCCCTCGCCCTACTCCGGCTCCTTCTTCGGCAGTCTGCCGCTCGAGGGCGACTCCCTGCTGCTCTTCGGCCTGCGCGGGAACCTCTTCCGCTCGGATGATGCGGGTGAGACCTGGTCGCCGATGGAGACGGGAACGCAGGCCATGCTCACCGACGGGGTGCGGCTGCCCGACGGATCGCTCGTGATCGCCGGTCTGGCAGGTACCCTGCTGGTGAGCGACGACGGTGGGACGAGCTTCGAGCTCGTGCAGCAGCCGGATCGACAGGGGGTCTCTTCGATCCTGTCGATGGCCGACGGAGGTCTCGTCCTGGTCGGCGAATACGGGGCCAACCGACTGGAGCCTGAGGCTGTCGGCGGGGCGACGTCGCCCTGAGCTCGAGAAAGGCGCGATCCGAGATGACGTCACCGATCACTTCGAAGCTCGAGCGGGCGATCTTCGGCCATCGCCGACTGGTGATCGGCCTGTTTCTCCTGGTCACCGCCTTCATGGCGTACTCGGCCAGCCGGATCGGCATCGACGCCGGATTCGCCAAGCTCCTGCCGCTCAAGCACGAGTACATGCAGACCTACCTCGAGCACCGTCAGCAGTTCGGTGGCGCCAACCGACTGCTCATCGCTCTGAGGGTGCGCGAGGGAGACATCTTCACCCCGGAGTTCTTCGAAGCGTTGAAGACGGCCACCGACGAGGTCTTCTTCATCCCCGGCGTCGATCGGGCGCAGGTCAGCTCACTCTGGACCCCGAACACCCGGTTCACCGAAGTCGTCGAAGACGGCATCGCCGGAGGCAACGTCATCCCAGCCGAGTTCAGCCCGACGCCGGAGGGACTCGATCAGGTTCGCAAGAACATCCTCAAGGCAGGCATCGTCGGGCGGCTGGTGGCCAATGACTTCAGCGGCGCCATCATCAGCGCCCAGCTCCTCGATGTGAACCCCAACACGGGCGAGCCACTCGACTACGTCGAGGTCGCTGGACAGCTCGAGGAGAAGATCCGAGCACGCTTCCAGCGAGAAGTCGACGTCCGTGTCGAGACCGCGCCGGTCGACGTCCACATGATCGGCTTCGCCAAGGTGATCGGCGACATCTCGGCCGGCGCCAATCGGGTCATCCTCTTCTTCGCCATCGCCTTCTTCATCACCGCGGTCTTCGTCTACGTCTACTCGCAGTCGATCAAGCTGACGATCATCCCGCTCGCATGCTCGCTGATCGCCGTGATCTGGCAACTCGGGCTGCTGACCCTGCTCGGCTACGGCATCGACCCGATGGGCATCCTCGTGCCGTTTCTGATCTTCGCCATCGGCGTCAGCCACGGGGTCCAGATGGTCAGCGCCTACGGAGCGGAGGTCTTCAAGGGGGCCGACAGCTCGGACGCGGCGCGGGCGGCGTTTCGGCGGCTGCTCGTGCCGGGCGTCATCGCCCTGATCAGCGACACCATCGGTTTCGTCACGATCCAGCTGATCGAGATCCGGGTCATCCAGGAGATGGCGGTCACCGCGAGCCTCGGCGTGGCGGTGATCATCCTGACGAACTTGGTCCTGCTGCCGGTGCTGCTCTCCTACCAGAGCTACGACGCGATCTACCAGGAACGGCTCAAGCGACGATCGCGCCACATGGAGCCGGTGTGGACGGTGCTGGCGAGGGTGGCCGAGCGGGGCCCTGCTCGGGTCATCCTACTGCTGTCCGCCGTGCTGTTGGTGGTCGGATTCTGGCAAGCGCGCAAGATCAAGATCGGCGATCTGCACCGAGGCGTGCCCGAGCTGAGGTCCGACTCGCGCTACAACCGCGACAGCGAGATCATCAGCGACAACTTCTCGATCGGTGTCGACATCCTGTCGGTAATCGTCGAGACGGTGGCCGATGGCTGTGTCGACTACGACGTGATGACGACGATCGACCGCTTCGAGTGGCACATGCGCAACGTGCCCGGGGTGCAATCGGTGATCGGACTCCCGGGGATCGCCAAAGTCATCAACTCGGGCTGGAACGAGGGCGCCTTGAGGTGGCGCGTGCTGCCCCGCGATCCATCGACGCTCGCCCAATCGGTCACCTACGTGCCGACGACGACCGGACTGTTGAATGGGGACTGCAGCGTGATGCCGGTGATGATCTTCACCGCCGATCACAAGGCGGAGACGATCGACGCGATCGTCGCCCAGGTCAAGGCCTACAACAGCGAGTTCGGATCGGACGACCTGAAGTTCCGGTTGGCGACCGGCAACGTGGGAGTGATGGCCGCGACCAACGAGGCGGTGTCGGCGGCCCAGTTTCCGATGCTCCTCTACGTCTTCGCCGCGATCATCTTCCTGTGCCTCGTCACCTTCCGCTCGGTCCGAGCAACGCTGTGCGTCGTGCTGCCGCTGGGGCTCGTGTCGCTGCTCGCCTACGCGCTGATGACGGTGCTCGAGATCGGCCTCAAGGTCTCGACGCTCCCCGTCGTCGCGCTGGGCGTCGGCATCGGGGTCGACTACGGAATCTACATCTACAGCAGGTTTCGCACGATCTGGGCCGAGGGAGGCTCCCTTCCGGACGCCTACCGGGAGACGCTGACCGTGACCGGCAACGGAGTGGTCTTCACCGGCATCACGCTCGCGGTCGGCGTCGCCACCTGGATCTTCTCCCCTCTGAAGTTCCAGGCGGACATGGGCATCCTGCTCACCTTCATGTTCCTGGTCAACATGCTGGGAGCGATTCTGCTGCTGCCGGCCTTGGCGA
This sequence comes from Thermoanaerobaculia bacterium, assembly GCA_945787575.1. Taxonomy (GTDB): domain Bacteria; phylum Acidobacteriota; class Thermoanaerobaculia; order Multivoradales; family JAHEKO01; genus CALZKB01. The sequence continues at coordinate 15,769 of CALZKB010000046.1, read as the reverse complement.
GTTACCTGCTGCCGAAACAGCACCGATAGCGCAGTTCGTTAATCGGGCCCGGTCCGAAGGCGTGCCTCCAGGTCCGGTAGAAGGTGTCTCTCGGGGTCCTCGCGCTCGCGCCGACCGGCAGCTCGAAACACGCCGCTTGGATCTCGAGTTCGACAGCCCTAGGAGCAGGATACGTTGAACGTAACCGCCGACGTGTTTCCCAGCGCGACGCGCACCACCTGGGGGCTGACGTCCACCGAGCAGTTCGCAGCGATGCCGCTGAGGCCAACTCTGTAGTCACCGGCGGTGACGATCGAGAACATGACGCTCTCGTTGGTGCCGATGCCGCGATCGACGTCGAGGCTCGGGCCGCTCGCCGAGAGCTCGTATCCATCCGGATCCGGATTCGAGCCGCTGGTCGCGGTAGTGACCACCAGGGTGCCGAACGGCGGAATCGAGACGACACTGTCCCAGTCGCACCCCGAGCCGAGCAGGGCCAGGCCGGCGATCGGCAGCAAGAGGAGCCTGCGGTGCCCGGCTCGACTCCGGTTCGGCATTCGCGTGCGAGATTGGCTCACGATGGAGCTCCTTGCTGCCGCGGGGAGCGCTCTACCCCGCTCAAAGACCGTAGATCGCCGACAGCGACACGCTGTCGACGAGGTCCGAGAAGTCGGCGCCGAGGTCGACCTGAAAGAGCTCGAAGGCGAGTCCGAACCCGACGGCGAAGTGGATCTCGTCGTCGCCGGGCGGCAGCAGCGCGCGTTCGTATGGGGTCCCCCCCGCGCCGATGTGGGGAGAGTGGTCGGGGTCGAGCCAGGCGCCCAGCCGCAGCGCGGCGACCGGGGTGCTGCCGGGCAACACGTACTCGGCGCCGAGATGGAGCTCATCGACATCCTCCAGCACGACGCTATTCGTACTGAACTCGTTCTCGTCGAGGCTGTCGGGAATGGTCGAGTACTCGACCCGATCCCACTCGCAGGCGACGGTGAGGCGCTCACGAGGCCGAAAGACGAGACCTAACCCATAGACGCCTGGCAAGGCGACCGGCGAGATTGCTCGGTCGATCAACTCCCCCGGGCTCAGACCGAAGAAACCGCCGCTCGGCCCGGCGACGGCCTCCCCGTCTAGTCTGAAGATGGGCCCCTGACGGTAGAAGGCACCCACTCGCCAGCGCGGCGAGAGCGTCCAGAGGACGCCTCCAGTCCAACCCACATCGCTGTCGTCGATGCGAATCGAGCTCTGGACAGCCTGCCTGTCGGGTCGATACGAGGTCGCCGCGAACTGCCCCAAAACGGGGTCTGCGTCGGGCAGAAAGGGCTCGCCGACGAGATCGAAAGCGCCCTCGAAGTAGACCAGCGACAGTCCCAGGCTCAGCGCGTCCGTCACCCGGTAGGCGCCCGACAGCCCGTAGCTCACGATGTCGAGATCAGTTCTCGTGCGCACCTCGACGTGTCTTATCTGGCAACAGCTGGTGCCGCCGGAGAAGAGCCCCCGCGTCTGGGTGTGCGATTCGAAGTCTGCCAGCTGGTGACGGTAGAGGGCAATCGACATCGGCCCCTTCGGGTAGACGAACGAGACGAAGGAGACGCCGCTGAGGTCATTCGAGGAAGTACCCTTCTGCAGTCCGGCCACGACGTCGACGCCGAAGCCGCTCGGCTCACCCTCGATGCGTCCACGATCGGTGAACGGAGTCGAGTAGCTCCACGAACGACCCTCGAGCGACACTTCCGGCTCCCCGATCAGAACCAGACCGGCCGGGTTGGCGAACGCCGCCGTGGCATCATCGGCCAGGGCAACGAAGGCGCCGCCGAATCCCAAGCTGCGCGCGCCCGGGTTCGAGAAGCTGAACTGCACGATCGGCGGACCCACGAGTCCCGAAGGGACCTCCTGTCCGAGAATGACGCCCGCCGTGAGGAGAGCGCAGACCGCTGGCAAAGCGGCCCGAGCGGCTCGAGGCATGTTCGCTTTCCTTCGCCCTTGGATTCTGCCAAACGGGGCCGCTGGCCGCACCACCCTCCGAGGTGGTTGTTACGGTCCCGACGAATTGTCAGCCCTCCTGACCCGTCGGGCTCGCCTCCGCGCGCTGCGAGCAGGTCCTGCGTCGAGCTCGATGCTCACGGACAGCGGATCAACCGGGAGCTCCGTCGCAGCCCAGCTCGGAGTAGAAGAACATGCACTGGCCTTCGGGGAACGCGTCGCTCGGAGCCGTCGTCGGGGCGTTCAAGCCACCGCCGGGGATTAGATTCCCCTCACCGTCGGTGTTGTAGATCGCGACTCTGGGAAGGACCGCGGAGGTGCCTTCCTCCTCCATCGCCTCGCGGTTGACCCAGAAGTGGAGGTCCCAGACGCGGGGGTGATAGCGGTCGGTCGAAGCGCACAGGGAGGCGGCCGTCGGGCAGTCGACGGGGGCGGGATCCAGCGCCGCCTCCGGCGTCGGGTCGAGCATCATGCCGCCGCTCGCGGTGTGCCACCCTGCTTCGTGCAGAAACCAGTAGTGGTGCGGGATGCAGCCCTCGACCGGCCGCGGCACCTCCGGATCGAAGGCGAAGACGCCGTAGAACCATCCGATGAGCTCGTACGGTTCGTCCTTGCAGCTGTCGCAAGCGCTGCACAGACAGGGTCCGAGAACGCCCAGGACGCAGGTTCCGGCACAGCTGGTGTTATCCGTCACGTTGCTCCCGTCCGCGGGCTTGAACGCCAGCACTTCCGGCATTTCGACGGCGAACACCGGATTGGGGTGCACGAAGGTCACGCCCAGCCCGTCGAGAGAGGCGTACCCGTGGTTGTTCAGAACGTACCCCTGCGCGAAGATCTCACCGAGCGTCGTCATGCCGTCGAAGCTGTCGACGACCGCCGCATGCATCTCGCGCAGGTAGCTCTCCGCGTCGGAGTCGCAGGTGTCGGCGTCGATCTGGAACTCGGCGGTATCCGTCGCCCCCAACTCGGTGGTCTCTCCCCCGATCGGCGCCGTCGCGGACCAGCGAAAGCGAACCTGCTGGTTGGGATGGAACGGACCCGCGGCGACGGCGTCCGCCTCGAACAGCTTGGGGTCGGCCGTCGAGCGGCTTGCCGGGATCGTGAACGACTGATTGTTCTCGAGGGGTCCCACCTTGAGCACCTCCACCGAGACCGACACCGCCTCACCGACCGCGTCCCCCGAGCCGGCTTTGGTGACGACGGCGCTGAGAGCGAAGGGGGGATCGGCGCTCCAGGCCGGGGAGGCGGCGTCGATGACGACCGGGATGTCGAGAAGGGAGGACGAGTCCTCGCCGTTGCACGATGGGTAGAGGGCCGCCGCCAGAATCAAGATTGCAAGCGGGCTCAAACGGTGCAGACGCCGGTTCATGCGCGTTCCTCCTTGTTGAGATCAAGCTCCGAGTCTAGCGCCTGCGCCGTGAGGGAAGGCCCAACTCCCAGCGGCACCTCGGTCGGGCACATCAGTCAGGGCCGCGGCAAGACTCACCCGATGGCGAGAGGGACGAGTCTCGAGCGGCGAATCTCGCGATCGCGCGTCAGGAGGGGCCCCTGGGAAATACGGTGACAGGCTACTTATTTCCGCAAGGCGGGGCGGGAAGACGCCGGGCTAGGAGAAACAGGTAGCCTGTCATCGTTCACCGCATTTTCGGCCATCGCAGTCACGGTAGCGTGCTTGACGACATCACTCTTCGGTTCCGCGGGTGTTTCTGAAGAACAGACTCGGATGTGCCCCGATGTGTGCTTCGACGGCAGCTCGGGTGCTCGACTTCTCCTCCAATGCCGCGTAGGCGAACTCGAACCGCTGCACGTCGTCGGCGTGCTCGTCGGTGTTCCAGCCGTCCCAGCTCTCCATGACTTCCTCGTGAGTCCTCGGGAATTGCTCGAACCCGAGTCGGGAAACCAGGTTCTCGAGCTGTCGAGACTGCTCAAACCGGCCGAAATAGGACAACGCCGAGACGATCTCCGGGATCAGCAATCCGATGCAACTGAACACCAGATCGAGGCCGCCATTGTTGATTTCAGCCTCATACAGGTGACAGACGAGAGCGAACCGCAGCGGCTCGGGGAGGTCCTCGACGAACGCCAGCTCCGACTCCCTGGAGCCGTCCGGCCGATTGAAGGCGTCGAAGGCACGGCCGATCGCCGCGGACCAAGGATCGTACCGGTTCGAGTCGGCGAGGTCTCCTCGATAGTCCACTGGCTGTTGGCCTCGACCTGGTCGCTATCGTGGGCTGTCCGATGCTCGGAGAGCCGCGCTCCGCCAGAGCACTTCGAGGAGCTGGCCGAGTGTTGCGACCCTCTCGAGCCGCGGAAGCCCGCACTCGAATCTCACCAGGTGTTCGTCTCCAGGCGTTATTACCCGGGCGAATTCGCGACAGAAGATGCCTTCCGCTTCTTCTGAGCCGCCGACCTGCTCGGCATAGGTTCGATAGGCCTTGGCGACCTCTCGGCCGAGCTCGTCCGGCAGCTGTGGCGTGCCTCTCGCCTCTTTCAACGCCGCCGAGTTGTAGAGCTTGAACTCGGTGGCCAGAAGAGTAGCGAGCCGCCTCATCTCGGATTGAGACTCGCTTTCGCCCGGTTTCCTGCCCAGCAGGCTCTTGAACAGCTTGATCATTTGCTCTTGCTAGCAGTCTTCCTCGACCTCTTCATGCCTGCCGCTCGCCAGTCTCTCGTTTCGCTTGGTCGGTTCAGCAGTCCGGCGATCTCCACATAACCTGACAACTCAGCATAGTCGGCCGCAGTCCGTCCCTCGCTGTCTGTCGCAGAGGCGTCCGCGCCCAGATCCAGCAAGGCCCTGACAACGTCGACTTCGCCCGTGCTGTCGCAGCAGGCTGCCATCAACGCCGTGACCCCGTCGATCCGGCGGCCGAGCCATGCGACGTGCGTAGCCTGTCACCGTATTTCTAGTCGCCGACGTTGCCCGGCAGCTCGAAGCCGGCCGGCACGATCTCGTCCACGCAGGTCGCGTCGATATCGTCGACCGAGCCCTGCTCGAGAAACTGGTCGATGATCCGCCCTTTGCAGCCACCGTCGTCGCCGCCGGTGTAGCCGTGTCCGCCGGCGGGAAAGACGACGTGGAGGGTGTTGGGCAAGGTCTCGGCGGCCTGGTCGGCGATCTGCGGCGGTGTAATCGGGTCGCGGAGCCCGGAGAACATGAGGACCGGCACGTCGGAGTGGGTCGGCTGGTGAAAGTCGTCGGCGATGGCGCCCCGCACCCAGAGCTCGCACACCTCGGCGTACTCGTCGAAAAGGTAACGACCGAGGTAGCTGCCTTCGGTGTGCTCGGCAACCTCGTCGGGCGCGACGAAGGGCAGGTCTTCGGCACAGAACACCGAGTGGTGTTGACCGACCGAGACCGCCTCCCAGATGGCGACGGCGCGGCGATAGTAGCCCTCGGCGATCGGCGCGAAATCGCCCTCGGCGGCGGCCTTCCACAGGTACTTCGGCAGCGACCAGGCACGCGAGCCGTACTGAAGGCCGCGAACGGCGTAGCCGAAGTCGCCGCGGGAGAGCGGCACGGTGGCTCTTTGGTCCTCGCCGACGGTGATCTCGACTTCGACGGGACCACTCCAGGCGGCAAGCATGCGATCGACTGCGGCTTCGAGCTCAGGATAGGCCGCGGCGCAGGCCGCATCCGCCGCGCAGTCGGCGAAGATGTGCCGCAAGGACTGCTCGGCGGTCTCGGCGTAGGTCAGCGCGGCCCTCTCGGTGACCGGGAAGACGCCGTCGAGAATCAGGCTGCGGGTATGGGCCGGATGTCGCCGGGCGTAAACCAGAGAGGCCCGGGTGCCGTACGAGCCGCCGGAGAGGTTGATTTGCTCGTCGCCGAGCGCCTGGCGGACGTCATCGAGATCGTCGACAAAGAGCGCAGTCGTGTAGAGGCCGAGGTTGGCGCGAGTCTCGAGCTCGCCACGGCAGGCCGCCATCACCGCGCGCGGGAAGACCGCGCCGAACGCCGCCGCCGGCTCGCCGGGCAGCTCGCAATCGAGCGGGTTCGACCCACCGGTTCCTCGCTGATCGACGAAGACGACGTCGCGGCGCTCGCGCGTCGCCGCATAGGCGGGAGCGATATCGAAGGCGAAGTCGGCGGCTCCCTGGCCGGGCCCACCCATGAGGACGAAGAGCGGATCGGCCGTCGGCTCCTCACCGGTGGAGCCGAGAACGACGGTGCGGATGGCGAGCGTACGCCCGGCACCGGCCTCGCGATCCTCGTAGACGTCGACCGATCCGCAGCGTACCGGCGGGGTGGCACGGTTCTCCGGGCAGGCCGTCTCGTGCCAGATCACCGCCGCGGTCTCGGGTTCCTCGACGGCTGTCGAAGTGCCACACGCTGCGAGAAGCCCGGCCCAAGTCACCGCCATGATCATCGTGCTCAGCGGTCCTCGCATCGCTGCTTCTCTCCGCCGTGTCGGCGGCATCAGGAACGCCGAGCCCAGGAGTCCCGCAGTGCGACGACCCGGTTCCACACTTGAGCACCCTCTCTCGAGCCGACCGGATCGAGGAAGAAGTAGCCGTGCCGCTCGAACTGGAAGTGCGAGCCGGGTTCGGCCCCCGCGAGGCTCGGCTCGACCTTCGCCGCAAAAACCTCGAGCGAGTCGGGATTGAGGAACTCTTTGAAGTCTCGATCGTGGGCGAGCGGCTCGGGGTCGGCGAAGAGTCGATCGTAGAGGCGCACTTCGGTCTCGATGGCGTGCGCGGCCGATACCCAATGAATGGTGCCGCGCACCTTTCGTCCGTCGGGCGCCTGGCCGCCGCGGGTCTCCGGGTCATAGGTGCAGCGCAGCTCGACCACCTCACCGCCGTCGTTCTTGATCACTTCCTCGCACCGGATGAAGTAGCCGTAGCGCAGCCGCACCTCTCTCCCGGGACCGAGACGGTAGAACTTCTTCGGCGGCTGTTCCATGAAGTCGGTCTTCTCGATCCACAGCTCGCGACTGAAGGGGATCTTGCGACTCCCCTCTCTCTCGATGTCACGCGGCCAGTAGTCCGCATCGAGCCAATCGACCTCGCCTGCGGGGTAGTTGGTGATGACCACCTTGAGCGGGCGCAGCACCGCCAGCACCCGAGGTGCGTTGTAGTTGAGCTCGTCGCGGATGGCGTGCTCGAGCATGGCGACGTCGACGACGCTGTTGGCCTTGGCCACCCCGATGTCGTCGCAGAAGCGGCGAATCGAGCTCGGCGTGACGCCGCGCCGTCGCATCCCCGCGAGCGTCGGCATCCGAGGATCGTCCCAACCCTCGACGTGGCCGCCCTCGACCAGCTCGAGCAACTTGCGCTTGCTAACCACCGTGTAGGAGAGGTTGAGGCGGGCGAACTCGGTCTGTTCGGGCCGCGGCTCGGCGACCGTGGTGTTCTCGAGGATCCAGTCGTAGATCGCCCGGTTGTTCTCGAACTCGAGGGTACACATCGAGTGGGTGATGTCCTCGATGGCGTCCGACAGGCAGTGGGCGTGGTCGTACATGGGATAGACGCACCACGCGTCTCCGCTGCGGTAGTGCGAGCGCTTGAGAATCCGGTAGAGCACCGGGTCGCGCATCTTCATGTTGGGGTGGGCCATGTCGATCTTGCCGCGGAGCACCTTCGCTCCCTCCTCGAACTCCCCTGCTCTCATGCGGGCGAAGAGGTCGAGGTTCTCCGCGACCGAGCGCTCGCGGTAAGGGCTGTCGCGGCCCGGCTCGCGCACCGTCCCCCGGTACTCGCGAATCTCGCTCTCCGAGAGATCGTCGACGTAGGCGAGGCCTCGTTCGATCAGCTCGACGGCGAAGTCGTAGAGCTGAGGGAAGTAGTCGGAGGCGTAGCGCTCGGCGGCCCAGTCGAACCCCAGCCAGCGGATGTCTCCCTTGATGGCGTCGACGAACTCCGGATCCTCGGTCGTCGGGTTGGTGTCGTCGAAGCGCAGGTTGCACGATCCTCCGTACTCCTCGGCGATTCCGAAGTCGACGCAGATCGCCTTGGCGTGGCCGATGTGGAGGTAGCCGTTGGGCTCCGGAGGAAATCGAGTCGCGACCCGGCCCCCGTACTTGCCGCTCGCCAGGTCGCGCTCGACCATGGCACGGAGGAAGTCCTTCGGCTGCCGGCTCGTATCGCCGGCCGGGCGAGCGTCGTCGGTGGTTACCCTCTCGTCGTTCATCGCGCTCCCATTCGAAGGGCGGAAGCGTACTACGTCATCGTGGCAAGAGCACGGCCGGTCGAGAGCGAGCCGAGCCGGACGACAGGTTGACGGACGAAGCGTCGAGGTGTATCCTTCGATCCGGATGGACGGATCGATCTTGACAGCACCTGTCTCTTATCCCGGCGCCTCGATCTTCGACAGCATGGCCGCCCTCGCCGATCCGGTGAGATGCCGCGCGCTGCTCTTGCTCGAGACGACCGAGCTCACGGTCTCGGAGCTCTGCTCCATCCTCCAGCTGCCGCAGTCGACCGCCAGCCGTCATCTCAAGACGCTGGCGGAGGACCACTGGGTACGAGTACGGCCCGAGGGTACCCGGCGGCTCTACTCCGCCGGCCCCGCCCTCGAAGACGAGCGCGCGAGCGCCCTCTGGCGATTGTTGCGGCCGGAGATCGAGCTCTCGGCCGCCGCCGCCGAGGATCGCCGCCGGCTGGCGAGTGTGCTCGACGAGCGCCTCACCGACTCGCAGCGCTTCTTCTCGACGGCCGCGGGCGAGTGGTCCCAGCTGCGCCGGGAGCTCTTCGGCAGCCGCTTCGACCTCGAAGCGATGCTCGCGCTACTCGATCCGACCACGGTCGTCGGCGACCTCGGCACCGGCAGCGGAGAGATCGCCGCAATGCTGGCACCGTTCGTCGGCAGGGTCATCGCCGTCGAGGCCTCGGAGGCGATGCTCGAAGCGGCCCGCGAGCAGCTTGCCGGCGTGGCCAACGCCGAGCTGCGGCGGGGGCGCCTCGAGGCGCTGCCGTTGGCCGACGGCGAGCTCGACGCAGCGATTCTCGGACTCGTCCTCCACCATCTGGCCGAGCCCGACAAGGTGATCGCGGAAGCGGCTCGCGCCCTCGCGCCCGGCGGTACGCTGCTCGTGATCGAGATGCACGCTCACGACCACGAGGACTATCGCCAACGGATGGGCCACGTCTGGCTCGGCTTCGACAACTCCCAGATCGCGGCCTGGTGCGAGGCCGCCGGCCTGGCCGCGCCGCATATCGTTCCGCTGCCGACCGATCCCGCCGCGAAGGGCCCGACGCTGTTTGTCGCCCGCGCCTCGAAACCGTGATTTCGACCAACTACCGCCTCAATCGCCGTTCTCGAAAAACGACTTCACCAGGAGAATCACCATGACTGTCCTTACCGACCGCCCCACGACCCCGGCCGACAGCGAGCGGCTCACCTTCAAGGTCGCCGACCTCACGCTCGCGACCCGCGGCCGCAAGGAGATCGACCTCGCCGAGCATGAGATGCCGGGGCTGATGGCGCTGCGCGCCAAGTACTCCGCCACCAAGCCGCTGGCCGACGCCAAGATCATGGGGAGCCTTCACATGACCGTGCAGACGGCGGTGCTCATCGAGACTCTGGTCGATCTCGGGGCCGACCTGCGCTGGGTCTCCTGCAACATCTTCTCGACCCAAGACCCGGCCGCCGCCGCCGTGGTGGTCGGCCGCCACGGATCGGTCGACCAGCCGAGCGGCGTCCCGGTCTTCGCCTGGAAGGGCGAGACTCTCGAAGAGTACTGGTGGTGCACCAAAGAGGCGCTGGCCTGGCCCGACGGCTCGGGCCCCGACCTGATCGTCGACGACGGCGGTGACGCGACTCTCTTCGTCCACAAGGCCCACGAGTTCGAGCTTGCCGGTGAGGTGCCGGTCGCAGATCCCGACAACGACCCGGAAGAGTGGGCGATCATCCTCGACACCGCGCGCGCCGAGCTCGCGGCGCACCCCGGGCGCTGGACGGCGATCGCCGAGAGGATCCAGGGAGTCTCCGAGGAGACGACCACCGGCGTCCACCGCCTCTACCAGATGGCGAAGGACGAGACCCTCCTGTTCCCCGCGATCAACGTCAACGACTCGGTCACCAAGTCGAAGTTCGACAACGTCTACGGCTGCCGTCACTCGGTCGTCGACGGGCTCAATCGCGCCACCGACGTGATGATCGGCGGCAAGGTCGCGGTCGTCTGCGGTTTCGGAGAGGTCGGCAAAGGGTGCGCCCAGGCACTGCGCGGACAGGGCGCCCGCGTCATCGTCACCGAGATCGACCCGATCTGCGCGTTGCAGGCGGCGATGGAGGGCTACGAGGTGACGACCCTGGAGGAGGTCGTCGAGAGCGCCGACATCTTCATCACCTCGACCGGGAACTTCAGCATCCTTCGCGCCGAAGACATGGCGCGGATGAAGGACAAGGCGATCGTCGCCAACATCGGTCACTTCGACAACGAGATCGACATCGCGGGGCTGAAGAAGATGGAGGGCGTCGAGAGCGTCAACGTCAAGCCGCAGTACGACGAGTGGCGTTTCCCCGATGGCCACAGCGTGCTGATCCTCGCCGAGGGTCGACTGATGAACCTGGGGTGCGCCACCGGCCACCCGAGCTTCGTCATGTCGGCGTCGTTCACCAATCAAGTGCTGGCGCAAATCGACCTCTGGGCCAACCGCGGTCGCTACCCCAAGACCGTGACCATGCTCTCCAAGAAGCTCGACGAGGAGGTGGCGCGGCTGCATCTCGACAAGCTCGGCGTCAAGCTGACGAAGCTCACCGAGCAACAGGCCGACTACATCGGAGTGCCGGTCGACGGCCCGTACAAGCCCGACCACTACCGATACTAGGCCCTCGGGGTGAGCGGCAGAGGCTCGGCTGGCGCCCGGGGGCCGGCCCCTTTTCCGGTTGCTGGCGTCGAGCAGGCGAGCTAACATCCGGGCGCTCTGATGAAACGGCAGGTCACCGCGAACCAACAGCCGATGGGCTCCTTGCCGGCGCTTCTGGCCAACGCGCTCGTTTTCGGCATTCTCGGCTACATGGCTTATCTCGAGGCCAGCCACGCCGATTTCTACCGGATGAGCGTGCAGGAAGACGAGTACCTCGAGTGGGCCACCTTTTGGGCCTTCATCGGAGCCGCCTGGGTCGCTTTTCGCGGCGCCCTGAACGAGCGCCGTGAGCTGGGCAACTGGCCGTGGTTCCTGGCCGGCGTGTCGTTTTTCTGCTTCGTCGTGGCGATGGAGGAGATCTCCTGGGCCCAGCGCCTCATCGACTATCGTCCGCCGACCTACTTTCTCGAGCACAACTTCCAGCAAGAACCCAACTTCCACAACGTCATCAGCACCGGCCTGCGCAAGCTGGCGCTCAAGAGCGTCATCGCCGGCTACGGCATCGTCCTCCCGATCCTCGCGCTCGTTCCGCCGCTCGGTTCGCGCCTTCGGAAATGGAGCATCACCGCTCCGCCGATCGAGCTCGTGCCGAGCTTCGCGGCCACCCTCTGGCTCTACGTCGACTACCCCTGGGACTACTCGGGCGAGATCGTAGAGGTGATGCTGGGCTTCTGCTTCCTGTTCGGATTGCTCGCGAGCCGGCGTCCGAGCGAGGCCGCAGGCACCCGGCGCAAGATCGTCACCCTCGGAATCAGCTGGCTGATCGTCATGGCCCTCGGCTTGGCGACGGCGGCCGCCGCCCGCTTCCAGACCAGCGCCCGCTTGGAGAACGTCGACGCCGCCCGAGTCGAGCTCGAGGCGTTGAAGAACGACTTCCTCCACATGAGCAACCCGCATCGGAATATCTTCCCCACGCGTTGCGGGATCCACAAGCGGGTCTACAGCTACGTCGAGAAGTACGACAAGGACTACCTGTGGAGGGGGCAGTTTGCGAGCCTCCAGGGCCAGGGCCTGCGCGAGGAGCGCGCCAAGTTCTTCATCGACCCTTGGAACGCACCCTATTGGGTCCGCGACCGCTGCAACAGGGACCGGACCCGACGGAGCATCTTCGTCTATTCCTTCGGTCCCAATCGGCGGCGCGATTCGAGCGTCTGGGAAGTGCTCGGTGACGACGTCGGGGCCTACATCCTGATCGAGGGTGAGTAGGCCGGGGGCTGTTAGACTCGCGCCGTGCGTCGGGTTCTGCAGCTGCTGGCCTTCGCCGTCGTCCTCTACTTCGGACTGACCGTAGCGCTGCCGTGGGTTCGGGGCCGGGTGGAGGGCATCTCCGAGGACAAGATCGTCGGACGCGAGGAGCGCGGTACCGAGGGACCGGGAGGGTGCCTCGACTCCACGGAGAAGACCCAGCGATTCCTCGACCGTGAGATCCGAACGCTGTCTTCGCCGGCAGACCCCGAGGCTTGGGGTGATTCCTATTACGAGATGGGGGTGATGGTCGACGACGCCGAGAGGAGCTGCACCTGCGCGAATCAGGTGTGCGACCTGGCTCAACAGGCGCTCCAGGAGATGTCGGCGATGATCACCGGAATCGACCGCGCGGTGCGCGGCGACGCCGACTTTGCCAACCTCGTGCCGCGACACCAAGCGAAAATCGACGAGTTTGTGCAACAGGCGCAGGTCGTCTACGACCGCCAGCTAGGAATCTGAGCTCGTGCGAACTCCGAGCGACAGCGAGTACGCGGACTTCTACTCCACGTACGTAAGCAAGGTCCCACCGGGGGAGGTGCTCGAGGTTCTCCGCGGGGCGCCGGACGCACTCGACGGACTGCTCGGCGGCCTCACCCCCGCGCAGCAGCGATTCGCCTACGCCGACGGCAAGTGGACCCTCCGCGAGCTGCTCGGCCACGTGATCGACACCGAGCGGCTCTTCACCTATCGAGCGCTGCATATCGCTCGCAACGACGGCGCCGAGCTGCCCGGGATGGATCAGGAAGTGTGGGCCGGCGCCTCGAACTCCGGCGACCGCCCACTCGACGAGCTGCTTGCGGAGTTTCGCGCTCTGCGCGAGGCCGATCTCCGGCTCTTCGAATTCTTCGACGAAAGGGCGCTCGATCGTCGCGGCGTTGCCAGTGATTGCGAGTTCACCGTTCGAGCGCTGGTCTATGTCACTGCCGGGCACGAGCTGCATCATCGCGGCATCGTGGAGGACCGCTACGTCCCCGCTCTCGCCGAGTGCTTCGACTAGAGATGGCCGAGATCGATCTCTACTACTTCCGACCGAGCTGAACGAGCTGTGAGCGCACCCGGGAGGTGCTCGCGCAGTCCGGCGGCGCAGTGGCGATCGAGCGGTCGGCCCGCAGGGAGCCCCTGTCCGACGACGAGGCGCGGAGTTCGCTGCACCGCGTCGATCGGGTGGTCATCGCCCGCGGCAAGAGCCGCCGCGAGCAGGCTGCCACCGAGACCTCGCTCGAGGATCTCCAAGGCCCGACCGGAAACTATCGGGCTCCGATGGTGATCACCGGCCGCACGCTCGTCGTCGGGCTCGCCCTCGAGACTCTCGACGCGCTGCTCTGAGACGCGGCTGCCGCTCAGGCGGCGCGGAAAAAGCCGACCAGCTCGGCGCCGGTGGCCGCCGGCTCCTCGTGCAGGATCCAGTGCGTCGCGTCGGGGAAGCGGCGCTGCGAGGGACGGTCGCACAACGCGAGGCTCGGCTCGATCATCTCGGTCCCCAGGAAACGGTCGCGTTCACCCCACAGCAGGTGAACGGGCATGGTCAGGCGGAGACTCGGGAGCCGGGCCGGGCGGCAACGAACGATCGCCCTGTACCAGTGCACCATCGAGCGGATCGCACCTGGGCGTGACCAAGCCGCGACGTAGTGCTCGAGCACCTCGTCGTCGAAGGTGCCGCGCCGCGAGGTCGCCTGCAGCGCCTTCTTGGCGATCCGCCAAGCGCGGCGGCGCAGCCACAGCTCAGGCAGCCAAGGAAGCTGGTAGAAGAACATGTACCAGCTCTTCTTGCGCTGCTCACGACTGTCCCACAGAAAGCGGCGGTGCACTCGGGGGTGTGCGCAGTTGACGATCGCCAGCCGCCGGATCCGCTCGGGGTACTTCGCCCCCGACCACCAGGCGACGGCCCCTCCCCAATCGTGTCCCGCCACGCACGCCTGCTTTCGCCCGCTCGCTCCGATCAGGGCGGCGAGATCATCGCTCAGGCGATCGAGCGAATAAGCGGCCACCGGCCGCGGCTTGTCGCTCAGGTTGTAGCCGCGCTGGTCGGGGACCCACACCCGGAAGCCGGCAGCGGCGAGAGCACCGATCTGTGCCTGCCAGGCGTACCAGAACTCCGGAAAGCCGTGGAGCAACACCACCAGCGGCCCGTCGAGCGGTCCCGCCTCCACGACGTGCAGGTCGACTCCGCCGGCCGGCCGGAAACCGCTCTCCCAACCTAGCTTGACAGCCAGCGTCGAAGGCGTCGTCATCCCGTGAGGGTCGCCGCGATGTCGGCGACGATCGCACTCGCATGGTCGCGGGAGTTGTCGATGAAGATGCGGTTGGTGTGCACCCCCGATCTCACCGCGCCGGCGACGTAGAGCCCGGGAATGTTGGTCTCCCCGGTCACGTCATCGAACTCCGGGATCAGCTCGTCGGCGTCGACCCGAACGCCGCAGGCGCGCAGCAGCGCGGCGTCCGTCGTGTATCCGATCAGCGTGTAGACGGCATCGACCTCGATCGACTCGCGCGCGCCTCCGCGCTCGAGGGTGATCGTGCCCTCGTGGAACGAGCGCACCGTAGTCTCGAACAACGCCCGAATCGAGCCTTCGGCGATGCGATTCTCGATGTCCGGCCTGACCCAATACTTGACCGTCGGCTTCACCGAGGCCCGACGGTGGATAAGCGTCACATCGACGCCCGCCCGCCAGAGATCGAGCGCGACCTCACACGCCGAGTTGCCTGCTCCGACGATCGCGACCCGCTCTCCGCAATGCTCGTAGGGCTCTCGGTATCGGACTCGAACCCAGTCTTGCTCCTCCCCGGGAACGCCGAGCCGTCGAGGATGCCCGAAGTACCCGGTCGCCACCACCACCCGCTTGGCGCGGTGGACGGTCTCGCCGGAGCCGGCGTCACCAAGCGCTCTAACTTCGAAGTGATCATCCCGCCACTCGGCGCCCACCACCCGTTGATAGGTCTGCACGGGTAACTGATGGTGGCCGACGACCGCCTGATAGTACGCCAGTGCCTGCCTCCGGTTGGCCTTGTCTTCAGGGATCGAAAACGGCACGCCTGCGATCTCCATCCGGTCTCGAGTCGTGAAGAAGCGCATGTAGGTGGGGAACCCCAAGAGGTTGGCGGTCAGCGGTCCGGCGTCGACGAGAACCGCCGACAGTCCCGCCCGGCGCGACTCCGCTCCCACCGCGATCCCGGTGGGGCCCGACCCCACGACCAGGACGTCCCAGATCATCTCCTTCATCTCCATCGCTCTACTCCGGACTGCCGGCCTCTGGACTGCCGACCTCGATGCGATTGCGACCGCCGCTCTTGGCGCGGTAGAGCGCCTCGTCGGCGCGGCGCAACAGCTCGGCGCTGTCCCGCGCGTGCCCGGGGAACACCGCCACTCCACCACTCACGGTTACCCGTCCCAGCGGCTGCGACTCGGCGAGACGAAAGTCGTAGGCCTCGACCTTCTTGCGAATCTTCTCCGCCAACCCATAGGTCGATGCGACGGTGTGATTCGGCGCAACGACGACGAACTCCTCACCACCGTAGCGCCCGAAGATGTCCTCCGCCCGAAGCGACTGGTTGACGAGGGACGCGAGCTCCCGAAGAACGTGATCGCCGGCGCCATGGCCGTTCCGATCGTTGTAGTTCTTGAAGTGATCGACATCGAGCATCACCAGGCCGACGCTCCGTCCCGATCGTTCGGCATCGAAGATGATCTCGCCGAATCGTTGGGTCAAGGCGCGCCGGTTGAGAATCTGAGTCAGCCCGGCGAGGTCCGCCTTCAGCT
>CALZKB010000045.1 GCA_945787575.1 Thermoanaerobaculia bacterium | reverse complement strand
CCCGTGTGGATCGTCTTCACCTTGGCGACCGCTTCCGGAGCGCCGGCGGCTAGCAGCTCGCCACCCCCGACCCCCCCGTCGGGCCCGAGAACGATCACCCAGTCGGCGGTCTTGATCACTTCGAGGTTGTGCTCGATGACGACCACGCTGTTGCCTTTGGCGACGAGGCCGTGAAGGATCGACAGCAGCTTGCCGACGTCCTCGAAATGGAGACCGGTCGTCGGCTCGTCGAGCAAGTAGAGGGTCCGGCCGGTCGACCGCTTGCAAAGCTCCCGCGCCAGTTTCACCCGCTGCGCCTCGCCGCCCGAGAGCGTCGTCGCTGGCTGTCCGAGACGGATATAGCCGAGGCCGACGTCGTCGAGAGTGCCGAGAATCCGCTCGATCGCCGGGATGTTCTCGAACACTTCGCGCGCCTGCTCGACGGAAAGATCGAGGATCTGGGAGATATCGTGCCCCTTGTAGCGCACCGCCAGGGTCTCCCGCTCGTAGCGCTTACCGCCGCACACCTCGCAAGTGACGTAGATGTCGGGCAGGAAGTGCATCTCGATCTTGATCTGCCCGTCTCCCTTGCACGCATCGCAACGACCGCCCGTGACGTTGAAGCTGAAGCGACCAGGCTTGTAGCCGCGCATTCGCGCTTCCGGAGTCTTGGCCATCAGGTTGCGAATGTGGTTGAAGACGTTGGTGTAGGTTGCCGGATTGGAGCGCGGGGTCCTACCGATAGGGCTCTGGTCGATGGCGATGACTTTGTCGAGATGCTCGAGACCGTGGATGGCGTCGTGGTCGCCGGGGCTCTCGGAGGCGCGGTAGAAGTGCCTGGCCAAGGCGCGATAGAGGATGTCGTTGATGAGGCTGCTCTTGCCCGATCCCGACACGCCCGTGACGACGACGAGCAGGCCGAGAGGCACCTCGACGTCGAGGTTCTTCAGGTTGTTGTGGCGGGCCCCATCGAGTGCCAGTCGCGCTTCGCCGGCCGCTCGCCTCGACGCCGGTACCGAGACCGTCTTCTCGCCCCGCAAGTACTGGCCGGTCAGCGATCTCTCGCTGGCCAGGATATCGGCCGGCGAGCCGGCGGCGACGACCTCGCCGCCGTGCACGCCGGCTCCGGGGCCCAGGTCGAGAACCCAATCCGCGGCTCGAATGGTGTCTTCGTCATGCTCGACGACGAGGACCGAGTTGCCGAGGTCACGCATCCCCTTGAGAGTCCGAAGGAGTCGCTCGTTGTCGCGCTGATGGAGACCGATCGACGGCTCGTCCAAGACGTAGACGACGCCCATCAGCTTGGAACCGACCTGGGTCGCGAGGCGGATACGCTGACTCTCGCCGCCGGAGAGAGTCGCCGAAGAACGACCCAGATTGAGGTAGCCGACCCCGACGTCGTCCAGAAAACCGAGCCGATCGCGGATTTCCTGGACAACCTTGCCGGCGATCGCGGCTTGCCGCCGGTCGAGCTCGAGATCCTCGAAGAAGCCGCGAAGCTCGGCGATCGTCGTGGACGACAGCGCATCGATGCTCAGGCCCGCCACGGTGACCGCCAGTGCTTCCGGCCGCAGCCTCCGCCCGCCGCACGACTCACAAGGCCGGATCGACATGAACTTCTCGATCTCGGTCCGAACTCGCGACGAGTCGGTCTCCCGATAACGGCGTCCGAGTCGGGGAATCACCCCTTCGTAGTTGCCGCGCCAGGTGTAGCTCGACTTCTTTCCCTTGAGCTCGAAGGTCATCTCCTTGTCGCCGCTCCCGTGCAGGAGAACGTGACGAACCTCCGGAGCGAGCTCCTGCCAGGGCGTCTCGAGCGAAAAGCCGAGCTCCTCGCCCAGCGTTCGGATCATCTGCCTGCGCCAGGACTTGGGACCGCTCTTCCACGGCGCCACCGCTCCGGCGTCGATCGAGCGCTCCGGATCGACGACGATGCGATCCGGGTCGAGAGCGCGCAGGGTACCGAGCCCCGAGCAGTCATTGCACGCGCCGTAGGGAGAGTTGAAAGAGAAGAGTCGCGGCGTGACCTCCGCGAGGTTGGCGCCACAATTCACGCACGCGTAGTGCCGTGACAGGGTCTCCTCCGGCATCTTGGCCGGAGCGAGTACGATGAGGCCGTCGCCGACGTTGAGGGTGGTCTCGATCGAATCGGTCAGGCGTTGCTCGATGCCCGGCTTGACGACGAGGCGGTCGATGACGATGTCGATGTCGTGCTTCTTCTGCTTGTCGAGCTCGAGTGGCTCGCCGCCGAGCTCGACCGTCTCACCGTCGATCCGCGCGCGAACGAAGCCCTCTCGCGTCATCTGCACCAGCTGCTTCTTGTACTCGCCCTTCTTGCCCCGAACGTAGGGCGCGTAGAGCACGAGCCTCGTCCCCTCCGGCAAGGCGAGGACCCGATCGACCATCTGCTGAACGGTCTGCGGCCGGACCTCGCTACCGCAATTCGGGCAGTGGGGCTCGCCGATCGAAGCGAACAGCAGCCTCAGGTAGTCGTGGATCTCGGTAACCGTACCGACCGTTGAGCGCGGGTTCTTCGATACCGACTTCTGCTCGATGGCGATCGCCGGTGACAAACCGTCGATCGAGTCGACGTCGGGCTTCTCCATCTGCTCGAGGAACTGCCGGGCGTAGGCGGAGAGCGACTCGACGTACCGACGCGGGCCTTCGGCGTAGATCGTGTCGAAGGCGAGCGACGATTTGCCCGAGCCGGAGACCCCGGTCACCACCACCAGGCGGTTGCGAGGAATCTCGATGTCGATGTTCTTGAGGTTGTGCTCGCGGGCGCCGCGAACGACGATCGAATCCATAGACCGGTCAGTCTACGGCAGCCGTGGCCCCTCGCCTAAGGCTCGAGTGGCGGGTGAAGCGGTCCAGAGGCTCTCGCTTCGCGGGGTCGCCGGCCGGCGACCCACGATCGGGTACGACCGGGTGCTTGCCGCTGAGACCCATGCCGCTAAGACCGGGCTCCCGGCTACCGAGCGATCAATCCGCGGCGGGATCCTGCTGTGCCAGCCATCTCCGTTTCAGCCTGACGAGGCGGCGCGGTGGGGCAACGTCGAGTATCCGCCGCAGGTTGCGCTGAGCCCGGCGAGTGAGGATCGGCTTCGAGGTGTCGATCAGCAAGCTGGACCCGATCCCGCCGGCCCCTTGGACGAACGGAACGTAGCTCACCAGCCGGATCGAGTCGTCGAACTTGGCGTTGATCGCGCGGATGAACTCGTTGGCGATGACCGCGTATCCGAACGGACTCGGATGCACGCCGTCGAAGGAGAAGAGTCCGCCGAAGAGCTCGGCCGTGTAGGGCACGCCACCGACGTTCAGGCCGCGGTCGGCGATACGATCGAAGACCCGATTTGCGTTGATCACGGCTGCGCCCGTCTCGTTGGCGACGGCATGGATGACGGCGTTGAACGCATCGGTCCTCTCCCTTATGGCGGTAAGCTCTTCCGTGTCGAGCACCAAGGTATCGTCGAGGGGGCGACCGTTGCCGCCGAGCTCGACCGGGATGCCATCGCCCCCGGCGAGCGCGGCACCCGCCGGCAGCAGCACCCTGTCGGTCGAGACGAGCGGGCCGTCGGGCCCGAGCAGCGGCACCGGGCGACCGGCGATCAAGATCGGGCGCTGAGTCGCCGGATCGACGAGCACCGGCGGGATAGTGCTGACGAACGGGATGGCCGTCACGTTGGGGATGTTGGCGAGAGCGAGATCGGCCCCGGTGGCGGCCAGCGCGCCGACGACCGCCCGGAAGTCCGCCTCGAACGACTCGAGCGGTGTCAACGTGACTCCCTCGAGCACGATCCCACTGGTCGCCGCTCCCAGCACGTCGTTGTTGCCGATCCACAGGGTGACGAATGTCGGGCTCTGGGCCACCGCCTGTTCGACGGCGGTGCCGAGCCCGCGGAGAACGAGGGCATGCGACGAACCGACGCCGCGATTGGTCAGCGTGTCGTGCACCCGAGCGCCGGAGACGCCGAGGTTCTGGTAGCTGGGTGCCGCCAGGTTGATCGGAGATCCGCTCCCCGGCTCGGGAGAGATGATGAGCGGCGAGAGGCTCTTGAGGGTCAGCCGTGCCGGGATCCCCGGGTCCGAAACGAGCGGCTGCGCGAAGCTGCCCGAGCCTGCCCGGTCGTGGAGCTGGCGGGGATAGCTCGCCAGCTGGCCGCGTTCGCCTACGCTGGCGCTGATCACGCCGGCGGTGAGACTGTCGCCGAGCGCCACATAGCGCGTCAAGTCCGCCTCCGCGCCGGCCGGCGCGGAGGCGATCATCACGGGGATGAACGCGACAAGTGCGAAGCGATGGAGGAAGTGGAGTTTCATCATTGGCCTCCGAGTCTCTACCGGGTCCAGGTCACGCCAAGAAGCCAGACCGTCGTGTTGTAGGTTCCGTTGAACGTGTTCTCGTTGATCGTCGTGGTGCGCTCGTCGAAGGGGAGGTACATTAGCGCGAGATCGAAGCCCCCGACCCCCGGCGCGTGTCCCCAGCCGACCGTGATGCCGTTGCGATCCGAGTCCGGCAACAGCGGACCGACCGTCTCGTCGGGGATCGGGTTCTCGTCGAAGACGTATCCGAATCGCCACTCGCGCTCGCTCCCCGTCGTCCAACGGACGCCGAGGCGGTAGTTGTTCACCTCTTCCCAGCGCTGAGACAGGGTCAGGTCGTCCAGCCGCTCGTCCGCGAACCCGACGACGATCTCGTCGAAGCTGTTCCAACCCGCCCAGTTGGCGTCGACCTCGACGAGCACGCTGTTTGAAAGCTCGCAGGCGACGCCGAGGCTGGCGGTGTCGGGGAACTTGATGTCGGTGCTGATCGCCGAGCCGGTACCGAACGGAAGCGAATCGGCCACGACGGCGTCGAAAGGCCCGAATCCGGTCAGCAGCTGGTCGAAGCTCGCGGTCCCTTTGTAGTGGGTCTCGAGCCGGCTCCGATAGGTGAAGCCCCACGACCACCGCTCGGTCGGCTTGTGGAGCAGACCGAACTGCCAGCCGAAGCCGTTTTCGAAGTCGCTTTCGAGCCGCACCTTGGCGATCTCGGCCGCAGCCAGGGTGAACGGGTTGATTGCGGCCTGGGAGCGGTCGAGCTCGACCTTGGAGACTCTCATCACCGCGCTCGCCCCGACGCTCAGTCGGTCGGTCAGGCGAAGACCGATGCTCGGGGCGAGGTCGACGGCGACGAGTGAGGCCCGCGTTGTCACAAACCGTCCCGAGAAGTCCGCGGGCCACTCGGTGTTCAGCCCGAAGGGACTGTTGACCGCCAGGCCGAAGCTGAACTGCTCGTTGAGCGGCTTGATCCAGTAGATGTGAGGCGGCGTCTCTTGCAGCGTCTCGAGCTCTTCGCGGACATCGGTTCCGGGGAACGGTTCACCCCCTCGAAACTCGTGCTCTGACCCGGTGATGTAGGTGAAGCCAGCCGAAAGCTGCTCATCCTTGAGGAAGCCGAGGCCGCCCACGTTGTGGAAGAGGGTCGAGCTATCGTCCGCCTGCGCCGTAAAAGCACCGGCCATGCCCATCGCCCGGGAGCCCTGCTCGAAGATGTTGAAGCCTGCTGCCCCGCCGGGGTGTGCCGACCCAACGACGAGAACGACCCCTAGCGCGACGCGCACCACCGAGTGGGTGAATCCATTCATTGAGGTCTCCTTGCTGAGAGATTCGGCCGATCTCGACCGGCCTCGCCGCGGTACGAGCACCCTGCGGGACGGTTCTCGAGACTGTCAATTTCATCCGAGGTTGCCCTCTCCTACCCTCTCGACTTCGATAGAGTAGGCGCATGAGCGAGGCACGACAATCCGTGAAGCGAGCCGAGACTCAGGAGAGGGTCGGCGAGTACCTGAAGGAACTGTTCGACGATCCGTTTCTGGATCCTGAAACCGATCACTACTACGTTGGGTACGGATCCACGGTGCTCGAGGTCTCCGTCGAACCTTACGGCCCCGAGGAGACCATCGTTCGGATCACCTCCTACTGCGTTCAGAACGTGGAGATGAAGCCCGACCTCGCCATCGGCCTTCTCGAGCTCAACCACGAGCTCCCGGTCGGCGCCTTCGAGTTGGTGGGCTCCGACATCTTCTTCTCTCATACGCTCTTCGGCAAGGCGCTCAACCACAACAGCGTGATGAGCGCGATCGCCGCGGTGGCGACAATCGCGGACGACTACGACGACCGGATAGTGAAGAAGTACGGCGGAAACACCGCCCTCGAGCTGATCCACGAGACCGGAGGGCGCAAGCGCCGGCAGTCGAAGCTCGGCTAACGCCCGCTGACCGCTGCCTCGGCTTCGCGGTCGAGGATCCGCTTCTTCAGTTCGTGGCGTTTGTCGCGGAGCTTCTTGCCTCGAGCCAGGGCGATCCGGACCTTTACCAGATTGCCCTTGAGATAGACCGAAAGCGGCACGCACGTTTGCCCCTGAATGGCTGTACGGCCGTAGATCTTGTCGATCTCGCGACGGTTCAGCAGGAGCTTGCGTCGCCGCTCCGGATCGTGATTCGCGCGGTTGCCGTGACGATATGGACTCACGTGGGCGCCGACCAAGAACGCTTCGCCGTCGACGACCTCGACGTAACTGTCCTTCAGCTGGATTCGAGCTTCCCGGATCGACTTGACCTCGGTGCCCTGGAGGACAATCCCGGCCTCGAAGGTCTCGAGGATCTCGTAGTTGTGCCGGGCCCGCCGGTTCTTGGCGAGTGTCCGGCCGCCCTGCGATTGGGTCGATGAGCTCAAGATCGGATCTCCCGGCGTCTGCCTCGCGCCGAAGGGCGCCATTGTCCCTCATCCAGGTCCGGAGCGTCACCGGTCCCGGCGCCGCGTCGCAAAAGCGCAGCTTGGCGCCCGGACTGCTAAAGTCCCGTCAATGAGCGCCTTCAAGGTGGCAGAGATGTCGCTCTGTCTCGCTCTCGGCGCACTCTGGCTGGGGCCGGCGGCCGTCGCGGCGGAACCGCGCCTCACCGACGTGCGTGTCGCGCTCGCCGACGGCCGCGTATCGGTCAGCTGCGAGCTGCGCGACGCCTTGACCGACTCGATGATGGAACGCATCGCGACGGGGCTGCCGACCGGCTTCAGCTTCCAGTTCCGGCTCGATCGGGATCGCAAGCGTTGGTTCGACGCCAGCCTCGGGAAGAGTACGCTCGAGATCGTCGCCATGTACAACGCCGTGACGAGCGAGTATCTGGTCAACTTCAAGCTTGACGGCAAGCTCATCGAGAGCCGCGTCGTGCGAGATCGGGACGGTCTCGAGCGGGCGATGACGCGCATCGAAAGCGTTCCAGTCTTCGAGCTGGCGCAGATCGAGAGCCGTGACCGAATGCTCGTGCGCGTCCGTGCCGATCTCGGATCGAAACCCGGCTTCCTCTTCTTGCCGACCCGGATCTCGACCGGCTGGCACCGCTCCCGCAAGTTCCGGCCCAACGACGAGGCGGGCTGATGGCCCTGGTCCAGCGTTTCCGCCAGTACCGAAAGGACAACCGCTGGATCGCCGGAGGCCTGCTCGCTCTCCTGCTGCTGATGACCGGTCTCTTCTATGCCGTTCAGAGGGCTCGAGACCTTCCGCCCGATCTTCTGACCAACCGAGTTCTGCTCTTTGCAGTCTGGAGCATCAATCTGGTCCTGATCGTCGCCATCAGCTTCGTCCTCGCGCGCAACCTGTTCAAGCTCGCCGTCGAGCGCCGTCATCGCGTCCTCGGCTCGAAGTTCAAGACCAAGCTGGTTCTGACCTATATCGCGCTCTCCTTGATCCCGGTCGTGTTGCTCTTCGCCTATGGCACGCGCCTGCTGCAGGGGTGGCTCGATCGCTGGTTCGACGAGCCGGCGATCGAGCAGTTGGTCGACCAGGGATTCTCCGTTGCCCAAGCGCTGAATCTCGAGCTCCGACAAGATCGGCTTCGCGACGCCCGCAGCGTGCTCCTCGAGGTGGAACGGACCGACTTCGCGAATCCGCGCCGTGTCCGAGACCTCAACGCGCTGCTCAGCCGCGAACTCGATCGGCGCAGTCTCGACGCGCTGGCGGTCTACAACGGCACCGACTTCGTGCACGGGCTGGTCAACTCGAGCTCCGAGATCGTGGACCTTCCGGAGCCCGATCTCGAGTTCCTCGCCTCCACGCTCCAGGCGGGCGCGGATTCGCGGTTTCAGACCTCCGCCAACGGAGCCTACCGGATGGTGCTCGGTGCCGCGGCGAGCGACTCACCGCCGGGAGAGTCCCGCGCGCTGGTCGTCGCCTTCAGCCTCATCGATCCCGAGGTGGCACGGCAGGCGGAGGCGGTGATTCAAGCCCACCAAGGCTACGACCAGCTCAAGTTCCAGAAGGAGGAGATCTCCGCCAGCTTCTTTCTCTCCTTCCTGATGGTCACCCTGTTCTTGCTCCTTGCTGTCACCTGGGTCGGCCTCTATCTGGCGCGCCGGGTGACCGAGCCGATCGAGGCTCTCGCGGAAGGCACTCGACGGGTCTCCGAGGGAGAGCTGCACTTTCGGGTCGAGATCGACGCGGGCGACGAGCTAGGTGTGCTCGTCGATTCGTTCAACAGCATGACCGCCGAGCTCGAGCAGTCGACCGCGAAGATCACCGCCGCCAACCGCGAGCTCGCCAAAGAGCGGGCGGTCATCAGCACCGTGCTCCAGAGTACCGCCGCCGGGGTGATCGCCGTCGACGAGCAAGGTAAGGTGCTGGCCTTCAACGGTGCCGCGCGCAACATGCTGCGTCAGCGCGAGGGCGAGGTACTCGATCGGACGATCGACGAAGTGTGGAGCGACCCGGAGCGCACCAAGCTTGCCAGCCTCTTCGACCGAGCGGCGAATCGGCAAGGCCGGCTCGAGAGCAACGTCCGTTTGATGCTGGCGGGAGACTGGAAGACGTTCGAGGCCAAGGTGACGGCGCTACGGCACCCGGAAGGCGAACTGCGCGGGCACGTCATGGTGCTGGAGGATCTGACCGAGCTGATCCACGCCCAGCAGCGGGCCGCGTGGAACGACGCGGCGCGGCGGATAGCCCACGAGATCAAGAACCCACTGACTCCGATCAAGCTCGCCGCCGAACGGCTGTTGCGCCGCCACCGCAACAACGATCCCGAGCTCGGCAAGTCACTCGAAGACGCCGTCGACATCATCGTGCGGGAAGTCGGCCAGATGCAAGGGATGGTCGACGAGTTCTCACGCTTCGCCCGGATGCGCCGACCGAAACCGGTGCAGGTCGACCTCGGCAAGATCGTCGAGGAGACCCTGCACCTCTACCAAGGTCTGAAACAGGGAGTCGTGGTCGGCGCCGACGTACAGCAGGGGGCGGCCGAAGCTTGGCTCGACGGGGAGCAGTTCAAACAGGTGTTGATCAACCTGATCGACAACGCGGTGGAAGCGATCGAGCCGCCCGGCGAAGTCAAGGTATCGGTCGAGCGCAACAACGGAGCGCTGCGCATCCAGGTGGCAGACACCGGCAAGGGGATCCCGCCCGAGGCGCGCGAGAAGCTCTTCCTGCCGCATTTCTCGACCAAGGGGCGGGGCACCGGACTCGGACTGTCGATTGTCCGCCGAATCATCGCCGAGCATCACGGCACCATCCGGGTCTCCGAGAACCAGCCGGCGGGGACGGTGTTCACCGTCGAGATCCCGCAGGGCTGAACGAAGGTGGCAGGCGCTTGAGCCCCGGCCGTCGGGTCGCTGGAAGTCTGGCTCACAGCCGAGAGCCTTAGGGGCGCAGGGATTCTTCGGCCCCGTTTACGCGGCCTCCGTATAATCCAGCCATGAAACCGCAAGAGAAGCTCCAGGGCGAGCTCGCTGCGGCCATGAAGGCCGGCGACAAGGTCCGCACTTCGACCCTCCGGCTGCTGCTGACCGCCGTCAAGAACGAGCGGATCGCACGTGGAGAAGAGGTCGACGAGGCCGGATTCCTCAAGATCGTCCAGAAGGCCGTCAAGCAGCGCAGGGAATCGGCGGAGCTCTACGAGAAGGGTGGCCGCTCGGAGCTCTCCGCCAAGGAGCTCGACGAGGCGAAGCTCCTCGCCGCCTATCTCCCGCCGCAGGTCGACGAAGGGGAGGTACGGGCCGCGATCGAGGAGCTCGTCGCGAACGAGGACCTCGCCGGTCCGCAGGCGATCGGCCGAGTGATGAAGGAGATGATGGCTCGCTTCTCCGGTAGCGCGGACGGCTCGGTGATCAGCCGCATCGCCCGCGAGATTCTCGACTGATTCCGATGCGCCGCGTCGTCATCGGCACCGCCGGCCACGTCGACCACGGCAAGACCCGACTCGTCGAGGCGTTGACCGGCGTCGACTGCGATCGCTGGGAGGAGGAGAAACGCCGGGGGATCACCATCGACCTGGGGTTTGCTCACTTCGTCGAAGGGGACCTGCAGATCAGCTTCGTCGACGTCCCCGGGCACGAGAGGTTCCTTCACAACGCGCTCGCCGGTCTCGGCGGCATCCGCGTCGTGCTGCTGGTAGTGGCGGCTGACGAGGGGGTGCAGCCACAGACCCGGGAGCACCTGGCGGTCTGCGACCTGCTCGAGATTCCGGCGGCGGTCGTCGCCCTGACCAAGTCGGATCTGGCCGGCGACGAACGGCTGCTGGAGACCCAGCTCGAGCTCGAAGATCTGCTGGCCGGAACTCGCTACGCCGACGCCCCGGCGCTGGCGGTCTCCGCGGCGACCGGCGACGGCGTTGCCGAGCTCCGTGCGCTCCTCGTCGAGCACGGCGGTCGCCACGCCCGAGCGCCCGACGCCCAGCAAGCCGACGGCCGGCCGGCGAGGCTGCCGATCGACCGAGCCTTCCTGATCCGGGGCCACGGCCTGATCGTCACCGGCACCCTCGCCGCCGGCACTCTTCAGAGCGGCGAAACCCTGACCGCCGCCCCCTCCGGCGGCAGCGCCCGCATCCGCAATGTCCAGGTGCACGGCGAAGACCGCGAGCGAGCCCATACCGGTGAGCGGGTCGCCCTGCAAATCGCCGGCGTCGACGTGGGCGAGGTGCCGAGGGGATCCCAACTGATCGCGTCCGGCAGCCTTCTACCCGGGCAGCGATGGCTGGCGCGCTTCCGGTTGCTGAGCGAGGCACCGAAGCCTATCCGCGGCACCATCGCGGTGCGGGTGCACCTGTTTTCATCCGAAGTCATCGGCAAGCTGCGGCCGCTGGCCGGACCGATCGAACCGGGTGGTGAGGGCGCAGTGCAGATTCGTCTGGCTCGACCGCTGATGGCGGCTCGCGGCGATCGATTCATCGTGCGCCGCCCCTCCCCGGCGATGACCCTCGGTGGAGGCGCCGTCCTCGACCCCCTCTGGCACAAGCCCAAGAGCAGCGAACTGGCAGGCCGGCTCGAGGCACTCGAAGACGGCTTGGACGAGGCGCTGAAAACCTGGGTGACGGAGGCCGGTGAAGGTGGGGCGTCGACCGAGGAGCTCTCTGCGCGGCTGGGCTTACACGCCGAGCGTTGCCACGACCTGCTCGAAGAGCTGGCCTCCGGCGAGCGAGTGGTGCGGGTGCCGGCCGGACAAGGCCACGGCGAGCGCTGGGTCGCGCCCGCAGCGTTCCGTCGCGTCGAGGGGCGGGCCCACAGCGTCCTCAAGAGGTACTTCGGCGCCCATCGCACCCGGGAGAGCATGCCGCGCGCCGAAGCGGTGGCCGCCATCCTGCCAGGCCGCGCCGCCGACCTGGCGCCCGTCTACCTCGGCTGGCTCGAGCAGCGGAAAGTGATCGAGACCGTGGGCAAGAAGGTCCGGGTCCCGGGCCGCGCCGCCGACCTGACCGGACGGGAATCGGAGATGGCGAGGCAGATCCTCGCCGCCTTCGAGGCGGCGGGCCTCACACCGCCACCTCCCAGCGAGGTCCGCGCCACCCTCGGCGGCAAGACGCAGATCCTCGACGGGGTCACCCAACATCTGCTCGAAGCGGGAAAGCTGACGCGATTGCCCGGTGGACTGCTGATTGCTACCGCCGCGGTCGACCGGCTGCGACAAGAGCTGAAGGGCGGCCCCCAAGACGATTTCGGCGTCGGCGACTTCAAGCAACGGTTCGACCTCACCCGCAAGTGGGCGATCCCACTTCTCGAGCACCTCGACTCGACCGGTGTCACCCGGCGCGTCGGCAACGTTCGTCAGATCGTCCGCTAACAGCCCGTAGCGGCGGGACCCGTGGCCGACGTCGCCCTGTCTCGGGCGCTTACGCCTTCGCCTCGTACCAGGTCTGACCGACGGCGGCGTCGACCACCAGCGGCACCCGGAGCTGTGCGACTCGCTCCATCTCCTGGCAGACGAGCTCACTCGCCGCTTCGGCCGTCTCGGCCGGCACTTCCAACACCAGCTCGTCGTGGACGGTGAGCAGCAGATCCGCGTCCGGTATCTCCTTGGCGATCCGGGCATCGACTGCGATCATCGCCTTCTTGAGCAGGTCTGCCGCAGTGCCTTGGATGCGCGCGTTGATCGCCATCCGCTTGGCGTTCTCGCGCACCGAGTGGATCTTGGCCTTGAGCTCGGGGAGCCAGCGGACCCGACCGAAGAGGGTCTCTACCTTGCCGCTCCTCTCGGCCTCTTCCAAGGTCGCTTCCATGTAGCGCTTCACCCCCGCGTACTTCTCGAAGTAGGCGTCGATGAACTGCTGCGCCTCGCCCCGGGGAATGCCGAGGTTCTGGGCGAGGCCGAAGGCGCTCATGCCGTAGATGATCCCGAAGTTGATGGTCTTGGCGGCGCGGCGTTGGCGGGCGGTCACGAGGTCGGGAGCGACGTCCATCACCACCGCGGCGGTCGCTCGATGGATATCCTTGCCGGCCTCGAAGGCGGCGATCAGCGCCGGCTCCTCGGCGATGTGAGCGAGCACCCGGAGCTCGATCTGGCTGTAGTCGGCGACCAGCAGAAGTCGACCCTCGGGGGCGATGAATGCCTTGCGAATCGTCCGCCCCAGCTTGGTGCGGATCGGTATGTTCTGCAGATTGGGATGCGCCGAGGAGAGTCGGCCGGTGGCGGCGACCGCCTGCTCGTAACGGGTGTGGAGCCGGCCGTCGTCGGCCACCATCGTCGGCAGAGCGTCGACGTAGGTCGACTTGAGCTTCGAGATCTCCCGGTAGTCGAGGAGTTTCTCCGCCATCGGGAAGCCCTTGGCGGCGAGGAGCAGGAGAGTGTCGGCGTCGGTCGAGTAGCTCTTGGTCTTGCGGGTGCGCTTGACGACCGGGTATGCGAGGCGCTCGAACATGACCTCCCCCAGCTGCACGGGCGAGTTGATGTTGAACGGCTCGCCGGCGATCCGGTAGATCTCCTCCTCGAGCTTGCCGAGGCGGCCCTCGAGATCGCTCGACATCTCTGCCAGAAACTCGGTGTCGAGGGCGATCCCCCGCTCCTCCATTCGCATGAGGACCGCTACGAGAGGGATCTCGATGTCGCGGTAGAGCTTCTCCAACGGGCCGTCGATCTCGCCGTCCAGGACCTCTAGATAGCGGCGCGGCAGCTCGACTCGCTCGGCGGCGTAGACCAGGAGCCCCTCGGAGCCGGGGGTCGGCTCCGCGCGCTTCTCCCAGCCCGCCTCCTTGGCGCTCACCGCCTTGTACTGCAGGCGGTCGAGCGCGACCTCCGCAAGGCCGTGTCCGCGCAGCGCGGGCCGCAGCACGTAGGAGCGCAGCATCGTGTCGTCGAGGGTGGCGGCGACCTCGACGTCGCGGCCGGCCAAGCGTAGAACTTCCTTGATGTCATGGCCGACAATCGTCCGCTCGACATCGGCCAGCCACTCGCCGAGGCTCGCCGTCACCGCGTTACGCAGCCCCTCCGAGCGGAAGTCGGCAAAGAGCGTCTCGCCCTCGATTCCGCCCGCGGCGAGACCGAGCGCCGGATTGTCGCCGACGGCGCCGAGCACCAGGCTCGAAGGGGCGCTCGAAGCCCAGTCGCACCACTCGTCGACGGTCTCGAGCTCGCGCGCCGCAGCCACGGTCTCGACGCTGGAACCGGCCGCGCCGCCGAGCTCCTCGAGCAGCGAGGTGAACTCGAGTCTGCCGAAGAGCTCGGCCAGGGCCTCGGTATCCGGCGGCTCGTGGCGCAAGTCGTCGGGATCGAAGTCGATGTCGAGATCGGTGTGGATGGTCACCAACTGCTTCGAGAGCTCGGCCTTTTCCCGGTGCTCGAGGAGCCCCTCGCGATAGCTCTTGCGCTGGACCTCCTCGGCGCGGTCGAGCAGATTCTCGAGGCTGCCAAACTCCCCGATCAGCTGCTGGGCGCCCTTCGCGCCGATACCGGGCACCCCGGGTACGTTGTCGGAGCTGTCTCCCATCAAAGCCAGCACGTCGGCCACTCGCTCGGGCGGCGCCCCGAAGTCCTCGGCGACGAGCGTCGGATCGTAGACCTTCTCGCGGCCGGTGTGCATGAGCGAGACATGCTCGTCGACCAGTTGCATGAGGTCCTTGTCGGCGCTGACCAGGTAGACCTCGTAGCCGGCCGCCGACGCCTTCTTGGCGAGGGTCCCCAGCACGTCGTCGGCCTCGTACTTCGCCAGCTCGAGGATCGGGATACGGTACGCCTCGAGCGCTTCGCGGACCCACGGGATCTGCGGTCGGAGCTCCTCGGGCATCGGTTTGCGGTTGGCCTTGTAGTCGGCGTACTGGTCCTTGCGCACGGTGTCGCCGGAGACGTCGAGGGCGACTCCGATCAATGCCGGCTCCTCGTCCTTGAGTAGCTTGCGCAACATGTTGATGAAGCCGTAAACGGCGTTCGTCGGCTCCCCTTTCGAGTTCGACAGGTTACGGATCGCGTAGAAGGCGCGGAAGATGTTCGAGTAGCCGTCGATCAAGTAGAGACGTTGGCGCTTGGCGGGCATGGGCGGACATTCTATGCTCCGCCTGGCCGGCGGCCGATCGCCGGCGCCGCGGGAGGAGCGAACCGATGGACTCGATACTCGAGATGGTGCGTCTGATGGGCCTCGGCTCGTGGATCGTCATGGGGCTGCTGGCCGGTGCCGTCGCCAAGTTTCTGTTGCCCGGCAAAGATCCGGGCGGCTGCGTCGTCACCATCGGCATCGGGGTGGTCGGAGCTCTGCTCGGAGGGTTTCTCGCGACCTACCTGGGCTTCGGCGGCCTGTCCGGCTTCGATATTCGCAGCTTCGTCATCGCCACCCTCGGCGCGTTTCTTCTGTTGCTCTTGCTGCGAGTGCTGCAGGGCGGCAAGAAGAGCAAGAACTGACCCGAATTGCGGGTCCATCTCGCCACTTGCTACGCTCGGCCCGCTCCGAGAGTTAGACTACGCGGCGTGAAAAGAACCGCCTCTCTCGCCAGTCTCCTCGTCGTCGCCTGTCTCCACGCCGCCCCGTCGCCTCCGAGCGTTCTGGAGCTGCGCAACCGCGGCTTTGCCGAGCTCGAGAACGAGCAGCCAGCCAAGGCCGAGGAGCTCTTCGCGGAGCTGATCGAGCTCAAGCCGGACGACCCTCTCGGCCACGCCAACCTCGCCGTCGCGGCGCTGCGCCAGCAAAAGTTCGAGGAGGGGTTCGCCGCCATCGGACGGGCTCTCGAACTCGCCCCCGGTGACGGCGCGCTGCTCGCGATCCGTGCCGATCTGCTGCAGTGGAGCGGTGAGAGCGACGAGGCGCTCGCGGTCTACCAGGCCGCCGCCGCCGCCTCTCCCGCCGACGTCGAGAGCCAGTACGCCCTCTACCGGCATCTGACGACGGTCATCCGCGATCCAGACCAGGCGCTCGTCGATGGCGTCTTGGCGAGGCTCGTGGAGCTTCGCCCGGAGAACCTCGTCGTCCTGCTCCAGCAGGGCCGCAACGCTCTCGAGAGTGGCGATCGCGCGACCGCGTCCAGGGCCTTCCTGCGGATCGGCGAGCTCCTGTGGCAAGCTCCGCCGGGCTCTGACCGCCAGTGGGAGACGGTGATCGAGGCGCTCGAAGGCGACGACTTGGCGGCGGCCCGGTTACCGGCCCAACGGCTCGAGAACGTCCTCAAGATCACCCCGATGTATCGCGAGAGCTTGCGCGAGCTCTCCACCGGGATTCAGGGAACTCCGGTGCGACGGTTCCGCGACGAGCCACCGGCCGACAGCTTCGGCGAGCCGGCAACCGTGCGGTTTTCCGGAAGCCGGATCGCCGTACTCTGCTGGGTAGGCGACGCGCTCGCCGTCGGCGATTTCGACGGCGATCAGAAGCAGGACGTCGCCCGCGTCGGGGCCGGCGAGGCACCCGAGCTCGAGATCCGACTCTCCGGAGGAGCTCTCGAAGTGGCTCATCGCTTGCCGGCTGGAGGAGTGTCGCGGCTACTGGCGACCGATCTCGATAACGACGGGGCGCTCGACCTCCTCGGGATCGGCGCCGGGAGTGCCCGATTCTGGCGCGGCGCCGGCGACGGAAGCCTGACCGACGCGACCGTCGAACTGGGTCTCGAGGGCATCTCGGGACTCGCCGCAGCGGTCTTCGATTTCGACATCGAGGGAGATCTCGACGTCGTCGTCGCTGGTGAGGGGCTCGAGCTGCTGGTCAACAACCTCCAAGGTCCACTCCAGGCGCGCGGCGCCGAAGCGCTCCCCGAGCTCGAGGGCACCTTCACCGCGACCGCGGTGAGCGATTTCGATCGGGACGGTGACCTCGACCTCGCGATCGCCGGGCCTGGCGAGCTCCGGCTGCTCGATAACCTGCGCCAAGGGCGTTTCCTGGACCTCACCGCGACGGCGGGGCTCGGAGACGGAGTCGAGATCAGCGCCCTGACCACCGCCGACATGGACAACGACGGCTTCAGCGAGCTGATCGCCGTCGGTTCCGGCGCGCGCGTCTTTCACAATCGACGCGGCCGCTTCGAACCGTGGGCGCCGGCCTCCACCTTCGAGACCTCGGCGCGGCTTGCCGACGTCGCCGCCTTCGACGCAGACAACGACGGTCGTCTCGATCTGGCTTTTGCCGGTGCGGGAGGACTGGCAGTCGCCGCTCAGCGCAGCGACGGATTCCGTTTCCTCCCGCTCGAGGCGGGACCCTCCGAAGCGACCGCGATCGTTCCCGCGGACTTCGACGGCGACGGCGATCTCGACCTCGTGGCGCAGTCGACCTCGGGGCTCTGGCTGATGACCAACGAGGGCGGCAACGCGAATCACTGGCTCACCGTTCGCCTACAAGGACTGACCAAGGGCAATAGCAAGAACAACGTGCTCGGCGTCGGTGCGGTCGTCGAGGTGCGCTCGGGCGCGGCCTTCCAGTTCCGCGAGGTTGCGGGCGACGCCGTTCACTTCGGGCTCGGCGACGTCGCTCGCGCCGACCTGCTGCGAGTCGTGTGGACCAACGGCGTGCCGCAGAACCGACTCGATCCCCAGCTCGACCAGCGGATCGTCGAGGAGCAGCTGTTGAAGGGGAGCTGCCCGTTTCTCTACGTACTCGCCGGCGGCGAGGTGCGCTTCGTCACCGACCTGCTCTGGAACGCGCCGGCCGGACTGCCGCTGGCGCCCGACTTCTATGCACCCGCCGACCCCGAGGAGCTGGTCAAGATCGGGGAAATCGAGCCGACGGACGGCGCCTGGGATCTGAGGATCACCGAGGAGCTCTGGGAGGCCGCCTTCTTCGACTACACCCGGCTCTGGGTCGTCGACCATCCCGCCGAGGTCGAGGTGGCGAGCAGCCTCAAGGTGGCGCCCGGCGAGCGGGGACCGGATCGAGTCCTCGGCACCGCCGATGTGCGCCCGGTCGCCGCCGCCTGGGATGCGGCCGGCCGCGAGGTCACCGAGATCGTGCGCCGACGCGACGAGGTCTACGCCGACGGCTGGCGCAAGAGCCCCTATCAGGGGGTCGCCGCCGACCCCTGGGTGTTCACGATAGACTTGGGGACCGCCCCGGGCGCGCCGATCCGGCTGCTACTCGAGGGGTGGATCTTCCCCGCCGACGCGAGCCTCAACCTGGCGGTGGCTCAACGCGACGACCTGACCGGCGGCTTTCCGTCGCTCGAGGTCGAGGTCGACGGCTCGTGGCAGACACTGCTGCCCGCGATCGGGCATCCGGCCGGCAAGACCAAGACGATGGTGGTCGACACTCCACGGTTACCCCAGGGCGCCCGGCGCCTCCGGATCGCCGCGAGGCAGTGGCTCTCCTGGGATCGCATCGCCTGGTCGCTCCACCCGGCCGACGGCGAGCCCCTGGTCGCCGCGCGGCTAGCCCCTTCAGTCGCCGACCTTGGCTACCGCGGCTTCTCGACGGTCGTGCGGCAAGCCCCCAACGCACCCCACGCTTTCGACTACGGAGTGGTTCGCACCGAGTCGCCCTGGCTACCGTTTCCCGGCCGCTACACTCGCTTCGGCGACGTCCGCGAGCTGCTCGCCGCGAGCGACGACCGCTCGGTCATCATGGCGGCGGGCGACGAGCTGCGACTGCTCTTCGACGCTTCGCACGTGGCGCCTCCGCCGGCCGGCTGGCGACGCACCCTGTTCCTCGAGAGCCACGGCTGGGACAAGGACGCCGACCGCAACACCTTCGCCGCGGAAGCCGTCGAGCCGCTACCCTTCCGGTCGATGACGCGCTACGGCGAGGCGTTCCCTGACGAGCCTTGGGCGCACGCTTACCGCGACGAGTGGCTGACTCGTGTCGTCACCTCGCAACCGGGCCGCTAACCGCGAAGCAGCACCTGCTCTGTAGCCGGGGACCTGAGCTGCGAGACTGCAGCTGCCCCCGGGCGGGCCAGAGGAGAACGCCGGCCACAGGTGCCGGCGCTACCGAGATCGGCCGTCGGACCAGTGGCTCTCGCTGCCGATGAGAAACGAGCGATCGCCCTGGATCCATCCATCAGGGGCCAGCAGCTCGGTCTCGCCGATGCCGGCGTCGAGATAGACCGACCGGATCGCCTCGAGCGGCAGATTGGCGCTCACTTCTCCCACTCCGAGGTCGACCTCGAGGTCGGCGGCGACATCTTCGATCTCGACCTCTCCCACGCCCATGTCGATCTCCAAGGGGTTGCGCGCGGGGTGTCGCACGAGCGCCTCGACTTCGACGGAGTTCCAAGAGCGCCACTTCGAGTGGGGTGCGATCTCGATGTAGAACGTGCCGCGGCGCTCGGAGATGTCGATCTCGACGTCATCGAGGCGTTCGCGACATCGGTCCCGGTCACCCTTGCAGCGCACTTCGACCTCGATCTGAAACCTGTCGCCCGACACCCCTTCGACGACGAGCTCGCCCACCGGGAAATCGATCACCACTCGATCGTCGGACCCCAGAACCGCCGTCCCCTCGAGAATCCGCTCGTCCGCGGCCGCCGAGAGACTCGGCAGGGTCAGGCACATCACGAGCGCTATGAAGAGCTGTCGCATGACCTTCTCCTCCAGCCGCTTCTTACGCGCCCGACCATCGGAAGTTTCGTAATTCGAATCGGCCCGACCCCTTCGTCGTTGCCGGCGAAGCCGACCGTCCCCGCTTAAGTCGAGAGCAGGTCGCTGAACGCCGCCTCATCGAGAATCGCGACCCCGATGTCGAGAGCCTTGGCGTACTTCGATCCAGGGCTGTCGCCGACGACCACATAGTCGGTCTTGCCGGTCACCGACGACACCACTCGGCCGCCCCGTCCCTCGATCTCGGCCTTGGCCTCGTCACGAGTGAAACCGGCGAGCGCCCCAGTCAGCACGAACTTCCGACCATCGAACGGTCCGCCTGCCGGCTTCGCCGGCTCTCCTTCCTCGAGGTTAACCCGGCCGTCCAACAGAGCGTCGAGGAGCTCGACGTTATGCGGTTCCCGGAAGAACCCCGCGATCGCCTCGGCCATGATCGGTCCGACACCGAGGACCGCGACGAGCTCCTCTTCTTCGGCCTCGCGCAGGGTAACCAACCTGCCGAAGTGGCGGGCCAGCTGCTTGGCCACCGTCGCTCCGACCTCCGGGATGCCGAGTCCGAAGAGGAACCGGTGGAGCGGCGTGTGAGCGGCCTTTGCAATTCCGCGCACCAGCGCTTCGGCCGACTTCTCGGCGAAGCCCTCGAGCGGAGTCAGCT
The DNA here is from genome assembly GCA_945787575.1 of Thermoanaerobaculia bacterium. Taxonomy (GTDB): domain Bacteria; phylum Acidobacteriota; class Thermoanaerobaculia; order Multivoradales; family JAHEKO01; genus CALZKB01. The sequence goes on along the minus strand of CALZKB010000045.1, from coordinate 59,356 downwards.
GCTCGGCTCGAACGTCGAACAGATCCGGAAGCCGACGGACGAGCCCCTCGCTCACCAGGAGCTTCGCCGTCTCTTCGCCCAGCCCTTCGATATCGAGCGCGTTGCGCGAGCCGAGGTGGATCAGCCGGCCGGCGAGCTGGGCGGGACAGTCCAGCCCGTTCGGGCAGAGCGTGAAAGGGCCGCGCTCGACCAGTTCGGTGCCGCACGAAGGGCAGCGCTCGGGCATCTCGAAGGGAGGGGAGCGGCGCCGACCGCGCTCCGGAATCCGCTCCACCACTTGCGGGATGACGTCGCCGGCGCGCTGCACCCGGACCTTGTCCCCCTTGCGAACGTCCTTGCGCACCACCTCTTCACGGTTGTGGAGCGTGGCTCGACTCACGGTGACGCCGCTCAGCTCTACCGGCCTCAGCATGGCGACCGGCGTCACCACACCGGTGCGACCGACGCTCGCGACGATGTCGAGTAGGCGGGTCACCTCCCTGCGCGGCGGGAACTTCATGGCGAACGCCCACCGCGGATGGTGAGAGGTCATACCCAGCGCTTCACGATCGGCCAGCGAATCGAGCTTGACCACCATGCCGTCGATCTCGAACGGGATCTCATCGCGATCCGCCTCGAACTCTCGGAACTTCGCGACGATCGCTTCGACGTCCGTCACCCGCCGGCGCATGTCGGTCACGCGGAACCCCCACTCCTCCAGCGCCGCGAGAACTTCCCAATGCGTCGCCAGTCGAAGTCCTTCGGCGACGAGGACGTCGTAGACGAAAATGGTGAGCGGCCGTTTGGCGGTGAGCGCTGAATCGAGCTGGCGCAACGCCCCGGCAGCGGCATTGCGAGGATTGGAGAACGGTGTCCTACCCTCGGCCATCAGTCGCGCGTTGTGCTCCTCGAAGGGACCGACCTCCATGATCACTTCGGCCCTGACACTCAGCAGGCTCGGAATCGGGCGACGGCTGGCGTCGAGCGAGAGCGGAACTGCAGCGATCGCTCGAGCGTTGGCGGTGATGCCCTCACCCTCGATCCCGTCACCGCGGGTCGCCGCGACGGTCAGGATGCCATCCTCGTAGACCAACTCAAGCGAGGCACCGTCGAACTTTGGCTCGAGGACGTACGCGACCTCGACGTCCTCGCCCAACGTCTTGCGTACTCGTTCGTCGAAGCGCACGATCGCGTCCTCGCCGGCTGCCGAATCGAGGCTCAGCATCGGCGCCGTGTGGCGGACCGTTTCGAAGCCCTCGAGAACGGCACCGCCCACCCGCTGAGTGGGCGAATCGGACCTCATCAGGTCCGGATAGTCGGTCTCCAGAGCTTTCAGCTCGCGGAACAGCGTGTCGTAGGCTTCGTCGGAGATCTCCGGAGCGTCGCGAAGGTGGTAGAGGACGTTGTGCCTCTCCACCTCCGCCGAGAGCTGCTCGATGCGGCGCTTGGCCTCCTCGCGGTCCATCCGGCTCAGCCGGCGAGTGTTTCCCAGTCGGAATCCGGCGCATCGGTGGCGATCGCCAGCCCCCCGTCCGCGCCGACGAACGCCGGTTCCTTGACGACCCGAACTTTGCCGCCGCCAACCTCCTGCAAGGAGTCCTGGAGGGCCGCTCCGAGGCCCTTCAGCTGCGAGGACCCGCCGGTCAGGATGACGTTGCCGCGGACTCTCGGCTGGTACTCCGGCTCCACCCGCGAGATGAGGTCGAGCATCGCCTCGACCACCGGTGGAATGAGGCCACCGCAAGCGGTGCGCATTTCCTCGGTGATGTCGAACTTGGTCGGCTTCCCCTTGACCGGAGCGGTGACCATCACCTTGCCGCTGAGCTCACCCACGAAACCGCCCGACTCTTTCCAGCTCGTCGCCATATGACCCGAGAAGTTCGCTTCCGGATAGCGGTCTCGCACGAGCTGGATCAGCTGCTCGTCGATCGAGTCCCCGGCAACCGTCAGCGTCTTTTGATCCTCGTCTCGCGGGTAGCGACCGTTCATCACGCACAGGTCGGTGGTGCCCGCGCCGATGTCGACGATGAGCGCGTGGAGCAGCGCCTCGAGGCCGTAGGCCACGGCGAACGGCTCCGAGACGATCATGAGCGAATCCACCAAGCCCTCCATCGCACCGCGAAGCTGCTGCTTGTTGACTCGCATCGCCTCGGCAGGCACGCCCACGACGGCGCGCACCTCCGCGCCCGATTCCCGAGCTTCGTCGACTCCGGCCAGCGATAGAACGTGCTTGAGGAGCTCTCGCACCGCCTGTGCTTCCCGCTCGGAGCCCTCCTTGATGAGGCCTCGCTCGAGCGGCCGATAGAGGTCGAGCATCAGCCTCTGATCAAGGGCCTCGTCGCCGATCAAGACGTCGCGCTTGACGACACGTCGGGCGACCATGTCGAGCGGCCAGCCGACGTAGCTCAGCACCAGGTGGCGCGCTCCGTTCGAGGCCGACACCGCGCTGCGCGACGTCCCAAGATCCACTCCCACGTTCAGCACTTCTTTCTGTGCGGTCATCTTCTGGTTTCAGCTCCCTAGATTCAGGTTCGGATTGAGATTCAAAGCGTAGCTGCGAACCCCTTCGAGCAAAGCCTCGGCGAGGTACTGGCGATAGTCTGCCCGGTCGAGGAGCTGGGCCTCTTCGCTGTTGGAAAGACACCCGATCTCGGCGAGGATCGCAGGCATCTGAGTCGAGATGAGAACCCCGAACGGCGCGGACTTGACCCCCCGGTCCTCGACCCACGGGTTGATGGTCTTCAGGGACTTGAGGAGCTCGCGCTGGACCACTTGAGCCAGTTCGCGCGACTCGGACCGGCGGACCCCGGCGTAGACCCGCTCGAGCGCATGCCGAAACTCGCCGAGCGCCATCTCGGAGTCGAGGTTCTCGCGCGCCGCCAGCCGTTGTAGTTCCTTGTCTTGGGTCGGCCCGAGGTAGAACGTCTCTACGGCGCGGACCGTAGGCTCACTGAACCAGTTGATGTGGATCGACAGAAAGATGTCGGCCTCCACCGCGTTGGCAAGCTCGCCGCGCGCCTCGAGCGATAGCGCATCGTCGGTTGATCGCGTGAGGATCGCATCGAAGCCGCTCGCCTCCAGCAGTGCGGCGAGCCGCTGAGCGATATCGAGGGTGACCGCCTTTTCTTGAAGGCCCAGAGCGCTGGCCGTACCTCGGTGCATCCCGCCGTGACCCGGATCGATCACGACTCGCCGGACCGAGAACGGGAGCACTTCCCTGGCCATGGGGCCGCCAGACGCATCGGTGACCGCGGGCTCGGCCGCCCGACCCGGCCGTTGTGCCGGCGGTGGCACGAGGAGGACGGTCTTCGCATCCGCCAGCTCGGGAGTCCAGCTGAATTGCCTGCTCGCCAGGACGTAGGTCGCACCGAAGATCGCCGCGACGGCCGCCACGGTCACCGTGGCGCGCGACAGCCGACGCATTCGTCGGCGGCGATGCACCGACGGCGCGGCGATGCCGTGCATCGTCTGATAGTTCTCCTCGAAGGCCTCTCTGAGGACTCGTCGGCGCAGGGACTTGGCGTGGGCCATCTAGGCTAATCCATTTTGAATCAACGGCTTACGCTGAGTAAGCCACGAAGGGTCGATGCTAACAGAAGCCCGCGCGCCGGCGCTGTAGAGACTGTTAATCTCGTGCCCCAATGTTCGATCTCCGACCAGGCCCCCAACCGGTCGAGCGCGCTCGCGGCGAACCGCCGAGCGATGCCGCGTGGCGGGCCGACGCTTTGGCGCAAAGCGGCCACTCTCGACTCGAGGACGAGCTTCGAGAACCTCTCGACGATCCCGACCCGCGACGAGCCGAGCGCACCTGCGGCGAGATCGCTCGCCATCTTCTCGGCGATCTGGCGCCGGCGCTCGTCTTGCTCCCGCGGCCGGAGCGGCAGCGAGGCCAAGCGCTCGCGGCTCATGCGCGGACCCTGTTCGATTTCGCCCGCCAGTCGGGTCTCGAAGGCGAGAAACTCTCCCTTATCAACCGCTGGTGCTTCGAGCTCGAGTCGGCGCTCGACGGCAGCCCTCCGGGCCAGCCGATCTTCGTTCTGATGTCGCTGACCGAGGCCGACCGCTCTTGGTCGCGGGACGCCCTCGACGAGATCGCGGCCTGCTCCCGCAACCGCGCGATGCGTCCTCGGGTCCGCTCCGTCGAGGACGCGGCGGCCCGAGCCGAAGCCCTCGGCCGAGCTCTCGTCGTCGCGCTCGTTCCCGATCGTACCGCCGAGCTCTGCCCGCTGTCCGGCGCTCTGTTGAGAGTCCGCTCGCTCCTCTCGCTCGGCGACGATCGCCGCCGGCACCACGCCGGCTTGGCGATCTCCGAGCTGCCCGACGCCTGGGAGAGCGGCCGGGAGGCCGACGAGGGCGAGGTCGCCGCGGCGATCGCGCGGGAGTGCCGGCGCCTCGCTCCGATCCTCGCCGAGGCCGAGCTCTCGCTGCTGCCCCGTCCCTGGCGGCGCGCACTCACCTACGTCGTGCTCGCCTCTCGCCGCCACCTCCGGCAGCTCGAGCGGCTGGGAGCAAAAGCGCTCGAATCGCCGCCGCAGCTCGGCGCGATGGCTCGAATCGGACTCCTTCTGCGCAGCCGCTGGCTTCCTCTCTGAGACGGCAAAGACCGCCCGAGGGGAACTCGCAGCGGTCCTCGATCCGGACGGCGCCTGGAGCCCGCCCCGCACTCCCTTTACCAGGTGAAGGCGAAACCCAGGTTGAAGGCCCCGCCCTTCATGTTGAGCCCCCGGTCGATCTCGAGGCCGAGATCGTCTTCTTCGGCCTCGGCCTCGAAGGTGCGGTAGATCGCCTGGACGAATACGTGCGACTGGTCGTTGAGGTCGAAGTCGACGCCGATCTGCCCGTAGTAGCCCCACTCGGGATCGATGTCGGTCGTCCGTTGGGGGTTGAGAATCGTGATGTCGACGTCGTAGTCGAGGACCACGTAGCTCGCACCACCGCCGATGTACGGGTGGGCTCGTCGCCCGCCGCCGAAACGGTAGTTGACGCCGAAGTCGATCGGCACCGCCTCGATCGACAGCGGCACCACCGTCGCGGTGGTCTCGAGCTCTTCGTAGATCGTCATCCGCAGCTCGAACTCCACCGGACCCGAGCCCAGCCGGAGGTCAAAGCCGAAGCCCTCGCCCTCACCCGTCGCGTCCGGCGAGTAGGTCGACGCGAAGACGCCGAGCGAGCTTGCCGTCGCTGGGGCGGCGCACAAGGTCAGTACGAGCAGTCCTAGGGTCCATCTTTTCATCCCACACCTCCGGTTCGGTGGTAGCTGTCCGACAATCGCCGCGATTCTCAAGGAATTGTTGAGGGAATGCAAGCCAAGGGTGCACAGGCAAGGTGTTTTCAGATCGAGAGGCCAACGGCCATAGAATCTCGAGTCCGGGCGCGCCTTCGGCAACCCGCCGTCGACGCGGCGGCTGCTAGAGTTCGACGCGAGCGAACGACTCGGACCGGTCGCCGGCCGGATCGCGCCGTTCGAAGGTGCGCCGGGCGCCGTGGCGCCTCTCGAGAGCCGCGCGGAGTCCGGCGAGATCGAACCGACCCAAGGACACGACCGATGACTGACGCCTCGACCGACACGATCCAGGAGATCGCGGTCCTCGGAGCCGGCACGATGGGCCTCGGAATCGCCCACGTCTCTGCCCTGGCCGGATACCGAACCCGTCTCTTCGACATCTCCGAACCCGCCCTCGACCGCGCTTTGGACCGCATCCGTGCCAATCTCGAGAAGGGGGTGGCCAAAGGCAAAGTCGATGCCGCGGACGCGGAAGAGGCGCTGTCTCTGCTGAGCGTCGCCACCGACCTGGCGACTTCCGTCGGGGAGTGCGATCTCGTGATCGAGGCCGTACCGGAGTCGATGGAACTCAAGATCTCGACCTTCGAGCAAGTCGTCGAGGCGTGTCCGGAGCCCGCGATCCTCACCTCCAACACCTCGGCTCTGTCGATCTCGGAGATGGCGACGGCAACCGGTCGCGCGGAGCGCTTCGCCGGGATGCATTTCTTCAATCCGGTTCACATCATGCGTCTGATCGAGCTCGTGCGGGGACCCGAGACTTCGGAGGCGACTCTCTCCTCGCTTCGGGCGGTGGGCGCGCGGATGGGCAAGGAAACCGTGACGGTGAGCGAATCTCCCGGCTTCGTCACCAGTCGGATCAACGCCCTGATCGGCAACGAGGCGTTCCGCATGCTCGAGAATGGCGTAGCCAGCGCCGAGGATATCGACAAGGCGCTGAGGCTGGGCCTCAACCATCCGATGGGACCCTTCGAGATGGCCGATCTCGTCGGCCTCGACGTCCGGTTGTCAATTCTCGAGTTCCTGCACGCACAGCTGGGTGAGACCTACCGGCCGACAGCTTTGATGAAGGAGTACGTGAAAGCCGGACGCTTCGGACGTAAGAGCGGTCGAGGGGTCTACCGATACGACGACGAAGGACGGAGGATCGAGGAATGACGGAACTGGACCTCAGCGACCGGGTCGCGCTCATCACCGGCTCGAGCGCGGGACTGGGCTTTGCCGCCGCCGAAGCGCTCGCCGCGCGCGGGGCGCGTATCGCGCTCTCGAGTCGCGGCGGCTCCAAGCTGGAAGCCGCTCGAGCGCGGCTCGGCGCCGCCGGGGTCGAGGTGGTCGCCGTACCGGCCGACGTCCGCCAGCTCGAGGAGCTCGAAGAGCTCGTCAACGAAGTCGAGGACGGCTTTGGACCGATCGACATCCTCGTTCCCAACGGCGGAGGGCCGGTCGTCAAGCCGGCGCTCGAGCTCGACGACGGCGACTGGCAAGCCGCGTTCCCCTTGGCGCTGCTCTTCGTACCGCGATTGTGCCGGCTCGTGCTACCGGGGATGATCCGGCGCGGTTGGGGACGGGTCGTCGTCATCAACTCGGTTTCGGCACGCCAGCCGATCGCCGGCCTCGCCCTGTCCAACGCTCTTCGGCCGGCGGTACTCGGCTATCTCAAGACTCTGGCGCTCGAGGTGGCCAGCAATGGTGTCACCGTCAACGCCGTGCTGCCCGGCTACACCCGCACCGATCGCCAGATCGAGCTCGCCGAGATGCGGTCCGAACAGACCGGCGAGAGCTTCGAGTCGATTTTGGAGGCGCCGGCCGCGGACACCGCGATAGGACGACTCGCCGAGCCCGAGGAGATCGGTGAGGTGATCGCCTTCCTCTGCTCTCCGGCGGCGTCGTACTTGACAGGTCAGTCGATCGCCGTCGAAGGCGGGTATCTCAAGGGGCTCTTCTGATGGACGAAGCTGGCTGCCAGGTGCTCATCGGCGCCAGCGGGCCTAATCGTCGACCTCCGGAACCGGGCCCAGGGGACGCCACACTCCGCCATAGGCCTCGTCCTCGGTCCCGAAACTGAGCGGGCTGCCCGGGGTGAGATCGGCAGGAGCAGCCAGCGCCTCGATCTTGAAGCCGTCGACCGTCCAGGCGACGCGGGGTTCGCGGAGGAGGCGGACGGGAACCGACTCGGTCGGCTCCACTCGCGCCAGCTCGTAGATCAGCGAGCGGAAGGGCCCTTGGTCGCCTGGATCCTCGCTGGCCGCCGCCCACAGCAGCCCGCCGTCGAGGTGGAGATCGCCGATAGCCCGTGGACGGCCCCACCACTCACCCGGCACCGCAACCGCCAGCCCCTCGCGCCCCACGTCGTCGAAGCGCAGCTCTCCGTCACGATACGACCCCCACCTGAGCCGCGCCGGTCCGTCTCCACCGTACTGGCCGAGGATGACGAGCGTACGGCCGTCACCGGCGGCCGCGCACGCAATCCCTTCGTAGTAGACGGCGCCATCGCTCTCGTCGTCCGGTCCGGCCGGAGGCAGCTCGACGGCGAACGGAACCGTCGCCGATCGGGCGCCGATTTCGAAGTGGAGCAGCCGGCGGGGACGACCCCGCCAGAAGCTCGCCTCGACCGCCAGAAACTCGCCCGGCCGTCCCGGCATCGCGCACACCCCCTCCATGTCGTTGGACCTTCCCCACGGCTCGGGCCATGTCCCGACCGCGAGCGGCGTGTACGTCGCCCGCGCCCCTTCACCGATCTCGAGGATGCCGAGCCGTGAGCCCTCGTTTTGGCTCTTGGTGTCGTGAACCACGAGAAAGCGGTTGCCGTCGATCTTGGCGAGCCCGCTGTAGCCGGGGATCTCTCGGCCTCGGACGGGGGCGACGGCGGGAGCGGGAACGGGACCAGGGCGGTCTTGTCCGGCGCACGCCGCGAGCAGGGCGAGACCGATCGCGACTGCGGGCCGTCGCCAACCGAACGCGACTCTCTCGTTCGTCATCGGTGGGAGTCTACTCGTTCTTCGGCACGAGGCTCGGCTCACGCTTGCGGCGTACGTAGAGGGTCTTCTCCGCCCGCGCCACGGCCTCGCCGTCCTCGCCGACGATCGCCACCGGCCAGGTCGGCGTGTACTTCTCGCCGCCTGCTGTGGCCGCCCGCACCTCGGCCAGCCGATCCTCTCCGACCTCGAATACGGCCGACACGGTGCCGCGACCGGGCTTCAAGAAGTGGATGGTGGCGGCCTGATCCCAGACCAGGTAGCCGCCACCCAGGCGGTTGACCAGCATCAGGGTGTAGATCGGGTCGATCATCATGTAGAGGTTGCCACCGAAGTGAGTCCCGAAGTAGTTGCGGTTGTAGAAGCGCAAGGTCAGCCACACGTCGGTTCGCGAGTAGTCCGCCGCCATCCGGACTCGAATCCCCGTCGCCCAATACGGCGGATACCAGCTGAGCAACCTGCCGAACCATCGACCGTTCATGGTGCCTCACCATGCCGGGACGCCTGCTCGAGCGGCGCCAGCGCAAAAGCCTCCCGCTCGAAGCGATTGTCTCGATACGGATCGCGACCGCGAAGCGCCTGCCAGGCGCTCGAGAGAAGGTAGACGGGCAGAAAGAACGGCCCCCAGCGCGCGTACTGCCGGACGTGGACCTGTTCGTGGGCTCGGCAGCGGTCGAGGCAATCGAGGTCGCGGCCGATGACGACGTGGCCGAAGGTGATCGCCTCGATGCCGAACCCGGCACGATTGCGCCGGATCAGCAGATGCTCGAGCCACGGCCCGCTCGCCTCGAGGGCGCCCTCGCGCAGCTGCCACCGCCCTCCGAAGAGGCTCCCGACCGCCACTGCCAGGCCGAGGATCGAGTTCGGCAAGGCCCACAGATAACCGAGCAGCATGCCGAGAGCGCTAGCCAGCGAGCTCCTCCACGCCGCGGACCAGGCAAGCGACCAGGTCGGCAAGATCTTCGGCTCGCACCGAGCAGAACGCGATCCTCAGGTAGCGCGGCAGAATCGCGATCAACCCGGTGTCGTGCTTGGCGAGGAGGTGCCGGCGCACGACCTCCGGATCGAGCCCGTCCGGCAGCTCGAGCAGCGCGAAGCAACCGGCGTTGAACGGCAGCGGGCGGATCAGCTGAGAGCCTGCTGAAGCAGCACCTGGCTGGTTGCCACCGGCGACCCGACTCCGGCCCGGACCAGGCACTTGATCTTGCTCTCCAACGCCGCCGCCACCGAGCTGTCGGGCTCGAACGGGAAGGTCAAAAAACCGACCCGACCGCCGAAGAGCGAGAACTCCTTGCTTCCGCCGTCGATCTTGATCGGAACGAGCTGCGGATGGACATCGATCAAATCCCAAAAGAGCGATCGAGTCGGTACATCCGGCTCGTAGACGAGTCCTGAGTAGGCGTCGTCGCAGAGCACCACCAGCGGCCGACGCCCCGCCTCGGCGACGAGAGCCGAGATCAACCGCGACCGCTCGACGGAGGTCGGCATGTATCCACCAGGATTGGAGGGTGCGTTGAGAATCGCCACGGCCGGTTCCCCCGGCGGCTCCTCGGCGAGCGCCTCCGGGATGGCGCTCGGGTTGAACTCGTGGTTCTTGTAGGCGGCGGCGGAGACGATCTTCGAGCCCGTGCGCAAAGCGAAGGTCTGACGGTAGTTGCCCCAAAAGGGGATCGGCACGGCGATCGCTCGGCCCGGCTCGCCGAACAGATCGGCCGCTAGCGAAAGTCCGTGGGTGAGGCCGACGGTCACCAACGGAAGGGTCGACGGGAGAGCCTCTTCGATCTCCCGCCGCTGCCACCTTCTCCACGCTTCTCGGACTTCCGGTCGTCCTTCAATCGGTGAATAGAGGACCGCTTGGTTGACCGCCTCGAGAGGGAGCGCCAGTGAGGCTGCCACGGCAGGCAGCATCAACGCCTGCCCCCGGCCGTCGGTGATCTGGCCGATAGTGCCGTTGATGAACGCACCCCTCGCTTGTGCCGCCTGAAACGGAATACCCGCGGGGAAGGCCACTTCGCGGCCGAGCGGTGACAGCGACGTCCAGAGCGCCGGACTGCTGCCTTCGATCGCAGCTCGGAGGTCGTCGACATCCGTCATCGCTGCGGCAGCCTAGCAGGCTGGTAGCCGCGATCCCATCCCCAATCGGGCCGGATGCGAGGACGAGCGCTGCAGGCGTGGGGGAACGAGTGAGACAGGTAGGATCGACCGATGGTCCTCAGGCTAGTCTTCGCAGCCGTTCTGGTCATGGCCGGGGGCTGCGGTCGGCCGGTAACCCTCTTCGACGGGGCTCCTCCGACCAACCTGTTGGTGATCACCCTCGACACCCTCCGCGCCGACCATCTCGGGACCTACGGCTACGGGCGACCGGTCTCGCCGCGGCTCGACGAGTTCGCGGGCACGGCCTTCGTCTTCGACGACGCGACCTGCAGCGTGCCGACCACTTTGCCGTCCCACGTCTCGATCTTTACGGGACTGCGCCCGATTCGTCACGGGATCCGTCTCAACGGCGTCGAGCCGACGACCGACCTGACGACGATCTTCGACCTCCTGGCCGAGCAACGCGGTCTCGCCACGGCGGCGGTCGTCTCCGCGGGAGTGCTCGCCGAGCCCTACTTAACGGGACTGGGTTTCGAGGAGATTCAGTTTCCGGCCCGCGAACGGCAGTACCAGGTTCCGGCTCAGGTGACGACCGCGGTAGCGATCGACTGGCTGGACGAGCACGGCGACGAGCCGTTCGCGCTCTGGGTCCACTATTACGATACCCACGAGCCGTACTCGCCGAGCGAGGCCGTTCGAGAGCGGTTCGATCGCGGCTACACCGGTCCCCTGCCGAATCGGATGAGGGCCGAGGATCTCGTCATCCTCAACAAGCCGGAGGGGTGGGCTCGGCTCGACTCCGCGGACCTGGCGCACGTCGAGGATCTCTACGACGCCGAGATCGCCTACCTCGACGAGCATCTCGGAAGACTGCTCGCGAGCCTCGCCGAGCGCAACGCCTCGGCCGAGACACTGATCGTCATCGTCGGCGATCACGGCCAGTCGCTCGGGGACAGTGCCTTCTTCGGCCACGGACGACTCCTCGAACCGGTGATCAAGGTCCCGTTGATGATCCGGATGCCGTCCCAAACAGCGTGCCGGAGGGTTACCGCCGCAGTCGTGACGATCGACCTGATGCCAACGTTGGTCGAGCTCTTCGGGCTCGACGCGCCCGCCGATCTGCCCGGTGTTTCTCTGGTGCCGGTGATGGCCGGTCGAGGAGCTCCGGCGCGCCGGCTCCGGATGATCGAGCGCCGTCACTATCCCGACAACCCGAGAATCGTCGGCGCGGCGGTCCACGGCGGCGACTGGAAGGCGGTTTTCTACCGTGAAGAAGACGGCACCGAGAGCTGGTTCGTCGGCGAGGCGGCGACCGGGCTCGACGGCGTCAACCTCTACGTCGAGGGGAGCGAGCGCGCCAGATCGCTGGCGGCGGCAGCCGCTCACATCGAAGCTGGAAGCGGAGAGGGAACCGTCGAGCTCGACGACGAGCAACGGCGAATGCTCGAGGCGCTCGGATATCTCGACTGAGCCTCGTCCCGAGGGTCGCCGAACGGCGACTCCTGACAGCACGCCCGAGCCTAGCTTGTAGAGTAGACCGATGTTCGATCCTCACTGGCGGCGACGCAGCCTGGCCGCCCTCGACGAGACCTTCGACGTCATCGTTATAGGCGGTGGCATCACCGGTTGCGGCGTCTTCTTCGACGCTTCTCAACGAGGGTTGTCCACCCTGCTCGTAGAGCGGCAAGACATCGCTTCGGGCACCTCTTCGCGTTCCTCGAAGCTCGTCCACGGCGGACTTCGATACCTCAAGCAGATGCACTTCCGGATCACCGCGATGGCGGCGCGCGAGCGCGATCGGATGGCGGTGCTCAACCCTACCCTGGTCGAGCCCCTCCGCTTCGTCTACCCCTCCAACCGCGGTGACAAGATGCCGAGCTGGCAAGTCGACTTGGGGCTGTGGATGTACGACCGCCTCACTCGCAAGCGCAATCGGCACCGGCACCTCGAGACCGAGGATCTCGAACGGCTGGTCCCCGGCATGGCGACCGACGAGATCGAGCAGGCCTTTTCGTACGCCGACGCCCGAACCGACGACGCCCGTTTGACGCTGGCGGTTGCCGCCACCGGCTATGCCTATGGCGGCTTCATGTTGACCCGCACTGCGGTACGGGACCTGACCCGCAACGTCGACGGACGGATCGACGGCGTGGTCGTCGACGACCTCGAAGCGGGGGGCTCGCGAGAGATCCGAGCCCGGGTCGTCGTCAACGCGGCGGGCGTTTGGGTCGACGACCTGCGCCAGCAGTGCCGGTTGGGGGATCCGCGGGTCCGGCCGTCGCGCGGAGTCCACATCGTGCTGTCGAGCGCTCGTCTTCCGGTGCGCGCCGCCGCCATGGTGCCATCCCCGGACGACGCCCGGCCGATCTTCCTGATCCCCCATGCGGAGGGGGTCCTCGTCGGCACGACCGACATCTACCACGACGGTCCGCGCAGTGATCCGCGCGCCACGCGTGCAGAGGTCGACTACCTGCTGCGCGCCATGGCGACCCACTTCCCCGACAACGCCCTGACAACCGACGACGTGGTCGGCGTCTTTGCCGGCCTTCGGCCGATCCTCGACAGCCACACCGACAACCCGTCGGACGCCAGTCGCGAGGAAGACATCTGGGAAGAAGAGGGGATGGTGTCGGTGGCGGGAGGCAAGCTGACGACCTGGAGGCCGACCGCGGAAGAAGTCGTCGACGAGGTCCTCCGCAACCTGCCCGATGAGCGCGCCGAAGCCGCCTTCAGCTGCTACACCAAAGGCACACCGCTGGTCGGCTACGCGCCGCTCGATCTCGCCGACCGGCTCGCGACCCTCCACGGTCTCGTTCCCGACGTCGCGAGCGGGATGGCGCGACGGCTGCGGCGCGACGCTCTGTGGGCACCACATCTGGCCCGAGGCGCGCGCGAGCTCGAGCCGCTCGTCGACGGTGGCGACCTCTGCGCCGCGGAGGTGCGTTGCCACTTGACGCACGGTGCCGTCCTGCGGCTCGAGGATCTCCTCTTGCGACGCGCCCGGCTCGGAATGTGGGAGCCCGAGGCCGCCCTGGTCATCGCGCCGACGTTGAGACGCTACTTCGAGGAGGAGCTAGGTTGGGATCACTCACGCTGGGATCGCGAGCTCGAGTCGTTCACGGGCGCGGCCGAAGCGTGGTCGCCGAAAGGTGTCGTCGACTAGCCAGAGCTCCGTCAATCGAGGGTGATCGAGGTCCGTCGCGCGCCGGCTGCCCTCGCGGATCCACCCGCGGAAGGCGCCCTGGTCGAAGCGCGGAACCCGCAGGGGTCCAACCGCGTAGTAACGCTTGAATGACAGAACCGAGGAGAACACCATGTGCAGACGCCATGCCCGCAACCTACTCGTAGCCCTCGCCTCCTCTCTCGCTCTGCTGGCGCCTTCGCTCGTCGCCGCCGACGTCGTCGAACGCACCTTCTCGGTGCGTGGCGACGGCCGGCTCGAGATCGATACCGACATCGGCAGTATCGACGTCCGCCCGGGCGCGGACGACGAGGTCCGCATCACGGTCGAGCGTGAAGCGCGATCCGGTGACGACGACGACTTCGTCCTCGCCTTCGAACAGGATGACGGCGTCATTCGGGTCACCGGCGACCGGCCCGACGGCTGGAGCTGGCGCTGGAGCTCGGCGAACCGCTTTCGCGTCCACTTCGACGTCGAGATCCCGGCAGCCTTCACCGTCGATCTGGAGACCTCCGGCGGCGCGATCACGGTCGCCTCTCTCGACGGCGACGTCGACTGCCGGACCTCGGGCGGCGACGTCCGCCTCTCCGACGTCGGCGGCCGAGTCGACTGCCGCACCTCCGGTGGCGATCTCGAGATCGGCCGCGTCGACGGGTCGGTCACGGCCAAGACGTCGGGCGGCGACATCCACATCGACCGCTCGGGCGGCTCGGTGATCGCCAAGACCTCCGGTGGCAACGTCAACGTCTACGAGGTCTACGGCTCGATCGAGGCGTCGACTTCGGGCGGCAACGTCAGCGCTCGTATCGCCACGCAGCCACGATCCGACTGCCGCCTCACCACCTCGGGCGGACGAGTCGAGCTCGCCATCGACCCGTCGATCTCTGCCAACCTCGACGCCAAGACCTCCGGTGGCCGCGTCCGGGTGGACTTCCCCGTCACCCTCCAGGGCGACATCAAGAGCCACCAGCTCCAGGCGGAGCTAAACGGCGGAGGCCCGCAGATCTACTTGCGGACCTCCGGCGGGAGCATCTACATCAAGAGCCTCTGAGGCCGGCCGGAGAACACCCGACCGGCGACCGTCTGAATCCAGCGATCGCGAGCTCCCTGGGACGGGGTCGGCCGCGTTGCCCACCCGGTGTCACGAGCCCGCGACGGCGCAGGTGGTAGCGTACGCCGCGATCTTCCACCGCTTCCTTCCAAGGAGCCCGATATGCAGAATCTCGTCGCCGCCGGTTTCGCCGTCTGGATGCTCTTCCTCGGGCCGGACCCCATCCGTCCGCGCCATCAGCTGCGCTTCGGCCCGCCGCCGCCGGGTTACGAGCGGATCACCGGCGAGCCGGTCCCCGGGTGGACCGAAGCGGAGCTATCTCGCGGCGGGAGCGCCATGAACTGGGTCGAGCTCGGCCCCCGCCCGATCGAGGACGAGTTCTGGAGCGGAACCGATGATGCGAGCGGGCGGGTGGTCTCGATCGCGCCGCACCCGCTCGATCCCGACACGGTCTTCATCGCTTCCGCATCGGGAGGAATCTGGAGGACGACCGACGGTGGCGGTTTCTGGACCCCGATCAGCGACGATCTGCCGAGTCTCAACCACGGCTGCGTCGCCCTCGATCCGAGCGCACCCGACACCGTCTACGCGGGGACGGGCGAGTACACGACACTCAGCACCGGCGACGGCATGTTCCGTTCCGACGACGGAGGCGCGAGCTGGCTGAGGGTGGCGACCGCGGCCGAGGTCGGCACCACCTGCAGCAAGATCGTCGTCGACCCGACCGACTCGGACAGGGTCCACATGACCGGTGCCGCGGGCTACGCCAGGACCACCGACGGTGGATCGAGCTGGAGCCTGCGCCTGGCCGGGCGGGCCTCCGACCTGGCAGTCGACCCTTCGGGTACCGTCGTCTACATCGCTCAGCACGGCGGCGGCATCTTCAAGTCGACCGACGGTGGAACGAGCTTCACACAGTCGACGAGCGGCCTACCGGCCTCCGGCTTCACGCGCATCGTCCTGACCATGGCGCCCTCCTCGGCCGCCACCCTCTATGCCGCCTTCGTCAGCGGCGGCAACATCCTCGGCCTCTACCGGACGACCAACTCGGGCGCCAGCTGGAGCGAGCTCACGGCGACGCCCAACTTCGCGGCACCTCAGGCGTGGTACGACACTTTCGTGGCCGTCGATCCGACCGACCCGGAGACGGTCTACGCCGGCGGCGTCTTCCCGACCTACGCCGAGGCCGGGGTGATCAAGACGACCGACGGCGGGGCCTCCTGGTCCGACGTCACCTGCCCGACGGGCTGCACCAACGGCACCGGCAACCCGCACCCGGACATGCACACGCTGTCCTTCGGCGCGGATGGCCGTCTGTGGCTCGGCAACGACGGCGGCGTTTGGACAAGCGCCGACGGCGGGGCGAGTTGGGTCAACACCAACAACAGTCTCAACCTGACCCAGAACTACGCCTTGGCCCTGCACCCGACGGACAGCGCCAAGATGATGACCGGCACCCAGGACAACGGCACCGCCGGGCGCGACACCGGCATGGACGAGTGGACCCAGATCGCGGCGGGCGATGGCGGCTACCTGGCCTACGACTTCATCGATCCCAACACTCGCTACACGACCTACGTCTACCTCACCGTCTTCCGGCTGGTAGGTCCGACGACGACCAATATCACCGGGCCGTGGGGAGGCGACCCGGCGAACTTCATCGCACCCCTGGTGATGGACCCGAACGACTCGCGCACCCTGCTGGGCGGAACGAATCGCATCTGGCGCACCGAGAACGCCGACGGCGCCGCGAACTGGACGGCGATCAGCTTGGCGCTGGGAGACAACGTCAACGCGATCGCCGTCGCCGAGGGCGAGCCCGACAGCATCTACGCCGGCACCGACGGCGGCAAGGTGTGGGCCACGACCGACGGCACGACCTGGTTCGATCGGTCGAGCGGTCTGCCGGCCGGCTCGGTCAGCGATATCGCGATCGATCCCGACGACTCCGCGACCGCCTACGTGGCGTACTTCAACACCTCCGGTCCGCGCCTGCTGAGAACGCAAGACCGGGGGCTGAGCTGGGAGGACGTCACCGGCAGCTACCCGACGAGCACCGCGGCTCGCGCACTGGCCGTCGAATGGCGCAACCTCCCGCCTTCGCTCTATGTGGGCAGCGGCTCCGGCGTCTACTGGTCGGACGACGACGGCGCGACCTGGGATCGTGACGGATCCGATCTGCCCAACGTGAACGTCGGCGATCTGGCGCTCGACGCCGTCAACAACACGCTGACCGCCGCTACTTACGGCCGCGGCGCCTGGCGCGCCGACCTGAGCCTACCGGCCGAGATCTTCGCGGACGGTTTCGAGTCCGGCGATACCTCGGCCTGGAGCACGACCGTGCCGTAGCGTCCCGTCGACGGCGGCAGAGGGTGCGTCCTACTGCCCCTCGAGGAAGCGTTCGGCGACCGGCTGAACGACCTCGAGGAGATCCGCGTAGGCGATCCGCCACCCACCCTCCTCCTCCACCCAGTCGAGCTGGAATCGGTAGCCGTCCTCGGTGAGGGCCTGCCAGCCGCCTTGAAACCGGGCGGTCAGCACCATTGTCGCCCGACCGGCAGCGGCGTCGATGTCCAGCTGCTCGTCGAGCACCTGAGTCGCAATGCGCTCCGAGCGGTTGCGATAGAGCGCGATGGCCCTGATCAGCGACTGTCGATCCCGGGTCTCGAAGTCGAATTGGCGGGCGCGGAAGTGAAACGATTGAGCAAACTGGCCGGCCGCCTCCTGCGCCGCCAGGGCGCCGGTCAACGGGTTCTCGCCCGGGCTCTTGTCGACCTGTGCCATGAGCCGATCGAGCTCGCGTCCGATCCGCCGCGCGTCGCTGTGCCACCAGCTCCAACCGGTAATGCCGAGAGCGATGACCGCGACGCCGACGACGAGATAACGAAGGAGCGACGAGGCCATCGGACTACTCTAGCCTGTCGTTGCCGCCCAACAGAGGCCCCTAGCGGGGCGCTCGCACCCAGGGTGAGATAGCCTCTCGTCATGAGCGACGAAACCGATGACCCGACCGAAGAGTTCCATGACGATCGTGACTTCGAGGTGGTGTACGCGACCGCCGACCCCGACGTCTTGCCGGTGATCGAGTCCGTGCTTCGGGCCTCCAAGATTCCCTTCGACATCCTGGGCCAGAACGCCATCGGACAGCTCCCGACCGGAGTGATGGGCGGCCCGTTCGTTCGCGGCGGCATGGCGGCGCGATTCCTCGTCCCCGCCGATTATGCGCAAGCGGCCCGCGAGCTGCTCACCGCGGATGCGGCCGTGCCGGAGTCCGAGGAAGCCGAGTGAGATCGTTGCGGATCGCGCTCGCCCAGATCCACGCGAGCGGCGATCGTGAGGAGACCCTCGAACGGGCGCTCGACGCGATGGGGCGAGCGGCCGACGGTGGCGCTCGCCTCGTCGCCTTTCCCGAGGTCGTGCTCGACCGTTTCTTCCCCCAGCAGCCGGGCGACGAGGCGGCCGCGAACCTCGCCGAGGCGATCCCGGGTCCGGTGACGGAGCGCATCGCCGCCGCTGCCCGCGTGCACCACCTGGTGACCGTCTTCAACCTCTATGAGCGGGCCGCCGACGGCCGCACCTTCGACAGCTCGCCGGTGTTCGACTCCGATGGGAGCTTGCTCGGCGTAACCCGGATGGTGCACATCACTCAGTACGAGCATTTCTACGAGCAGGACTACTACGATCGGGGCGATCGTGGTGCGCCGGTCTACGAGACGTCGGTCGGGCGAATCGGCGTGGCGATCTGCTACGACCGCCACTATCCGGAGTACATGCGCGCCCTCGGCGTCGCCGGCGCCGAGATGGTGGTCATCCCGCAGGCGGGCACGACCGCCGAGTGGCCTGAAGGGATGTACGAGGCGGAGGTCCGAACCGCGGCCTTTCAGAACGGGTACTTCGCGGCGCTGTGCAACCGGGTCGGTCGCGAGGAAGAGCTCGACTTCTCCGGAGAGTCGTTCGTCTCCGATCCGGAGGGCCGCATTCTCGCCCGCGGCGCTTCGGGGTCCGACGATCTGGTCTTGGCGGACTGTGATCTCGATCTCGCCGCAGGGTCGACGGCGCGCCGGCTCTTCTGGCGCGACCGGCGCTCGGAGCTCTATGCCGACTGGTTGCGCTAGAGCGGCGGAGCTGCGAGCCCTGGGGCTCGGCGCGCTGCTCGTCTTCGCAGGCTGCGCACCCGGCGAGTCGCCGGCAACGGCCGAAGCGACGCGAGACCCGTTCGTCCGGATCGTCGGCACGGCGCAGGACGGCGGCTTCCCGCATGCCGCTTGCGAGCACCGAGCTTGCCGCGATGCGCGGGAAGGGGTCACGCCACGGCGGCTCGTTGCCAGCCTCGCGATCGTGCTTCCGGCAAGCCGACGCGTCTTCCTGATCGACGTCACACCGGACGTGCGGGAGCAGCTCGACCTTCTGCGCGACGTCCGGAGTCTGCCTGACGACAGGGTCGATCGCTCGCCGGTCGACGGGATCTTCCTTACTCACGCCCACATCGGCCACTACACCGGTCTTGCGTTCCTCGGCTTCGAAGCGGTCCACACGCGCAGGCTGCCGGTGTGGGCGACCGCCCGGATGGGCGATTTCCTCGCCAACCACGGCCCTTGGTCGCAGCTCGTGGATCTCGGCAACATCGAACTGAACACCGTCGTCCCCGACGAATCGGTCGATCTCGGAGACGGCGTCACGGTGACCGCATTCCCCGTCCCCCACCGAGACGAGCTCTCGGACACGGTGGCGTACGTCATCGCGGGACCGCGGCGCAAGCTCCTGTTCGTGCCCGACACCGACAAGTGGTCGACCTGGGAGCCGAGTCTTCTCGACCGTCTCGACGGCATTGACGTCGCCCTGCTCGACGGCTCCTTCTTCTCCGCCCGCGAGCTCCCCGGTCGCAGCGTCGAAGAGATCGGCCATCCTCTGATCGGAACGACGATGGACCTGTTGCAGGAGCGGGTGGCGAGCGGCGCGTTGGAGGCGGTCTTCATCCACCTCAACCACTCCAACCCCGCTCTCGTTGCCGGCAGCGCCGAACGGCGCCAACTCGAGTCGCGCGGCTTTACCGTCGCCCACGAAGGGCGCGAGCTCGAGCTTTGATCAGCCGTCGCCGATGCCGCTGGGCACCACCTCCATGAAGTGCATGGCTTCGAAGTGCGGCCGGGTCCCAGAGGCCGCAGGCGTGCGCGACGAGCAAGTCGCCGGGAGGTAGATCGCCCGCGGCGGAGCCCAGCTCCGCGGGGGCTTCATTCTCCTTCGCGAATGCGGTCGAGCTGGCTCTGCTGTTCGGCCGTGAGCAGGTTCTTGATCTCGACGAGAAGCCGGATGTGCTCGAGTTTCACGAGGTTCTCGAGCCGCATCGCCTCCGCCGCTTCGTCCAACGCCGCGTCGAGATCGACTCGGCGGGGCTCCAACATTTTCAGCAGGCGCTCCCCCGAGGCGGCGAGCTCGAGCTGTGGCGGGATGACGCCGGACTGCATTCGCTGGAGCGCGAGGACGATCTCGTCACGCTGCCCCTTGGACAGCCCGATCTTCTCCTGATGAGTCATCACCAGCTCCGCTTCGTAAAGGGCGCCTCGGAATGGATATTCTTTCTGTTTCGCCGCGGCGATCGCCGGCGGCGAGACCAGCATGCAACTCAGCGCGAGCAGGGCCGCGGCCCATCTCTGCCGCCGGCGGCTGTCGGCCGCGGTCTTCGGGTGTCTCGGTCTGTCGCTCATCGCTCTTTCAATTCCTCCATCGAACCATCTGCTCGGCGGCGTCGAGGATCGACTCGCCGCCGACGTCGCTGAGCAGGCTCTGTGACTCAGGTAGTTCGAGCAACACGTCGGAGGGCGCTTTCCAAGCGGCGACCTCCTTCGCAAACTCAAACGCTCTACGTTCGCGTTGGTGTCTGGCGAGCGGCACCGCCAGGACCGCGACGAGGGTGACTGCGGCGGCCGCCAGCAGCCTGGCAGGCAGACGGCGGCGGTGGTGGCGCCTGGAGAGGATTCGGTC
Organism: Thermoanaerobaculia bacterium; assembly: GCA_945787575.1. Taxonomy (GTDB): domain Bacteria; phylum Acidobacteriota; class Thermoanaerobaculia; order Multivoradales; family JAHEKO01; genus CALZKB01. The sequence goes on along the minus strand of CALZKB010000045.1, from coordinate 38,813 downwards.
GAAGCTCGGCGTCCGAACGTCCGCGTGGGCCGCCTGGAAGAGGGCTCCGAGCCGGGAGTCGCGATCAGAGCTCAAGACCGGCCTCCCTCAGATGCTCCAGGAGCAGGCGCTTGCCTCGGTCGTAGTGACGGCCGGCGGTACCGAGCGTCACGTCCATCACCGACGCCGCTTCCCGCAGGCTCAGGTCGTGAAAGAAGACCAGCTCGAGAACCTGTCTTTGGCGGGCGCTCAGGCGCTGCAACAGCTCCCGAATCGCGCGGCTGCGCTCGTTCCGCTCGATGCGGGCCTCGGCCTCCGGCTCCCGAGGCTCGGCCGGCGAGCTCCAGCGACCCAGTAGAGCTCTCCGCACGGCTTGCTTGCGCGACCGGTCGCGCGAAGCTCGCCGCACGACGGCGAAGAACCAGGTCTTGAAGCTCGAATGGCCATTGAATCGGAGCCGGCCGTCGATCACTCTCAGGTAGGTCTCCTGAAGGACGTCCTCCGCGGCGTCGCGATCTCCACGACAGCAGACCAGCGTCCAGGAGTAAGCCTCCGGGTGGAGGGTTCTCAGGGTCCGCTCGAAGTCGGGGGTCACCATGACGAAGGTAGCGCATTTCCATCGCTCACCCCTTTAGGGTAGCGAGAGCCCGGCACGTATGACTCCCCCAACGAGGCGAGCACCGGGCGTTCGATGGTGAAGTCGGTCAGTCGTCGATGTAGCCCTGCCGGGTCCGCACCCGGGCCCCGGCTCGCCGGACCCGGACGTCGACTTCCCGCCAGCTGCCGTCGCGGCGCGATCCCGACGGGTAGTACCCCAGCACGTACTGATTGCGGAGCTCCTCGATGATCTCCGCGAAGGCTCCCTCGAGCTCGTCGGAGTCGTCGAGCTCAGCGATATGGCCGCCACTCTCGTTGACCGCTCGGCGGAGGAGCCTAGACTCCTCCTGATTCTCCTCGAAGCCTCGCCACGCCGAGTTGAACGCCGGAGGTCCGCTCTCGCCCGAGTGGCGCAGGTAGATCCAGTACATGACCGCCTGGCTGCGTTGGGCCTTCCACGCCACATCGTCCATATCGAGCAAGCTGTGGACATCCGCACCGTCGGTGAAGAGCACGACCACCCGGCGGCCCTGGCGACCATCGAGCATCTTCAAGGCGGCGAACAGATAGTCGTTGATCGCCGTCCCGCCGGTCACCTCCACCGAAGAGAGCGCCGCCTCCAGCACGGCACGGTCGCGAGTGAACGGCGTCGAGCCGAGGATTCGATCCGAGAACAGGATGAGCTTTGCCTCGTCGAGCTCGCTCATTTGATCGAGAAACCGCCTCACGCCGCTCAACGCGGCGTCGAGCGGGGCGCCCTCCATGCTGGCGCTGCAGTCGACCAGGAGCGCGGCGGTCATCGGTACGTTCTCCTTTTCGAAGGTGACGATCGCCTGCCGAACGCCGCCGTCGAGAATGCGAAAGTCGTCGCGCTCGAGATCCCTCACTCGCTCGCCCTCGGCCGTCACGTTGACGTAAAGCTGGCGAAGCTCGATCTCCAGCGAGTCGTCCACCGAGAAGATCCCGGTGACCCGGCTCGCCTCGATTCTCTTGCCCCCTTCGAGGCGCGCCACGACCCTCAGGGTGTGCTCACGGTTCCCATAGCCGACGTCGGAGACAATCGCCCACGGGGGTGCGGTCACGACCCCGATGCCGAGACCATCGACGAAGAACTCGACGGCGAGAACCGTGCTCTCGCTCTCGACGTGCGCCGAAATTCTTATCGGCCCGAAGACGGCGCCCCCAGCATCCGGGGCGAGAAACCAGATTGCGTCCTCACCGAACGCGGCCGAGGCGGCCAGCGCCAGACCCGCTAACGCAAGCTTGCGCATCAGCCACCCTTGGCTTCTACGGCGCCTACCGCTAGTGCAGCGGCCACCGCCGTCTCGAGCACTTCACTGTGTTCCCTGGCATCTCGGCGCAGACGTGCCCTCGACTCCTCGAGCGCCGTGTCCGGCCAGCGGGTGTAGAAGTAGCGCTCGGACTCCTGTTCCGCGCTTTCGGCGATCCCGTTGAGCACCGCGAGAGCCTCCCCGGGGCGCCTCTGCCTCTCGAGAAGGTACGCCCTCTGGATCGCCTGTCGGGAGCTGTCCGGATACTCTTCGAGCGCGGCTCGCGCGACCTCGGCGGCGGCCTCGCCCGAGGAGCATTTGGCCTTCTCCTGCAGCGCCACCCGCCGCATCCAGTCGGGCGCCTCCATCGTGAGGACCCGGTCGAGATCTTCCATGGCGATCCCGATGTCGTCCAGCCGGGCCGCGACCATGGCGTGTCTCAGCAGCGGCTCGGGCCGGCCCGGCGCCAACCGCGCCGCCTTCTCGTAGTGTTCGAGCGCCGGCGCAAGCTCCCCCCGCCGCTCGAACATCGACGCCAGACCCATGTGCGCCGCGAGGTTGGCACCGTCGATCCGCAGGGCGCGGTAGTAGAGTTTTGCCGACTGGCGCACGACGAGTCCCTGCTGTAAGTGACCGGCGAGACTGGCGAGAAGGTCCGCGGCGAGGCGTCCGGAGCCCGGGGTCGCCGAGCTCTCGGCGTAGTACTCGGCGAGCTCCGCGCTCATCATCCCCGAGTGCCGTGCCAACCGCACCGCTCCGCGACTCGCGTAGTAGCGACTCGCATCGTGGTGCAAGAGCATGATCGGAACCAGGACCTCGGTGCCACCGCGACTGATCGTGTCGCGGATCACGGCGAGCTTCGATCGCCACATGGCTTCGATGTCGCGATCGACCTTCTTCGGCCGGACGAGACCCGTCTCGAGGGCCGCCAAGCTCTCGATGGCGCCCTCGTCGTCCCCAACCGCCCAGGAGGTGAGGATCCGCGGATACTCCGACCTGATCGTGGCGTCGAGTTCGTCACCCTGGGCATGGAGGCCCCCGGCGTGGATCAGCGAGAGCATCAGCGTGGCGACTGAAGCTCGAAGGGCGCGCTCTGTCAAGCCGGTCATCAGGGTCGTTAGGCTAACCACGGCCGTGTCCCGAAGCAAGCGGCAATGAACCGACGTGGCCGCGACGTCGACCAGCCCGGTGACGGCAAAGACGGATCCGGCGCACCATCCGGGCCCCCCGGGCCGCGCGCGGCCCGCCGCGAGGCATGCCCAAGCAGATCCCCTTGACACGAGCTCCGGAGCAAGAGTAAAACAAACACTTGATTGAAACGTATGTTTGAATCGTGACCCGCTCCGACTCCACGACTCGCGACGGCCTGCTCGATGCGGCGGAGAGCCTCTTCGCCGAGCACGGCTTTGCCAGCGCCTCCGTTCGCGCCATCACCGAGTCCGCCGGAGCCAACGTCGCCGCCGTCAACTACCACTTCGGCTCCAAGCTGGAACTGATCAAGGCGGTGCTCGAACGGCGGGTCGGGCCGCTCAACGCCGAGCGACTCCGCCGACTGGATCTGTGCGAGACCCGCGTCGACGCCACCCTCGAGGACGTCGTGGCCGCCTTCGTCGAGCCGGCGTTGGCGATGGTGCGCAACGAAGAAGATCGGACCAGCCTCGCCCGGCTCCTCGGCAACGTGTTCTCGCAAGCGGGCGCCGAGCTCCGGCCCGTGTTGCTCGATCTCTTCGGGCCGTTGATCGAGCGCTTCGTGGTCGCCCTCGAGCGCTTCCTTCCCGGCTTGGCCCCACGGCAGATCTACTGGCGCTTCCACTTCATGGTCGGCGCCACGAGCTTCACCGTCGGTCTAGGTAACATCGCCCAGGCCTACTCGGACGGCGCCTGCGATCCGAGCGACGCCGACCACCTCGAGCGAGAGCTGGTGCGGTTCGTCGCGGAGGGCTTCCGCCACGGTGCACGAGCTCCAGGGGACGCGTCTTGAACCGCGTCCACAAGTTCGCGGCTCTCCTCCCTGTCCTCTTGGGCGCGGCCTGCGCCACGGCACCGAGCGCGCCGCCCGAACCTCCCTTCGAGCTGCCGAGCCAATGGACCGCCGTCGCGATGGAGGCAGCGGTGGCGAGCGACCCGATCGCCTGGTGGCGTCGCTTCGAGGATCCAAAGCTCGACGCGTTGATCGAGGAAGCTCTCGGACTGAGTCCGACACTCGAGGCCGCGAGGGCACGGTTGGCGGCCGCGATCGCGGCGGCTCGCATCGCCGGTGCCGAGTCCCGACCGCAAGCCGACGCATCTGCCGACGGCGCCCGACGACGGCAGAACTTCATCGGACTGCCCATTCCCGGAGCCGAGGGCGAGGTGCTTTCGAACACCTCGACCACCCTCGGACTGACTCTCGCCGCTGCGTGGGAGGTCGATCTCTGGGGACGTCTCGGCGCCGGCAGCGCGGCCGCTCGAGCCCGCGGCGATGCCGTCGCCGCCGATCTCGACGCGCTCAGGTTGTCGCTCATCGGCCAAATCGCCAAGGGTTGGTTCGGCTGGCTCGAAGCGCGCCAGCAAGTCCTGCTCGCCGAGGAGACGCTCGACAATCGAAGTCGCACTCGCGAACAGATCGAGAACCGCTACCGACTCGGGTTGCGCACCGCCCTCGACCTGCGACTCGCCAAAGCAAGTGAAGCGGGCGCCGTGGCTCAACTCTCGGCTCGACGCCAAGACGCCGACCGCGCCGGGCGTCGCCTCGAGCTGCTGGTGGTCCGCTATCCGAGCGGCAACTCACTGCCCGACGACGCCAAACTGCCCGCGGCACCGCCGCCGATCACCGGTAGCCAGCCGGCCGAGCTGGTGACCCAACGCCCCGATCTCGTCGCCGCCGAGCGCCGTTTGGCTGCCGCTGGACTGGACGCGCGCGCCGCGAAAGCTGCCCTCTACCCCCGGCTTCGTCTCAGCGGCTCGGTCGGGCGCTCGAGCGTCGAGCTCGAAGATCTCCTGGACGACGACTTCTCGGTGTGGAGCCTCGCCGCCGGCCTCCTGCAGCCAGTCTTTCAGGGCGGTCGACTGCGCGCGGCAGTCGATGCGGCCCAAGCACGCCGAGAGGAAGCCGCCGCCGCCTACCTCGCGGCGGCGCTGACCGCCTTCGGCGAAGTCGAGAGCGCCCTCGCGGCCGAGCGTTTCCTCGCAGACCGGCTGAAGGCTCTCGCCTCATCGAGCGCCGAGGCGCTGGCGGCCCGAGAGTTGGCGCAGCGGCGCTACCGCTCGGGCCTCTCCGACTACCTAACCGTTCTCGAGTCGCAAAGGCAGGCGACTCTGAGTCAGAGCCAGCTGCTGGCAGCCCAACGACAACAGCTCGAAGCGCGCGTCGATCTCCACCTGGCCCTCGGCGGCGATCACGACCGCGACGCCGAGCTCCCGGCGGACGACGCCAGGAAGAGTCCATGAAGATGAAGAAAGCCCTCTTGCCAGTCGGGATCGTCGCCGGCGCCTTGCTGGTCGCGGCGCTCATTCTCGCCGGCCGCGAGCCGGTGGAGCGGCGTGACGGCGCTGTTCCGGCGCCGCAGGTTCGGGTTCAGACCGTGGAGCTTCGGAACATGCCGTTGATCGTCCGCGGCAATGGCAGTGCCTCCCCGGCCATCGAGACAACCTTGTCCGCGCAAGTCGCCGGTCGAATAGCCGCGACTGGCGTGAGCTTTGCCGAGGGCGCGTCGTTCCGGCGAGGCGACGTGCTGCTGACGATCGAGCGCCGCGATTACGAGCTCAACGTCGCCCAAGCCGAGGCCAGCGTCGCCCAGGCGCGCGTCCGACTCGATCGAGAACGGGCAGAAGCCGAGCTGGCACGTCGCGAATGGGAAGATCTCGGGCTCGGTGAGGCCGCGCCGCTGGCGGCGCGGGCGCCTCAGCTGGCTGAGGCGGAGGCCGGTCTCGAGGCCGCCGAGGCCAACCTCGAGATGGCGCGTCTCAACCTCTCCCGAACGACGATTCTCGCTCCGTTTGACGGACAGTTGCGACGCAAGATCGTTGATCTCGGGCAGTTCGTCACACCGGGCTCCCCGGTCGCCGAGATCTTCTCGACTACCTACGCGGAGGTGAAGCTGCCCGTCTCCCAAACCGATCTCGCCTTCCTCGAAATCGACTGGGCGAACCCCCGACCGGGGCCGAGGGTCGAGTTCCGAGGTGTGCTGGCCGGCAGTGAGCATGCCTGGCATGGAAGGGTGGTTCGCGTCAGCAGCGAGGTCGACCCCCGGACCCGAATGATGACCCTCTACACCCGCATCGAAGACCGAATGAGCTCCGGAGCCCAGCAGTCTCTGCCGCTACCGATGGGGACCTTCCTCGAGGCCGCAATCACCGGTCGTGCGGTGGAGGGGGTGGCCGTGCTCCCCCGCTCGGCGCTGCGCGACGGCGACCGCGTTCTCGTCGTCGACGCCGATAACCGGCTGCGCTTCCGCCCCGTCGAGCTGCTTCGTCTGCAAGACGAGCAAGCGCTGATCGCCGACGGCCTCGAAGCCGGAGAGCTGGTCTGCGTGTCGCCCATCGAAGCTCCCGTCGAAGGGATGCAGGTCCGCACTCTGGCGGTCACCGTAGACCTCGCCGACCGCGAGGTGAGGCTGTGACCTCGATCGTGCGGTGGTTCGTCCGCAACGGCGTCGCCGCCAATCTCCTGATGGGGCTCATCGTAGTCGTCGGCGCGACGAGGCTCTTTACCATCAAGAAGGAGGTGTTTCCCGAGTTCTCGAGTGACCTAGTCTCGGTGTCGGTGCTCTACCCCGGGGCGGCTCCGGAAGAGGTCGAGGAGGGCGTCGTCATTCGCATCGAGGAACGCCTCCAGGGCCTCGATGGCGTCAAGAAGCTGCGCTCGACGGCCAATGAGAACGTCGGACTGGTGGTCGTGGAGGTGGACGACGACTACGACGTCGCGAGGCTGCTCAACGACATCAAAAGTCGGGTAGACGCCATCGACACCTTTCCTGAGGAAGCCGAGGAGCCGGTGATCGAAGAGCTGGTGATGACCCGTCAGGTCATCGAGGTCGCTGTCTACGGCGACGCCGAGGAGCGGACCCTGAAAGTGCTCGGGGACCGGCTGCGCGAGGATCTGGCGGCGCTGCCCGAGATCTCGCAGATCGAGCTGGTCTCGACCCGACCCTACGAGATCTCGATCGAAGTCTCCGAAGAGAACCTTCGGCGCTACGCCCTGACCTTCGACGAGGTCGCGGACGCCGTGCGTCGTTCTTCCGTCGACCTCCCGGGAGGGCGTATCGACAGCCGTAGCGGCGAGATCCTCTTGCGCGGCGAAGGACAGGCCTATCGCGGCGCCGAGTTCGAGCGCATCCCTCTGCGCACCAACGCTTTCGCCGATACCGACCTCTGGTCACGTTTCAACGGCAAGCCGGAGGTGATCCTCAAGATCTTCCGGACCGGAGCCCAAAGTGCGACCGATGTCGTCGCGGCGACGAAAACTCACCTCGCAGAGATCGCACCGACTCTGCCGAACGGGATCGAGGTCGCGACCTACCAGGACGAGACCGCGATCCTGCAGGCGCGGCTCAGGCTCCTGATGAAGAACGGCTTCTTCGGTTTCGTGCTCGTGTTCGTCGTCCTGGCGCTCTTCTTGCGACTGAGTCTCGCGGTGTGGGTGGCCCTGGGGATACCGATCTCCTTCCTCGGTGGTTTCGCCCTCATGCCGTCGCTCGACGTGTCGATCAACATGATCTCGCTCTTCGCCTTCATCGTCGTGCTCGGCATCGTCGTCGATGACGCCATCGTCGTGGGCGAGAACGTCTACTCTCATTTCCAACGCGGCAAGCACGCCGTCGAGGCGTCCATCGCCGGCACTTCCGAGGTGCTCAAACCGGTCGTCTTCGCGGTGCTGACGACGATCGCCGCGTTCGCCCCGATCCTCGGCGTGACCGGGATCATCGGCAAATTCATGCGGGTCATCCCGCTGGTGGTGATCGCCACCTTGATCTTCTCCTTGATCGAGAGTCTCCTGATCCTGCCGGCGCACCTGTCGCACGTGAAGCGGCGGGAGGACCCGCTGCACCCGCCTTTCTGGCGCCGGGTGCAGCGACGGGTCAGCGAAGGACTCATCACCTTCATCGCCACGCGCTATCAACCGTTTCTCGATCGCGTCATCAAGTGGCGCTATGCGACCGTGGCCACCGGCGTGGGACTCTTGTTGATCACTACGGCGATCGTCGGCGCCGGTTGGATCGAGTTCCACTTCATGCCGCCGGTCGAGGCCGACAACGTGGCGGTGAGTCTGACCATGCCCCAAGGCACGCCGGCGGAAGTCACCGATCTGGCGATCCGGCAACTGGAGAGCGCCGCGCTCGAGCTCGAACAGGAGCTCGAAGGCGAGCACGGCGAGGTCTTCCGGCACACCCTGGCCACGGTAGGCGCGCAGCCCTTTCGTCAGGCGGAGAATCAGCGCTTCGGGGACGTCGCGGCCGATTTCTCGGCGGCGCATCTCGGCGAAGTGAACATCGAGCTAATGGGCGCCGAGGAACGCTCCGTCACCAGCATCGAGATCGCCGACCGCTGGCGCGAGAAGGCCGGAACGATCCCCGACGCCGTCGAGACGTCCTTCACCTCTTCCCTGTTCTCGAGCGGAGATCCGATCCATGTCGAGCTCTCCGGTCCCGACGTTGGTCGCCTCCGCGCGGCAGCCGAGCAGCTCAAGGAGGCGCTGCGCGCTTATCCGGGTGTCCGCGAGATCTCCGATTCCTTCCGCGCCGGCAAGCGGGAGCTCGACCTGCGGGTAACGCCGGAGGGCGAGGCGGCGGGCCTGTCGCAGATCGCCGTTGCGCGTCAGGTGAGGCAGGCCTTCTACGGGGAGGAGGTTCAGCGGCTGCAGCGCGGCCGCGACGAGGTCAAGGTGATGGTCCGCTATCCGAAGACGGACCGGGAGTCGCTGGCGGATCTCGAGGGATTGAGGGTACGCGGTGCCGGAGCGCTCGAAATACCGATAGGCATAGCAGCCGTGACCAGCATGTCCCGAGGGCCGGCAACCATCGAGCGCACGGATCGGCGCCGAGTCGTCAACGTGACGGCGGACGTCGATCTCGCGGCCGGCAATCCCAACACTATCCTCGCCGACCTCGAACAGACCGCCCTACCCCTCTTGCTCATCGAGCATCCGGGGATACGGTACTCCTTCGAAGGCGAGCAGGAGCAGCAACGCGAGACCCTTCAGGGCTTGGCGACCGGCTTCGTCGTCGCTCTCTTCGTGATCTACGGCCTGCTGGCCATCCCGTTCCGCTCCTACGTGCAGCCCCTGATCGTCATGTCGGCGATTCCGTTCGGCATCATCGGCGCCGTCTGGGGCCACCTGCTGATGGGCCACGACCTCGCCATCATGTCGGTGTTCGGGATCGTCGCACTGACCGGCGTGGTGATCAACGACAGCCTCGTGCTCGTCGACTTCATCAATCGCGACGTCGCCCAGGGTACACCCCATCGTGAAGCGATCCGCCGCGGCGGCGGCGCCCGCTTCCGGCCCATCCTGCTGACCTCGCTGACTACCTTTGCCAGCCTCACTCCGCTGCTGCTGGAGCGCAGTCTACAGGCCCAGTTCCTCGTGCCGATGGCGATCTCGCTCGCCTTCGGCGTGCTGTTCGCCACCGGAATTGTCCTCGTGCTGGTTCCCGCCCTGTATTCGATTCTCGAAGACGTGCGGGAGAGGCTCTCCCGCCTCCGAGCAAGGACCCGTTCGGGCACCTCGGAGCCCGACATGGTGACCGAAAGAGCCTGAACCTCCCCGGCTAGGCCGCCGAGCTGCCGAGCACCGTGCGCAGGCCGACCTGGTCGATGTTGCCGCCGGTCAAATAGACCACGACCTTGCGACCGGCGAGCTGCTTCGCGAGCCGTCGCAGACCGGCCAAACCGCTGGCTCCGCCACCCTCGACGAGGTTGTGGGTCGTCTCCAGCAACAGCCGGATCGAGTCCGCGATCTCGGACTCGGTCACCGTGACGAAGCCGGCGAGGCCGTCGCAAAGCGCATCGAAGGTGGCCTCGTAGACGTCCCCCGTCGCCAGCCCGTCGGCCAGCGTATCTTCGACCGGGCGAAGCACTCTGGCGCCGGCGTGCCACGAGTCATGGATCGTCGGCGCGGCGGCCGCCTGAACGCCGAAGATCTCCACTCTCGGAGCGAGCTCGCCGACCACCGTCATGGCCCCGACCGCCTGCGACCCGCCTCCCACCGCGAGCACGAAGGCATCGACGTCAGGAGCCTCTTCGATCACCTCCAGCGCAATCGTTCCGGCACCCGCCAATACCCCGAGATCGTTCGTCGAGTGGATGAAGGTCGAACCGCGTTCGGCGGCCACACGCTCGGCGATCCGAGCGGCATCGTCGTAGGTCTGACCCTCGATGATCAGCTCGGCTCCGAACGCTTCCATCGCCGCGTTCTTCTCGGGGTTGTTGCCGTGCGGCACGCAGACGACGACCGGTACCCCCGCATCCTGGGCTGCCCAGGCGAGACCCTGCCCGTGGTTGCCGCGGGACGCCGTTACGACGCCGCGCGCGCACTCCTCGGGAGCGAGCCGGGCGAGCGCGACGAGCCCGTTGCGCACCTTGAAGGCGTTGGTCGGTTGGTGGTTCTCGTGCTTGACGAGAATCGAGATGTCGTGGCCGACGACTGCGTCGAGCAGCGGGTACGAACGCAACGGCGTAGGCGGTAGGCGCGAAGCGACGATCCGACGTGCCGCCTCGACGGCAGCCAGATCGAGCTGCCAGCGTCCGCGCGACGCGACCTTCACGCCACCCTCACTCTCGCTCGGCCAGCACGCTGTCGTAGACGATTCCAGCGATCACGTCAGGCGGCAGAAAGCCCGCCCATTTCTCGTCCCACGGTGCCGTCGGCTGGGCGGCGATCGCCTCGTCGCGACTCTTGCCCTCGTCCACGAGGGCGCTCATCGCGTCGTGGAGACCCTGCATCATCTCGCGGGAAGCCGCCAGTTCCGCTCGGATCGACAGCGGACCGTGACCGGGGATGATCTTGGTGTCCTCGCCGATTCGAGCGAGGACCTTGTCGGCGATCCGGATCATCCCGGCAAGGGTGCCTCCGCCACCGACGTCGATGAACGGGTACATGCCGCTGAAGAAGGTGTCGCCCATGTGCACGACGTCCGCTTGCTCGAAGAAGACGAGCGCGTCCCCATCGGTATGCGCGTTCGGGTCGAGGTGCAAGGCACGGATCGTCTGACCGTTGAGGTGAAAGGTCAGCGAATCACGAAAGGTCAGCGCCGGCCTCGCGATCTCCCCGTGTGATCTCCGTGCCAGTGGGTGTTGAGAACGAAATCGATCGATCGATCGGTCACCTCGGCGACCGCCTCGAGAATCGCCTCGGTCACCGGCGCGTACTGATCGTCGATCAGGAAGGTCGCATCCGGTCCTACCGCCAGGCCGATGTTGCCCCCCTCCCCCTGGAGCATGTAAATTCCCTCGGTCACCTTGACGGTCGCGATCGACGCGACCGTCTCCTCCTGCGCGCCGATCGGCGCGCACAGCATCATCATCGCAAGCGAAGCGATCCCGAACTCGAGACTCCCTCTCATCGTTGCTTCCTCCTCCATTGAACTCGGATCTTAAGGCACCTCGATCGCCAAACGACTACCGTGTCCAGCTAACTGGCGTCGAACAAGAGGAAAACCGGTGCTCCGAGCGGATTGACAAGCCGTCCCGCAATCTTTCAACATACGCCCCATGCGAAGAATCCACGTTCCCGACAATGTGGCAGCTCTCGACGGATCCGGGCGGTCCGCGAGACTGGGCGAGGTGGGGCTCGCCATCAAGGGGTACGCCCAGAGAGGAGGTGATCCTGTGGAGTTACGTAAACCAGGTTTAGTGGAGGTGGCGACCCCTTAGTGGGAACCTCCAACGCCTCCGTGGCTACTCTGGAGAGCCCCTAACGGGAACCCCTCGCCACCGAGACAAACCATGAAGACCCCGGCTGGAGACAGCCGGGGTTTTCTTTTTCCCGGGAGCGGCGTCGTCAGGACTCGGCGCCGCGATCGGGCCAGACGAAACGCTCGCGAGCCCGTTGCGAGGCGAGCAGCTCCGGCGAGTAGTAGCGATGCAGCAGCGGCTGTTGCCAGTCCATCAGATCGGGGTTGCGGCGCGCGAACGCTCCCCACTCCCCCCCGGGCTCCATCCGCTCCCGAATGAGGAGGACGTACGCCCAGGTGATCGTCTCGTGGTAGCGCACGGGGGCTCGCCGTCGGATCGAGTCGACGTATCGACCGAGTGCCGCCGCCGGCTCCTCGCGTTGCAAGCAGAGCCAAGCGGTCCGCACGTGCTCGGCATGACAGAACGCCCCGGGTTCGATCCGGCCACTCTCGAACGCGGCCAGCAACTCTCGATCGGTCATCCCTCCTCCTCGAGGCGATGGCTCGCTTCGGCGTCGAGCTCGAGCCCGTAAACCGACTTGAGCTGCTCGATCTTGGCCAGGGTCTCTTTTCCGAAGGGGGCTTTGCCCTCGAAGGCGTGAAGGACCACCCCTTCGAGCAGATCGCCGAGCGTCATCTCCAGATACTCGGCGAGGGCCTTCAAGACCTTGAGGATTCTCTTCTCGATCCGGACGCCGGTCTGAACGCGTTCGACGAGGTACCGTTCGCCATCGGGTTTCCGTGCCATGGTAGTACCATGGTACCTGAGTACCAAAATAGAATCAAGTGGGCTCTCGGAGACCACACCTTCCCGGTAGCCGGGGGACCGGGGGACCGGGGGAGGTCCTACCGCTGCCAGAGATGTCGACGATCGGTAGAGCAGCGCGAGGGCGTCACGGGGTCGCGCCGATCGTCAGAGTGGCGCCCGAAGAGTAGGCCGTGAACTCCGGGGCGTACATCGACTGCACTGTCGCCGGGCCCGCCTTGAAGGTGCCGCCGAGATTCGCTCGCAGCCGATACTTGAACGTGTACTCCCCGACCGGCAGCCACTCGAAGAAGAAATCGGTGCCGCTGTCGCGCACCTGTTCGTACCAGCCGATGCCCAGGTCCCAGTTGTAGCCCGAGATCAGGCTCTCGGGCTCGAAGCCGGCGGCGCGAGGATCGCGCAAGTGCACGTACTCCGCCGCGTGGCGGGTGCGCAGGGACAGCTGGACCTCGACCTGATCGCCCGGCGTGAGCACCGTTCCGTCGACCAGCGGCTCGAGCACCCATTCTCCAGCCGTCTGGAGTCGACGGTAGTAGCGCCGTTCCACTCCGAAGAAGTCACTGCGCGACTCGGTCGGGAGCTGCTCCGTCGAGAAGTGCCAGGTCGCCGAGGCGAAGAGCAGGCCGGGCGTCTCCTTCGCGACCGTGATCGTCGCGTGTCTCGCGCTCAGCTCCGTGCCCGGCAGGACGATCTGGCGCTCGCGCCCGGCGAAGTCCCCGGGCTCGAAGACGAACCGGCGGGTCTCACCGCCGAGCTCGACCGTCGCCTCTTCCCGTTGCCCGAGCTCGCCCTCGCCAGCGAGGTAGTGAACGAGCGAGTAGAGGACCTCGGCGGTCGCCCGCGTCGACTTCCAGTGACTGAGCTTCTTGTTGAGCATCAGCCAGTGGACGAGCCCTTGCCGGCTCGGATCGTCGGGGTCGATCTCTCCGAGAACCCGAAGCGCCAATGCGTGAGTCTCGATCGTGTCGTTATACCAGAGCCAGGCGCGCTCCTCGGGAGCCCAGTAGGTGCCCAGATCCTCGCTCGTCTTGGCCGAGTCCATGACGCTGTCGAAGACGAGGCGCGCGTCGGCGTCGCGGCCGGCACGCTTCAAGGTGAGCGCCAGGTAGCCCTTGAGCAGCGGAGAGTGCTCACGCCAGTGTTGGAAGGAATGTTCGAGCATCCGAAGGCGATCCTCTTTGGTGAAGACGCCACCCGTCCAAGATTCGTCGATCGGAGTCCACGACTCGTCGGGATAGCTCGAGAGCACGAAATTGAGCATGGTCAACAGCTCGTGGCGCCCTTCCTCGCGCTCCATCTCCGCAACCAGCTCCGCCAGGTAGTGCTGCCGCAGGTAGCGCCATGCGGGCACTACGAGGTCACGCGGGATCTCGATCCCGAACTCGAGAGCGCGGGAGAGGCCGCTCAGAATGTAGAGCGTCATGTGTGGAGACGGCGGCCCTCCCGGCCACCACGGGAAGCCGCCGAGACTGGTCTGGGCCTGTCGCAGGCTGGCGAGCGCCGTGTCCCGCTCCGCTCGCGCGACCCCTGGATCGAGCACCCTGATGAGCCGTTCGGTGGACGTCTCTCCGCCGGCCGCGTCATGCAACCACGGTGTTTCGACCAGTGCCATCGAGCGGTTCGGGTCGTCTTGGCTCCACGGCTCAAGCTCCGTCTCGCGTTGGGCGAGCTGCGCGGCCATCCCGGCGACGGCGGGGTGATCCTCGAACACCGAGCTCACGATGCCGGTCGACAGGAAGCGGTTGAGGATCTGTTCGGTGCACTCGTAGGGATAGTCGACGAGGTAAGGGAGCGCGGCGAGGACGGTGTCGAAGAGCTGGGCATCGAGCGTGACGACGAGCTGCTCGTCGATCCGGGAGGGGTCGTCATCAGCACCGAGATCCTCGAACACGAGCACCCGGCGAACGGCATCGTCGAGCGCCGCGAAGCGCGACTGGCTCAGGTGATAGCGCCCGGGTAGCAGCGGGAGCGGCCGCAGCTCGCCGTCGCTCCAGTCACCGGCCTCACCCATGACCCGGACGGCCACCGAGCCGACCCGGCGCGGAGCCTGGAGCGCCACGGTCAACGCCTCGCTCTCGCCGGGCCCGACCGCGAAGGGGAGGCCCTTTCGGGCCGTGTTCGCCAGGCCGAAATCACTCGCCATACTCACGCCGGTAGCCGGATCGAGGAGGTCGAGCTCGAGCTCACCGGAGAGTGGTTTCTCACCCGCGTTCTGCACGACGATCTTGAGCTCGGCGCGATCGCCTTCACGGAGGAAACGAGGAAGATAGGGTCGCACGAGTAGATCCTTGGCTGTGCGAACCCGCTGCTCGAGCGAGCCGTAGCGCAATTCCCGGGTCAGCGCGTGGACCCAGACATTCCACTCGGTCACCGAATCGGGAACGTCGAACTCGAAGGCGACCTCGCCGTCGCCATCGGTCACCAGATGAGGTTCCCAAAAGGCGGTCTCCGAGAAATCTGTCCGCAGGGCCCTGTCACCAGCCCCTTCCGGAGGCCAAGAGCCGGGACCGTCCTCGCCGTTCTTCATCACCTGCTCGGCGACCGGCACCGCACCCGCGTCCGAGGTGGCTTCGACCGCCATCTCGACCGACGCCGAGGAGGGGGCCTCCATCATCTGCGGTCCGCCCCGCTGCATCAGCCTCCGATGCCCCGGCCCGCCGATGCCGTAGCTGTCGAAGAACCGGATCTGATCGCTCTGTAGCCGCGGATAGGGCGGTACCTCGTGCCACTTCTGCTCGCGCTGCAGGACGGGATTGGACCGCCCCAGACTCGAGCGCCAGGGCGCGGGCACCGGGGAGTGGGGCCTGAAACCCTCCGGCCTCGGCGGCTGATGCGGCGCGAAGAGATCGAGGCTACGATCGTACATGTAGGTCAGGACTTCGGCCGCCCCGGCCGCCAGCTCGTCACCCTCGCTGCCGGCGAGGGTGATCCTCCAGCTTTCGTGGGCACCCGGGCGGAGAAGGTCGCGAAACGTCGTGAATCGGACGTCGAGATCGCGCTCCGGCGGCGGCACCACGATCCCCCCTGCGAGAGTCATCAGCTGGTAGTCGCGCAGGCCGCGCAGAAGCAGGTGCACCCCCCCGCGATCGAGCTCTTCGATCGGCAGGTCGACAACGATCGGCGCGGAGCCGGCCTCGAAACGGCGAAGCTCCCTCGGGCGACCGGGGCGGGTTACCTCGAGGGTCAACGACTGCTCGGGCAGCGCCGAGTGCACGAGGATCCTGGCCACCGCGCCGACCGGTACCCTCGAACGCTCGACCGCCAGAAAGGCCGGGAGTGGGAGTGGCGTGCCGCCGGCCACGATCAACTCGTCTTGGGTCTCGAATAGTGCACCGAAGGAGTCCTCGGTCTCGTAGCGGAGGCGATACGCTCCCGACGGCAGGGCGGGCAGCTCGAGCCGAGCCTCGCCATTCTCGCCGTGCTCGAGCCGACCGTTGGCGACCTCGGCACCGTCGCGCCAGCTCCGAAGCCGCTCAGCGACCCGGTAGTCCGTCGCCCAACGAGGCCGTTGGAGGTCGCCCGGCGTGGCGAACGTCTCCTCGTCGTCCGGCGTCGGGAGCGGCTCGTCGGCAGGCAGCGCGACTTCCGCCGGAAGCTCGAGAGCGACGACCGTCCATCTTGCCGCACCCGCACGCCCCACCCCGTCGAGGTCGGTCCGCCGAATCTCGTAGCTGGGAGCTACGTCAGGGGTGAAAAACGCCCGTTGCGCCTCGAGTGTCGCCCGCACGGCGACGAATCCGAGCGTGAAGGCGCGACTGGCGGAGCGGGTCTCGCCCCCGGAATCGGTCACTTCGGCGTCCACCGTGTAGCGATAGGCAACGCCGTCGGCAGCTTCCCGTTCGTCCGCCTGCGGCGTGAAGGCGAAAGCGAACCGGCCAGCGGCATCGAGGCGCGTCTCTCCCGCAGCCACCACCTCCGCCCCCCTTTGGGGCGTGCGCCGGAGCCAACCCCACCATGGTGGATATCGAGGCTCGCGGGTAGCCCGCCAGCGGACCTGGGCATCGATGATCGGCAAGCCGAAGTAGTAGCGAGCCTCGCCCTCGATCTGCGCCGGCCGGTTGAGCCGCTGGCTCTCGGCGGGCTCGTCGAGGGTCACCTCGAAGGTCGGCCGTTTGTACTCCTCGACCTGTACCTGCGCCTGGCCACCCACAGAGGTGCGCAACTGCCAGGAGCCAAGGAGCCGTCCGAGCGGAATCGAGAAGCGGCCCGAGGCGCTCCCGAAACCGTTGGTCTCGACCTCGACCGAGTCGACGACCTCGTAGTTGGCATCGAGAAGCTCGACTGTTGCCGCGGCGCCAGGGCGCACCTCCAGAGCCTGCTTCGCCGCCGAGCGCCGGTAGGCGACGAGCTTCCAGAGAATCTCCTGGCCGGGGCGGTAGACGCTGCGGTCGGTGTAGACGAGAGCCTGATCGTACTCACGCTCCGGTCTTCCGCCGCCCGGTCCGAAGGAGACCCGCTCGAAGGTGACGTCGCCGGCGAGCCGCGCGATCGCGAGCGCATCGACTCTGCGCTCCCCGGTCGAATCGAGACGCGCCGTCCCGTCTGCCGCGGTCGTCGCCGAGCCGATGCGACGGTGGCCGGCCCGATAGTCGAGCTGCCAGAGCTCCAGCGTGGCGCCGGAGACCGGATCGCCGCTCGCGCCAGAAAGCACCTCCGCCTGCAGCTCTTGACCCTGCGCGCTGGCGAGGAGCACCAGGCCGGTCTTCACCCAGTGAATCGCCTGCACGCGATTACCCTTGGCTCGAAAGCCGGGACGCGCCGACGCCGCCACGACGTACAGCCCCGTTTCCCCGGACTCAGGCGTGACGAAGGTTCGATGCTCGCGGAGATCGGGCGTCTCTGGGAGCTCGACCGCCCATACGAAGTCGGGCTCGTCCCCGGCGAGCAACTTCTCGACCGCCCGGTGGCTCGGCAACAGGTTGTAGTCCTGACCTGTCGTCAGCGCCCTCTCGAGATCGAGGCGGTAGGCGCGGAAGTGCAGGCGCTCGAGGTTCTTGTGTCGGACCGCGATCGAGCGACGGTCGGCTCCATCCGAGCGCATCGCCTCCAAAGAGAAAGTCGGAGTTTCGAGAGACGCCACGAGATGAGCGCAACGGCGACCTCCGATGCTCTCCGGATGGGCCTCGAGCCCCTGCCGAGCGAGGTCCCGAGCCTCGAGCAGGCTGCTCGGCTCGTCGGCGGCCCTGACGATCTGCGCGAGCAGCTCCTGGCCCACCGACCACCACTCGAAGCTCTCTCCCAACTCGGCGAGCGCGCCGCTCAGCTGCTCTTCGAGAGTCCGGCGATCGTCGTCGCCTCCTACGTGCGGTCGGAGTCTGTCGATCCGGGTCAGCAGAGCATCGAAGGCCGCTTCGGATCGCCCAGCTTCGGCGTGCCAACGTTCGAGATCGGCCAACAGCGCCGAGAGCCGGGCGAGCGGGTGATCCGCCACGCCCGGACCTGACTGCTCGCCGCCGGCGAGAGCGGCGAAGTCGAGCCGATAGACGGCGTTCGACTCGGCGGGGGACCAGTAGGCGGTGTTCCCCAGGACGTCGACCCACAGATGAGTCAGCGCGTCGCGCAACGTCCCGCGGATGCGCGCCGGGTAGTCGTTGGGATCGACGTAGGCCGACAGCTCGGCCAGCGGCTCGATGTCCCAGGCCTCACGGTCGGCCCACAGCGCCAAGAACGCTTCCTCCACGGCTCGAATCACCTGTTCGCGGGTCCACTGACCGAGATCGACCTGGTCGCGCGGACCGATTCGCTCGCGCTGGCCGATCTCCCATCCGTAGTAGTCGAGATAACGCGTCAGTGAATGGGCGTAGAGCAACTCGAGAGCGATCCTTGCGCGCGGATCCTCGGGCCACGGCTCGCCGGCTAGCAACCGCACCGCGCTCTCGACCCCGCCGAGAGCCGCCGTCAGCTGGGCCTCTCGGACGAGAGCGAGAGTCCAGTTCTTCGCGTCCTCGGCAGCGATCGCCCGCGATCGAATCTCCCGGACGGCGGAGACGGCCGCCTGGTTCTTTTGCTCCTCGATCAGCCGATCGACCTCGGCCCACTCCGCGGATCGGCTCACGACCGCCTCTCCTCGCTGCAGCGGACCGTTACCGCCGGCGGCCAGCGCTTCGGAAGGGCTGCCGCCGCCACCGAGGCAGACCGCGACGAGAACGACAGTGCCCGCCACCCTAAAACGCCTCGCTCGAAATACCCCCATCGGCATCCCCACTTCTTTGGACCCATCAGTGCGTCGAATCGGAACCGGGCTCAGCCGTCTCGATGTACGGCGTGGGCCGCGGCCTGGTCCCTCGGCCGGACGACGATCTCGTCGATGTTGACGTGAGGAGGCCGAGTCGCAGCCCACGAAATGCACTCCGCGACATCGTCCGCCGCCAGCGGCGTCATCCCCCCGTATACGGCCGCGGCTCGCGCCTCGTCACCGGCGAAGCGCACCAGCGAGAACTCCGTCTCCGTCATCCCCGGGCAGACCTCGGTCACTCTCACCGGTTGCCCCAGCAGCTCCAGCCGAAGCGTCCTGGTCAGCGCCCGGAGGGCGTGTTTCGACCCCGCGTAGCCGCCACCACCGGGGTAGACCTCGAAGCCGGCGATCGACCCGACGTTGATCACATGCCCGTCGCCGGATTCGAGCAGCCTCGGCAGGAGCGCGCGAATCAGCCGCACGACGCCGACCACGTTGGTGTCGTGCATGGCGGCCCATTCCGCGGGGTCGCTCTCGACAACAGGCGCGAGACCGAGACTGAACCCCGCGTTGTTGACCAGCAGGTCGACCCGCTCGAAGGCGGCCGCGAACCGCGCGACGCTCTCGTCTTCGGTGACGTCGAGCTCGCAGGCCGTGGCGTCGATCTCCGCCGCCAGATCACGCAGCCGATCCAGGCGTCGGGCGCCGATGACGACCTCGAAACCGGCGGCGTACAGCGCTCGGGCCGTGGCCGCCCCGATGCCGGCACTCGCGCCGGTAACGACCGCGATCTTCCGTCGACTCATGCCGGTCCATCATAGCCGCTCGCGGTATCGGTTAGGATGCGGAGCCAATCTAAACCAGGAGGAGCTCCCATGACCCCGTATCGACTGTCCGTCTTGTTCGTTGTCTGCCTCGCCCTCGCGGCGCCGACCCTCGCCCAAGACCTCCATCCTTCCCGCCGCCCAAGTCCGACTGGGCTCGCTCGCACCCACATCGGAGACACCTACGTCAGCATCAGCTACAGCCGCCCCTACGAGAGGGGCCGAGAGGTGATCTTCGGCAACGAGGAGGACGGAGCGCTCGTCCCCTACGGCAAGGTGTGGCGCACCGGCGCCAACGAGGCGAGCCAGATCACCGCCACCGGCGACATCACGGTCGGCGGCAAGACCCTTCCGGCCGGCACCTACTCGCTGTTCTCCACGCCTGGACCCGAAAGCTGGACGCTGCACTTCAATTCGAAGCTCGGCCTCAACGGGCTCTTTGCTCGCAATCCCGAGACCGGCGAATTCGAGAACGCCTACTTCGCGGAGAACAACGTCATCGATGTCGAGGTCGTACCGACGACCCTTCCCGAGGAGGACAAGGTCGATCAGTTCACCATCTCATTCGAGACCGAAGGGGACGTCACTGGGCTGGTGATGCGCTGGATTACGACCGAGCTGCGGGTGCCCGTCGGCACCGGCTGATCGGGCCGTCACTCGTCGGCGGAGGCCGAGTCCGCGGCGAACCTCAGTGCCGTGCCGTTCATGCAATAGCGCTGGCCGGTCGGCTGAGGTCCGTCCGGGAAGACGTGGCCGAGATGACCTTTGCAGCGCTTGCAGACGACTTCGGTACGGCGCATGAAGAGGCTCCTGTCCTCCTCGGTCTCGACGTTCTCGTGGGAGATCGTCTCGTAGAAGCTCGGCCAGCCGGTGCCGGAGTCGAACTTGGATTCCGATCGGAAGAGGTCGGTGCCGCAGCCGGCGCAGCGATAGAGACCCGGCTCTTTGTTGTCCCAGTAGCGACCGGTGAACGCTCGTTCGGTCCCCTTCTTGCGGAGCACGTGGTACTCCTCGTCGCTGAGAGCCTGGCGCCACTCCTCGTCGAGCCGCTCGTCACGCTCCACGCTCACCACGGCGTCCTGCTCGGCCGAGTAGACCTCGATCGCGCTGCTCTGCTTCTCGCTGTTCGGCTCGTCGCTCATCTTGTTCTCCCGGAAAGAAAAGAACCGCCGGCGCAGGCGCGCCGACGGCCAATTGTTCTCGGTTCGAGTCGATCCGCCTCGGAGCTCTCCCCCGACACTAGGGATTGACGATCTTGTTGTGGGGCTTGCGAGGTGGATCGTCCCGCGGCCGCACTTCGACCGGCTCGTTGTCGGCCCATTGAGGCGCGAGCTCGGCGTTGACCTCCGCCCAGTCCGGAGCCTCCTCTTCGGTCTCGAAGATCGCGTCGATCGGACAGGCAGGCTTGCACAGCGAGCAGTCGATGCAGAGGTCGGGGTCGATGACCATGAACTCCTCACCCTTGTACTCGCCCGGATAGATGCAATCGACTGGACAGACCTCGACGCAATCCGCGTACCGCTCCCCGAGGCAGGCTTCTCCAATTACGTATGACATCGCAATTCTCCCGTTGATCGTAATGGTCCGAGCTTCGCGAGGAGCCCCCCACGAAGGCGTCGGGTCGAGAGAGTCTACTGAGCGGCGCGAAAGGGGAGCAAACTGGTGCGATTTCAACGACGACCCGGCGGGCGCCACCGACGCGCCTCACGGACTCGGGAACCGGTGGTAGGGTCGTCGTCGATGAGTGGAGACGGCCGACCGTGAGAGCCTATCTCGACCTCTTGCGGCACATCCTCGACCGCGGCACGGTCAAGGAGGACCGCACCGGCACCGGGACCCTCTCCGTCTTCGGGCACCAGTTGCGCTTCGATCTCGGCGCCGGCTTTCCCCTGCTCACCACCAAGAAGCTCCACCTCCGGTCGATCATCTACGAGCTCCTCTGGTTCCTCACCGGCGACACGAACATCGCCTACCTCCGTGAGCACAAGGTCCATATCTGGGATGAGTGGGCTGACGAGAATGGCGATCTCGGCCCGATCTACGGCCATCAGTGGCGATCGTGGCCGGGACCGAACGGCCGCTCCCACGATCAGATCACTCACCTGATCGAGCAGATCCGGACCGATCCGGATTCGAGGCGCCACATCGTCAGCGCCTGGAACGTAGCCGAGCTCGACGGCATGGCGCTTCCGCCTTGCCACACTCTCTTCCAGTTCTACGTAGCCGACGGCCGCCTCTCTTGCCAGCTCTATCAGCGAAGCGCCGACGTGTTTCTGGGCGTTCCCTTCAACATCGCCTCGTATGCGCTTCTGACCCTGATGGTCGCGCAGGTCTGCGATCTCGAACCGGCAGATTTCGTACACACCCTCGGTGATGCCCACCTGTATCGGAATCATCTCGATCAGGCGCACGAACAGCTCTCGCGCAAAACTCGCGCGCTGCCCAAGATGACGATCGAACCGACAGTCCGATCGATCTTCGACTTCCGCTACGAGCATTTCGTGCTCGAGGGATACGACCCCCACCCTCACATCAAGGCCGAGGTGTCGGTCTGAGGGTGTCGCTGATCGTCGCCGTCTCGTCGAACGGGGTCATCGGTCGGGGCAACGAGCTCCCCTGGCACCTACCTGCCGATCTCGCGCGGTTCAAGAGACTGACGATGGGACATCATCTGATCGTCGGCCGCAGGACGTGGATGTCGATCGCCCGACCGTTGCCGGGGCGACGGATGGTCGTCGTGTCGCGTTCCCGTCCCGAGCTGCCGGACGGCGTCGCCGTCGCCCGCTCGCTCGATCGCGCTCTCGACCTTGCCCGCGCCGCGGGCGACGACGAGGCATTCGTGGCGGGCGGCGCGACCCTCTACGCGCGTGCGCTGCCGACCGCCGATCGAATCTACTGGACCGAGATTCACGACGAGGTCGACGGCGATGTGAAGTTCCCCGAGTGGGATCCCAGCGCCTGGACGATCGCGTCAAGAGAGCCGGGCAAGGTCGACGCGGCGAATCGCCTCGGGCACACTTTCTTCATCTACGATCGGCTGAAAAACTGACGCCCGGGAACCTGTGCCCCCGGTCGGTGTCGATAAGGGTCCGGCCACAGGGTGTCG
Organism: Thermoanaerobaculia bacterium; assembly: GCA_945787575.1. GTDB lineage: Bacteria > Acidobacteriota > Thermoanaerobaculia > Multivoradales > JAHEKO01 > CALZKB01. Next base: position 16,223 of record CALZKB010000045.1, on the reverse strand, counting down.
GCGCAACAGCCGTGGCGTCTGCGCCGGCCGACGAGATCGGCGAAGTAGAAGAAGGGCCGGAAAGCCGTCTCGGCACTCCTTGGGGAGAGTGGCCCGAAGAACCCCGCGGGAGTAACGTGCGGTCACGCACCGCAACTGCTTCCCAGCCCGTGAGGCCGATGCTGCTCTCGTCCAGCGGTCGCCCACAAGACCCGAGCAAGGTCGGACGCCTCTCGGTGTTGCAGGCGCACCACCCGTCGTTTCGTTACAGCTCTGTCGAGGACTTTCAGGCCTGGAATTGGAGGTCGTAGAGCCGTTTGTAGGTGCCGCCCCGGCTCAGCAGGTCTGCGTGGGTACCCACTTGGGTGATCCGGCCGCCCTCCATCACCACGATCCGATCCGCCGACTTGACCGTCGACAATCGATGAGCGATGACGAGCGCGGTGCGGCCACGCATCAGATTGTAGAGCGCCTTCTGGACGAGAGCCTCCGATTCGCTGTCGAGATGCGAGGTCGCTTCGTCGAGAATCAGAATCGGCGCGTTCTTCAGCAGCGCTCGGGCGATCGCCAGGCGTTGCCGCTGGCCGCCCGACAGCTTCGAGCCCGCCTCGCCGATTCTCGTGTCGTAGCCGGCCGGCAGCTCCATGATGAACTCGTCGGCGTAAGCGGCGGCGGCGGCCTCGCGCACGTTCTCGAGTGACAGGTCCGACCGTCCGTAGGCGATGTTGTTGCGGACGGTGTCATCGAAGAGCACCGTCTCCTGGGTGACGATCCCGATCTGCTGTCGGAGGCTCTCGAGCGTCGCGTCGCGAGTGTCGAGCCCGTCGATGGTCAGACGTCCAGCCTCCGGATCGTAGAAGCGCGGCAGCAGATTGATCAAGGTCGACTTGCCGGCGCCGGACGGGCCGACCACCGCCACCACTTCACCACGGGGAATCTCCAGAGTGACCTCTTTGAGCACCTCGGCATCGCCGTAGCTGAAGGAGACGCGATCAAACTGCACGGAGGTTCGGAAGCCGTCGATCGTCTGGGCTCCCTCACGGTCCCGGATCTCGTTCGGCACGCTAAGGATCCCGGCGACACGTTGCGCCGCCGCCCGCGCCTCTTGCAGGATGAGATTGACCTTGTTGAGCTTGCGAATCGGGTCGTACAGCATCATCAATGCGGTCAAGAAGGACACGAGCACCGAAGCGGTCAGCTGTTCCGCGCGCACCGCCTTGCCGGCGTAGATGAGAAACGCCGCCGCACCGACGGCTGCCAACGACTCGACCACCGGGCCGGAAACGTAGGTGAGGATCTGGGAGCGCAGCTTGACTCGCAGATGACGCTGCGTCGATTCCTGGAAACGTCGGTGTTCGAAATCCTCCATGCCGAACGCCTTCACCACCCGATGGCCGCGCGTCGCCTCCGATAGAAGCTGCGTGAGGTCAGCCATCCGCTCTTGGCTGCGGTGGCTCGTCTTCCACATCCCCTTGCCGAAACGCGCGATGGGGTAGATGAAGATCGGTGTCGCGACCAGACAGATGACCGCCAGCTTGAAGTGGATGTTGAGCAGAACGACGACGAGGACGATCAGCGTCGGCGTCTGCTGGAAGAGATCGAGGAGACGGCTCGTGACCGCATTCTGCATCACCGTGACGTCGTTGACGACACGACTCACGATCTCGCCCGACTTGTGCGTCTCGTGGAAACGCGTCGACTGATCGACTACCCGACGGAACAGGTCATTGCGCATGTCGGTAGTCGCCCCGAGGCCGATGTGCTGAAACGAGTAGCCGGACAGAAAGCTCGCCAGGCTGCGCAGCAAGAGCACCATCACCATCAACAACGGCACCAGGTAGACGACGTTGGACTCGTTGATGCCGAGCCGCCCCTTCAGGCTTCGATAGCCGTCCTGAAGAACCGAGCGAAGATCGAAGAGCGCCTTGATGCGGGCGAGAAACCCGTCCCCCTCCGCCCTGGAGGCGCTCGCTGCGGGGTCCATCGAGGCTTCGATCGACGAAGGCGTCGTCCCGTCGAGCGCGGCGGGGCGTTGATCGGTCATCAGGACCTCGCCGAAGATCGGTTCCACGAGGGCCACCATCGCTCCCGAGGCCAGGGCGTAGGTCACGACCGAGACGAGGGCGACGAGGCCCCAGCCGCTGTAGCGGCGGCCGTAGCGCCAGAAGAACGGCAGGGTCCTCAAGGACCGGCCTCGAGGGTGTGTCCGAGCTTGGCTGCGACCCGGTTCTCGATCCAGCCCAGATCGAGCCATTCGACCGGATCGATCGCGATGCCGTGGAGGAAGATCCCGAAGTGGAGGTGATCGCCACCGGCGAGACCGGTGGCACCGGTGCGGCCGATCGTCTGCCCGCGAATCACCGACTCGCCTTCCGCGACCTCGATAGTCGAGAGGTGCCCATAGAGGCTCATCAAGCCGTATCCATGGTCCAGGATCACGGCGTTGCCGTAGATTCCGAGAAAGCGCGCCGCCACGACAACCCCACCGTTACCCGCCGGCACCTCGGCACGCTGGACCGAGGCCAGGTCGAATCCGAGGTGATCCTGGCGGTCCACCTCGCGCCCTTCGTAGCGGTAGGTCCGCCGGTCACCGAAGCGCGCCATCACCTGTGCGTTGGGCATCGGCATGAAGACGCCGCGCCAGACGAAACTCTCGATGCTCCCCTGGGCCAGTTCGGCGATCTCGCGCCGATTCTCGGCCCGCAGCTCCCGGTTGATCGCCAAATAGCGATCGACCAAGGAGCCGGTGGCGGCGAGCGACGGGGTCCGGGACTCGATCTCGGGGGCGATTCGCTCGATGAACTCGTCGGAGACGTCGATGACGTCGTGGGTGGGAATGCGCGGCCGTAGGCGATCGACGAAGGTCCGCTCGGTCCGATTCCCCACGTCGTCGACCGCCACCAGCCGGACCCGAGCGTCGGCCGGCAGATCGTACGGAACCGCAAACAACGCGAACGACTCGCCCGGCTGGCCTCCGGGCAGGGCGAAGCCCGGAAAGAAGGCGTCGCCGGCCGAGACTCCGTGGCGGGTCACCCCTTCGCCGAGCCGGTAGACCACGGCTTCGGCTCCACCCTGAGTCGGATAGTGCTGACTCGAGAGGACACTCAGGCTCGGTGGCTTCAGGCGAACGGGAAGCTCGATCTCGCGCACCTCCGCTTCGGGCGGTCGCAGCCAGGTTCCGGCGCGCCAGGCCGACACTCGAACCGTCGCTACCCCCCGCTCGAGCCCTTCGGTGACGCTCGTCCCGACGGGAATCTCCAGGGTGGTCTCGCTGGTGCGCGGCCCCCACAGCTTCCAGGCAGGGCGTGGGACGTATTCCCGTCGCTCGAGCATCTTCGACGAGCCGTCTTGGACAAGCTCGACCTCGAGCCTGGTCAAGCCGCGGCGAGGCTCTCGAGCCACCGCCGTCACCATCGTGCGAGGACCGATGCCCGGCAGATCAGCCTGGAGCTCCACCTCCGGCCTGCCGCCGGTCCGCAGAGACACCAGGGCCGCCGCAGCCACTGCGACGAGGACGAGCAGCCGCAAGCTACGTTTGGGGGTCGACTTTTCGCGACCGAGCTCTCTCAACTCACTCCTCACCGCTCGACGGGCCGTCCCGGAAGAAGCCCCTCATGACCTCTCGCTGCGCCGAATATCGAGAGCGCACCTCGATGTAGTCGCGATGGGCGAGGCCCAGCTCGTTCGCCACCTGCCGCACCTGTTCTTCTTCCGCCGTCGAGATCGAGTCATCGGCCGCCGCGACCGCGAAGAGGCACTCGAGAAGAGCCAGCTTCTGTTGATCATCCGCGATATCGCGGAACTCCCTCGTCACGAGGAAGTTCTCGGTACCCCCGAAAAGCCGGTTCTGGCTCTTCGCGATCTCGACGACCAACAGCGCCTGGTCTTCGGGAAGACCGCCATGATCGGCCACCAGCCGTTCCATCGAACGGGACTCTTCTTCCGAGATATCGAGGTCGGCGTGGGCGACGCGACCGAGGATGTAAGCGAAGGCCGCGACGTGGCGTGCCCTCTCGGGGTCGAGCTTCTCGAGACGAGAGACTATCTTCCGCACGGATTCGGTATCGGCGGACGTCCCGGACGAGACTTGGGCGGGCGCGGCGAAGAGTTTCTCGAGAATGGACATGGGGCGCGCGGCGGTCTGCCAACGGCATCCTAACCCGACACCCGAGCCTCGGTACAATCACCCGATGGGAACCGAACGCATCGCCGCGGCCTGCTGCCTCTCTTTCCTTCTCTCCTGCTCCGGTCCACCGGAGAGCGGAGTCGTCACGGGGCCCGACCTCGAAGGGTCGTGGCGAGCCGTCCTCCTATCCCCTGGGGGTGAGCTGCCGTTCGGCCTCGACATCGCCGGCGAGGGCGAGGATTGGTCGGCCGTCATCGTCAACGGCGAGGAGCGCGCGGCCACGAGCGGGGTGACCGTCGACGGGGACTTGGTGACCGTCGCGTTCGACTGGTATGACTCGCGAATCGAGGCACGGATCGCCGGCGAAGGCCGCATGTCGGGACGGTGGATCAAGACGGCCGCGGCGGGAGGAGTCTCCCAGCTCGACTTCACCGCCGAAAAGGGCGCCGGCGAAAGGTTCCGAACGGTGGCTGAAGAGCGCCCGGGAGCAGCGTTGAGCGACGTGAGCGGCGTCTGGCGAGTGGAGTTCCTCGACGATTCCGGTAGCGAGGCCGCTCGCGGCGAGTTCCGCCAGGACGGCTCGCGCGTTTCGGGGACCTTTCTCACGCCGACCGGCGACTACCGCTTCCTCGAAGGCAACTATGGGGGGGGCCTGCTCCGGCTGTCGACCTTCGACGGCGCGCACGCTTTTCTCTTCCGGGCCAGGGTGGAAGAGGACGGCTCGCTGCGGGGAGATTTCTGGTCTCGGGACTCCTACCACGCGACCTGGACCGCCGAGCGGGTAACCGATGGGGAAGCGATCCTCCCCGACGCCTGGAGTCTCGCCGGTCTGACCAACGACGAGGGCCGCTTCCACTTCGAGTTCGACGACCTCGCCAGCCAGACCCTGTCGAGCGCCGACCCGCGCTTCGACGGCAAAGTGGTGCTCGTCAACATCTTCGGTAGTTGGTGCCCGAACTGCAACGACAAGGCGCCTCTGCTGGCCCAGTGGTACCGCGATTACCGGGACCGAGGACTCGAGATCGTCGGACTGGCCTACGAGTACAGCGGAGACCGGGAACGAGACCGGCGTTACGTCGGCAAGTTCGCCGAGCGCCACGGCGTCGAGTTTCCGCTCCTGCTGGCGGGCACCAGCGACAAGCGACAGGCCGCCAGCACCCTCCCCGACCTCACCGCAGTGATCGCCTTCCCGACGAGCATCTTCATCGGCCGCGACGGGAAGGTCCGCCGCATTCACTCAGGGTTCAGCGGACCGGGCACCGGCAGGCACTACGACGATCTCGTAGCGGAGCTCGAGGGGTTGATACAGGAGCTTCTCGCCGAGTCGGCATAGCGGGCCCGAGCTCACACCGACAGGCCCCGTTATCCGAAGCGGCTGGTCGCTCGAGCCCTCGCCTTGGCGGCCTCGACCTCTCGGTTCTTCGGCGGCGCGGCCGTGACCAACGTTTCGAGCAGCTCGGCAGCGACCGCCGCCACTCCCGAGACCGCGTTGTCGAAGGCGGCCTCGTTGACCTTGGACGGCTTGGTGAATCCGCTGATCTTGCGAACGAACTGCAGGGCTGCGGCGTTCACTTCGTCGCTCGTGGCCGCCGGCTCGAAGTTGTACAGCGTCCTGATATTGCGGCACATGGCTGCCTCCTGGAGGGACCTCAGCCGGCCGCGACGCATTGCGCGGGAGGGCCTCCGCCGCAGATGCAGGTCACGTCCGGCGCGCAGTAGCATTTTGCCGGAACGAAGGTGCAGCCCTCGGCGCACCGTTCGGCACTGGCGTTATGCTGAATGAAACCGATCTCGCATTCACTCACCGGCTCGCCGCAGGTGTACCTTCCGCCCTCGACCAGCGACAGCGTGCACTCGGGCGAGTCGATGCAAGCGAGCTCACTCAATGACGTGCAGGCAATCGCGGCGGTGCTCTCCGCGGACTCGGTCGCTTGCGGGCTCGACGGAGAGCCGGAACACCCGGCCGCAATGGCTGCGGCGACCACCGCACCGACGGCCAGACTCAGGAGAATGGCACCGCGATGCATGCCGGGAGTCTACCGCGGCTCGACGCTCGGTCCGCCACTCTCGACACGGTGGTACACGCGGTCGAAGGCGAACGGCTGCCCCCAGCCCTTGATTTCGAGCTCCACCGTTAGGAATAGCGTCTGCCCGCGATTGCCGAGCTCGTAGATCTCGACCGACTTGCCACCAGGCCCTCCCGTCGTCTTGACGACGAGCCGGTCGCTGCTCCGCCAGGAGGCTTCCGCCACCGCCGGTGCGCCATCGATCTCCACGGGAACCCTCTTGCCGTCGACCTGAAGCGAACGCTGGCGATCACGCCAATCCGTGATCGTCACGACGTGGCCGTCGACGTCCACGGTGAGCACTTGTCCACCATCGAGCCACCGTTTCGTCCGTTCTCGAAGATCGTCGAGGACCATCGCGCCCTCTCGATCTCGAGGCGCATCCTCCGGCCGCCGGCGCCCGGTCCGACCTTTGGCACTGTTGCGCGCTTCGGCATCGCGGCGCGCCTCGTCGAGCGTCCGGCGCGGATCATCGCTCGCCCGCGTGTCGAGCTGCCAGATACCGGCCATCCTCGCCAGCCCCTCCTCCTTGCCGCCGGCCGCGACGGGTGGGGCGGCCAGGAGGAGCACGACTCCGACGATCAGAGCGGACTCGCCAGACGGGAGTCGGATCTTGCGATCGGCTTTCCTTCTCACGCTCCTCACCTCGATCTCTGCGGCAGGCGGCGGCCCCGATCGCCTCAAGGGTATCGTCCGCGGGCCGCCCTCACCTTCAGCCCCGGAATCGAGACGTCGACCTCGATCTTGCGCCAGCCCTCCTCGGCGTCCTGTTCACCGTAATAGCCGAGCACGTACTGGCTGCGGAGCTCCTCTGCGATCTCGGCGTAGATGTTCTCCAGGTCCTCGCCGACACGGGTGAAGTAGACGCGACCGCCGACGTCGCTCACGAGGTCGTCGAGACGTTTCAGGAAACCTCGGACGTTGAGACCACGCCCCTCGGTGCGGACGATCTCGTTGTTCGACAAGATCACGTAGATCGGAACTCCGACCACTCGCGCGAACCGCCGCGCGATCCGGTACGAGAATTCAGGATCCTCGTCGGCGCCGTCGCTGTACACGACCAGAGCTTTCTTGCCCGGCGTCCCCTGGAGCTGGACGAGCGAATAGACGATGCCCTTCCAGATCGAGGTGAACCCTTCCGGCCGCATCGTCTCGACCCCTCGAACGAGGCGCGCCACGTCGCTGGTGACGGACGCCAGCAGGTTCGGCTCCCGCCCGAACCCGATGACGAATCCCCGGTCACGCTCGGTCACGAGGCTACGCAGAAAGTCCATGGCTGCAAGCTGTACCTTCGGCAACTTGATGAACATCGACGCCGATGAGTCGACGGCGAGTCCGACCGTAAGAGGCATGTCATCGGCGCTGTTGAAGACGGTGATCGACTGCGGCTCACCTTCCTCGCGAACCTCGAAGACGTCCTCAAGGAGGTCGGCGACCGGCCGGCCGTCGGGACCGGTGACGACCGCCAACAGCTCGACGAGCGTCACCTGGAGGCGGTCGCCCGAGCCGGCGCTGTTGACGAAGAGGACATCTTCGGCGGACGAGCCGTCGCTCAGCGTGACCACGGCGCGCACGAAGCCGCGGCCGCTGTTGACGCGGAGGTCGACCCGCTGCCGGTACGGTGGAGCGAAGAGCGTTCCGATCGGGCGGTCGATCCAGAAGAACTCGACTCGAGCGATGCCGGAGGTCTGCGGCCGGTCGATGACGGCTTCCACCCACAGCTCCTCGTCGGCTCGGACGCCCCCGCTACCGGTCTCGTCGGCGTCCGGCGCCCGAAGGGCGATCGACAGTTCGCTGTTGCCGGAGTTGATGCGGACGGAGTCGCGGCCGATCTCCTCGCCACGGCTGTCGCGGGCCACCACCTCGACGCGCCGGGCCCGGGGCAGTTCGCCAAGGTCGAGGTTCGCCTCGTAGGGCGGGGTTCGACGGACGGCCTCCGGCGATCCGTCGAGCAGGAAGTCGACCTGAGCGACTCTCGCGTCCGAGAGGACCGCCGCGAAGCGGACTCGACCGACGAGCAGGGTCTCCTGCGGGGTGAGCAGCCGCACGGCCGCTGACTCGGGGAGGTCGAGGAGAGTCGAGCCGTCGAGGCTGCTCGAGTCCGCGGCGACGGCGGTAAACCCCGCGAACGTCCCGCCCCAACGATTACCGGCGAGCTCATCGACGACGACGATGACCGGCGTCTCCGCGGGATCGCCCCCGGCGTCGCCGGCGAGTTCAAGATCGACACGACCGTCGACCAGATCTTCGCCATCGAGGACGCGCTGCACGACGATCGTCGTACCCTCGTCGCCCGCGCGCGCGACGGTCAAGCGCAGCGGCGGGCGGAGCTCGGAATCGCCGCCGGCGCTCGAGAGCTCCACTGCGAGGCGTTGCGGCGGACCCGCCGTCACCAGCGCCGCCACCTCTAGATCGCCATCCGCCGTCTCTCCGGACGAGGCGAGGTAACGGGCACGGGCCGCGCTGAGGGCAGCGGGAGCGCCGTAGCCGATCCACCGCGGGGCCGCGACCGCCTCCGCGAGGCCGCGGGCCCTCACCTCGATCGGAAGGGGCTCGGCCAGCGTCGGCGTCCGCACGGCGAGAAGCGAGCGCCACTTCATCTCCTCGAGCCTCCCGTCGAGCACCGCGGGATCGGAGACGACCGCCCCGGCCGTCGCGCCTGCGAGAGCCGTGAGCCCGCTGCCGGGATCGAGGCGCAATGGAGGCGAAGCGTCCGCTCCTTCGCCGCCCGCCTTTCGTCGCAGCACCTTGCGAGGATCGAACCCGATCACTGATCGTTGCACCACTCGACCATCCGGGGTCTCGACCTGCTCAGGCGCCGCCTCCTGCTCCGGTCCGACCAGCAGCGCATCGACGTCGCTCTCAGGAGCGAAGGCGACGACGGTCCAGCCGGTGACCGCGAGGGACTTCCCCACCTCCGACAGGGTGGGTCGAATCTCGACGTCGGGCACTTCGACCCCCGTCCGCCCGGCTTGGGCGAGCCACGACCGGTAGAAGGCGGCCGCATCGGCGTCGTGGCCCGATCCCGCGAGCACCAGCAGCCGCGGGCCCGGCCGGCGCTCGCCCGTCGCCCACAGGAGCAGACCTTCACGTTGGACTCGAAGCGCTTCAGTCTCGAGCCGGAGGCTCTCCGCGATCGACTGTTCGAGCTCCTCGGTCGTCGCCTCCCCTTCCATCGTCTCGACGAAGCGCCGTCGAATGGTCGTCTGAGCGTCCACGCTGGACTCGCGCAAGCGGAGCCAGGCGAGCGCTTCCGAGACGACGTCGGCGTCCTTCGAGGGGGGCAGCGATGCCCTCACCGTCTGCCCGCCCAGGAGGATCTCGACCGGACCGAGGGAGGTGAGTCTCTCCGCGCGCTCGCCGAGCAGGATCGCGGCATTGCGCAGCGCGACCGGGTCGGAGAGCAATTGGTCGAAGTAGAGAGCGACCTGCCAGGGAACGGGCTCGAGGACTCGGTAATCGAGCGGTCGCCCATCGGTCAGCACTTCCACTCCGTCGATCCTCTCGCGCGGCACGGCGATGGCGATCGGGAGCTCCGCGGGGGCATCCTGGGAATCCCCCTGCGGCTGGGCCGAAGCGGCCCCCTGGCCAGCAATGGACAGCCACCACAGCAGCGAGAGGGCGAGCCGGGTCGGAAATTTGCGGTCAGCGATCGCCATCACGGGGATCCTAAGCAACGGACTCCAGTATACGGACATTCCCTCCCGGAGCCTGCACCCGTTCTGGTGCCCGGAGCCGAGTGCCCGGAGCCGAGTGCCCGGAAAGTTCCGAGGCAGAGCGGTCGCTATCGAGGACCGCCTCCACTGCGGCTCAGAAGTTCGAGGCACCCGTCGACTACGGTGCGCTCGAGACCGCCGAGATCGAGGTGCCCCAGTTCGCAACGAAGCGCTTCGGCGTAAACCTGGTGGCCCGCCCTCGTGGGATGCTGATCGCTGCGGCTGAAAGTGCGCTGGACGGCCTTCCTGCTGGGCTCGACACCGAGCCGATCCAGCGCCCGAAGGAAGTAGGGCGAAGGGTTGAAGAACCAGAAGCCGGCCTCGAGCGCGGCATCACGGGCCCGACGGCGCGGTCCCGAGCTCTCGCCGAAGATCATGAAGAGCACCGGCAGATCCCGCTCGCTCGCGAGCAGAGCGAGCCGCCGCATGGCGGTGCCGACGGCTCCGGCCCCCGCCAGGTGCCGATAGCGCCGACGGGAGGCGGAGAGAGTCTCCTTCGGCTCCGGCTCACTGCCGTCTCCGACGTCGAATTCGTCCTCCACGTCACCGAAGAGACCGGCGACGGTCTCCAGCAGGTACCACCGAGACGGCTCGAATCCTCGCGGCTCTTCGAGGAAGTGAGGGGGGTCGAAGTCGTTACCGACCCAGTGGACGATCACGACATCCGGTTCGAAGCCGAGGGCGCGATGCTCGAACGTCGCCACCTCCATGACGGTGTTGTAGCCCGGCGTCCCGAAATTGAGCACTTCGAAGGTCGTACCCGGGACGGCGTGAACGTTGAGCTCGCGCTCGAGCAGGCGCAGGTACTCGTCCCCCTGCTCCATCGCCCAGCCGAACATGTGGGAGTCGCCGATCCCCACCACCCGTACCGTGCCCGGTGGCTTCTTCTCGTCGATCTCGGGTCCTCTCAGTCCGAACCGATTGGTCTCGAGCCTGGCGCCCAGGAACGTCGATCCGAGGTGTGGTTTCAGCTGGTAGACCAAGTCGGTGACCTCACTCGGCTCGAGGACACCAAAGAGGCCGGAGCCACCCCCCAGCTCCTCCTGACCGGCGCGTTGCGAGCGAAGGAGAATCTCCCGGACGTCGCCCCGGCCGATCCCCTTGCGCCAGTAGTGCCATCGCAGGGCGCTCTCCGCCAGAAACAGCACGAGCACGACCGAGACGGTGACCAGGAAAAGCGCCTGCCTCCAAGTCGTGCGCTGCGAGCTTGATTCGTCCATCGCCGGGCGTAGCCTCCTCGTCGGCGCGGGATTCTACTCCTGTACACTGCCTCCATGCCTCCAGGAGAGCGCGTGCGGCGGCGCGAGATTCTCGCCTGGGCGATGTTCGACTTCGCGAACTCGAGCTACACGACCGTCATCGTCACGGTGGCGTTCAGCGTCTACTTCACCTCGGCGATCGTTCCCGGTGCTCAGCTGCTCGTGGCGCCGCTCGTCGGCGCCGCGGCCGACGATGCCGGCCGCAAGAAGCCTCTTCTCGGAGCAACCTACGCGCTCTGCGTGGCGGCGACGGCCGCCCTCTACTTCGTGCTGCCCGGTCGCGTGGCACTCGCCATGGCGCTCTTCGTCGTCTCCAACGTCGCCTTCGCCCTCGGCGAGAACCTGATCGCGGCGTTCCTGCCCGAGATCTCGACCCCCGAGACGGTGGGACGAATCTCCGGCTTCGGCTGGGGGCTCGGCTATTTCGGAGGACTCGCGTCGCTGCTCCTCGTGCGACCATTGATGAGCGCCGGCCTCGACGCGGGTCACGCCGACCGGGTACGGCTGATCTGGCCGGCGACCGCGGCCTTTTTCCTCATCGCCGCCCTTCCGACCTTCATCTGGCTCCGCGAGCGTGCCCCGCGAACCGCCTGGAAGGGCTTTCGAAGCTATGCGAGACAAGGGGTCGAGCGGGTGATCACGACCGGCCACTCGATTTCTCACTTTCGGCAGCTCGCACGGTTTCTCGTCGTCTTCTTCGTCTACTCGCTCGGATTCACGATCGCGATCGCCTTCAGCGGCATCTTCGCCCGCACTACTCTCGGATTCACCGCTAACGAACTGGTCGCGCTGTTTCTCATCCTGCAGCTGACCTCGGCGGCCGGCGCGGTGCTCTTCGGGTGGCTCCAAGACCGTGTGGGCTCCCGGCGAGCGCTCCAGCTTTCGCTCGGCAACTGGATCGTCGTCGGCCTCGCTTCGGCCGCCTGCCAGACCAAGCTCCAGTTTCTCGTCATCGGACTCCTCGCCGGCGTCGGCATCGGCTCGCTGCAGGCGACTTCGCGAGGGGTGATCGCGATGTTCTCGCCACCCTCGAAGAGTGGTGAGTTCTTCGGCTTCTGGGGACTCTCGCTGCGCGCCGCCTACGCGCTCGGCCCGGTGCTCTTCGGCGCCGTCTCGGCGTGGAGCGGCTCGCAGCGAATCGCGGTGCTGGCCGCTACGGCCGCCTTCGTGGTCGGCTTCGTCGGTCTGCGCTGGGTCGACGCCGATGCCGGCGTAGCGGCGGCGGCGGCGTGGCAAGAGGGAGAGGTCGCCGCGGGACCCTGATCGGCGTGATCGTCGCAGCCACGGGCTGCTAGCCGTCCGGTGGCGCGCCTTCCACCAGCCGACGATAGCCGCGGTTCCAGTAGACCAGCGGCTGATCGTCGGGGTGGGGACTCTGGGCGGCCTGCACTTCGCCGACGTAGATCGTGTGAGTACCCGCGCGGTGGCGGGTGTAGATCGTGCAGTCGAGCCAGGCGAGGGCGTCCTCGAGGACCGGAGCTCCGGTCGCCGCGGTCGTCCAGCTGCCTTCGGCAAAGCGATCTTCGGTCTTGACCCAGGCGAAGCGGTTGGAGAGCTCTTCCTGTCCTTCGGCGAGGATGTTCACGGCGAAGACCGCTCCTTCGGTCTCGAGCAGGTCATAGGCACTGTGGCGATGGTCGATCATCACGCAGATCAGTGGTGGATCGGGTGACACCGACGCGAAGGCCGAGACCGTGAGTCCGTGCTGATGCTCGCCGGCCTTGATGGTGACGATCGTCACCCCGGAAGGGAAATGCCGCAAGGCGTCGCGGTAGGCCTCGGAAGTTACGCTCATGTGAAGCCTCTCAGGCGGGAGTGAGCTCGCCGGCCTCTCTGGCGGCGTACTTGGTGGCGATGTAATCGTCGATGATGGACCGAAATCCGGCCGCGAGCTCGTCGTAGCTCCCTTTCAGAGAGGTGAACTGCTTGCCGTCGATGAACACCGGGCAGAGCGGCTCCTCGCCGGTTCCGGGCAGGCTGATCCCGATGTTGGCGGCCTTCGACTCACCGGGGCCGTTGACGACGCAACCCATGACTGCCACGGTCATCGTCTCGACCCCCTCGTACCTCTTCTTCCAGACCGGCATCTGCTCGCGAACATACGCCTCGATTCTCTCGGCCAGCTCCTGAAATGTCGTGCTGGTCGTTCTTCCGCAACCAGGGCAGGCCGTGATGCTCGGCATGAAGGCTCGTAGTCCCAATGACTGCAGTAACTCGATACAGGCGTAGACCTCCTCTCGCCGGTCGCCGCCGGGCCGCGGGGTGAGCGAGATCCGGATGGTGTCGCCGATCCCTTCCTCGAGCAGGACGCCCATCGCCGAAGCCGACCACACCAGGCCCTTGATCCCCATCCCCGCTTCGGTCAGCCCGAGATGGAGCGGCTGCGACGTTTTCTCGGCGAGCACCCGGTAGGTGGCGATCAGATCGGCCGGGCGCGAGACCTTGCAAGAGATGATGATCTTGTCTTCTCCGAGGCCGGTCTCCTTGGCGAGATCGGTCGACTCGAGTGCCGAGAGGATCATGCACTCGTTCATGATCTCCTCGGACGTCCGCCCGAGATCGCGGTCTGTGTTCTCCTGCATCTTGGCCATCACCAGCTCCTGATCGAGCGAGCCGGCGTTGACGCCGATCCGGACCGGTTGTCGAGTGCCTTGGCACAGTCGGGGAAGTCGGCGAGCAGCCGGTGACCGTTGTAATGAAAGTCGCCGATGATCGGCACCTCGCAACCGGCATCGAGGACCCGCTGCTTGATCTCGGGCACCGCCCGCGCCGCTTCCGGCACGTTGACGGTGAGCCGCACGAGCTCGGAGCCGGCCTCCGCCAGCTCGAGAGTCTGACGGACCGTCGCCTCGACGTCGGCGGTGTCGGTGTTCGACATCGACTGGACGACGATCGGGGCGCCTCCTCCGACCACCACCTTGCCCACCGGAACCGCTATGGCCTCGCGCCGCATGACGGCGGCGAGCATAACATCGGCCGTGCGGGCGACTTCGACGGAATCAGAGCGGCTCTGAGGGCGTAGGAGAGGCAGACGAACCCCACACTATGGGGACTCGTAACTCATGTTGTAGACTTCGCCCGCTTCGCGCGTAGCACGAGAGTCCCCGATGAGCACACCCTCAGAGTTCACCCTCGAACTGCGCCCCGCGCGGCGCTGCGATGCTGTCGACGTCGGTTCGCGCCTGCGGGCCCAGATCGGCGACGCGCTCGCCGCCTATCGCCGGGCCATCTACTGCTCGCACCACACGACGGCCGGTTTCCTGGACCGCCGGGTGGGCGCGCGGCTGCGGCACCGTCGGGACCTTTTCGACTTCATCGCCGCCTTCCAGCACATCTTCCCCGCCAACGGAGACTACGAGCACGACAAGCTCGACAAGCGGCTCGAGCTCTCTGAGGCGCAGCGCAGGGTCGAGCCCAAGAACGCCGACTCGCACCTGACTTTCATGAGCTCCGGATTGTCCAACTGCGTGACCTGCGACACCGCCGATCCGACGCCGGTCTATCTGGTCGACCTCGACGGCGTTTGGGAGCACGGCACCCGACGCCGCAAGACATCGGTCATCGCCTACCGGGACGAAGTGGCGGAGGCCTCGCTCGACCTGGACGTCGGCGTTTCGGGCCATCCGGTCGACTCGATCAATCTGTTCGCTCCCGAGCTCGGGCTGCTCGACCAGCTCAGCGAGTTCGTGCTCGACAATGGGATCGGAAAGGGCCGCCTCGATCTGACGCTCGACGAGCACGAGGAGAGCGCGGGATTGACGGTCAACGAGTACGAGACGCTGCTCATGCAGCACGACCTGCGCGAGGTCCTGCGCGATCCGCTCCGCTTCATGCGCGAGAAGGGCCGCAACATCCTACGCGACCCGCGCGCCGTGCCTCACAAGACTCTGAACTACGCCCAGTACGACCTCGTCCACCTGTTCAACGAGTTGATGGACGTTCTCGGTGGCTCCGAGTCGGTGCTCGAGGAACTCGTCGCTCGCCTCATCGGGCTCCCGGCGTCGCGCCTGTTGGGCGTCAAGCGCTCGATCAGTTTGCTCGTCAGTGACTCCGGAAACGGGGACGGCCGGATCGTCAAGGGCACCTACCAGAGCCCGATTCTCGTCCAGTGGCGAAAGGCGGGCAGCGGCCGGCGACGGGTACGCGCGACGCTCGTCCGCTTTCGATAGAGGCGTTGGGCTACGGCTGGCTCCTCTTCGACGCCGACGGCACCCTCTTCGACTACGAGCGGGCCGAACGGAGGGCGTTGCGTTCGGCGCTCGGGAGCGCCGGGCATGACTTCAGCGACGAGAGCCGCGACATCTATCGAGAGGTCAACGCCGCCCTCTGGCGCGCGCTCGAGAGCGGCGAGGTCGACGCCGAAACGCTCCGCTACCGGAGATTCGAGCTGCTCTTCGGCAGACTCGGTCTGCCGCTCGAGGCAGCGCGCAGCGCCGCCGAGGATTACCTCGTCGAGCTCGGGCGCTGCAGCGATCTCCTGCCTGGCGCCGCCGATCTGATCGGCGCGCTGGTCGGGCGGGCGACCCTGGCCCTGGTGACCAACGGCCTCGCCGAGGTCCAACGTTCCAGGTTGGCGCGCTCCCCCATCACCCGACACTTCGAGGCGATCACGATCTCGGACGAGCTGGGCGTCGCCAAGCCCGACCCCCGCATCATCGACCACACTCTCGAAGCTCTGGGCGGGCCACCTCGTGGCGAGGTGTTGATCATCGGCGACAGTCTCGCCTCCGACATCCAAGCCGGGCTCAACGCCGGCATCGCCACTTGCTGGTTCGCTCCCCACGGCGGCGAGCCGCCCGACGCCACCCGCCCCGATCACGTCGTTCGCGATCTCGACGAGATCCGAGCCCTGGCACCGTCAGTCGACTTCCGCCAGTAAAGCTCCGGTCGCCGTCCCAGCCGGCGCAATGAGCGTTCATCCGGTAGCCGGGGGACCCGTGCCTCAGGTTCTTTGAGTCCTCGCTCCTGATTGCCGCCCCCTGCGAGAGAGGGATGAGCCCCAGGGGTACGTCACGCGTACTCGGACTGCGCTCGGGCGACGCGCGCTCATTCGCCGTCGCCCCGGACGGCAATTTGC
>CALZKB010000044.1 GCA_945787575.1 Thermoanaerobaculia bacterium | reverse complement strand
CGCCCATGCCGGCGAAGAAGGAGCCGCCCACGGGCCAGGACACAGAGATGGAGTTGAACATGTAGGGGGCGGGGGAATAGGCGCGGACGTAAGAGACTAGGGTGGCCCCCAAGGGTCCGACGAACGGGAGCGCCTGCGGCGAAAATCCCAGGGCTCCCTGGTACCACGAAACCTGCGTTACCGTGCCCGGGAAGCTGAGCGGGCTGCCGTTTCGGGTGTCGAAACGGTTGCCGATGTAGTGGCTTCCTACCGGCGCGATAAACAACGCGTCGGCCGGAGCCCCCGGATCGTACTGCACCGTGCCAGTGCCTTCGGGCACGCCGGACACCTGGCGGGCCGGCACCCGCGGCTTGTCTTTGATGCTCTCCCGGGTGACGTGCTGCGCCTGGCCGCTCGCGGCAATTAGGCAAACCGCTGCGAATGCTCCAACGACTCTTCCGCTCATTCTGTACCCCTGCTGACAGCTCCGTGGGTGTAGGACGAAAGCACTCTACCGCACCAGGGCTGCCATGAGTGGGTCTTTGGCAGCCTAGAGGTTCGCCATCTGGCGGCGAGTCTACCGGGAGAAAGGGCCTAGCGGCGCCGAACCGATTGGCACATTTCTGACACATTTCCATGTCAGCAGAGAGCCGAGGTGGATCGAGTGAGTCTCTTAAATCATTGATTCCAAATGGTGCCGGAGGGGGGACTCGAACCCCCACTCCCTTGCGGGAAACGGATTTTGAGTCCGTCGCGTCTGCCAATTCCGCCACTCCGGCCGGGGGGCGAGTGCGCGAATCGTAGGCACTGGTGTGAGGGGTGTCAACCGGGCGAGCGGGGTCCTTCCTGGCGAATCGGGGTGGTGCCCACGGTTTCTGATTCGTCGAGGCGGCTCAGCGCTCTTCCTTCCGAAACGGAACGAGCAGCGCGGCCGGCGGTATGGCGCTGCGTGAGACGAGGGCCATGGCGACGATGGTGAGCACGAAGGGGAGCATCAGGAAGAACTGATAGGGGATCTCGATCACGCCGCTCGCCTGCAGCCGCAGCTGCAGGGCGTCGACGAAGCCGAAGAGCAGGGCGCCGGCCAGACACTTCCAGGGACTCCACTGGCCGAAGACCACGAGCGCGATGCAGACCCAGCCCCTCCCCGAGATCACCCCGAAGGTGAAGGCGTTGAACTGCGCCATCGACAGGTAGGCGCCGGCGGCCCCCATCAGCATGCCGGAGAGCATCAGGCCCTGGTAGCGCATCTTGGCGACGCTGACCCCGGCGCCGTCGGCGGCGCGCGGGTTCTCCCCCACCGCTCGCAGACTCAGACCCCACGAGGTGTGGTTGAGGAGGAAGGCCGCGGCCGGCACCAGCAGCAAGGCGAGGTAGACCAAGGTGAACTGGTTGAAGAGGAGAGGTCCGATCAGGGGGATCTCGGCGAGGAGGGGGATCGGCGCCACCTGGAACCCCTCGACGTTGGGCGGCAGCGACGGCTGACCGAAGATCAGGCGGTAGAAGAAGAACGCCAGCCCGGTGCACAAGAGCGTCGTTCCGATGCCCGAGACGTGCTGGCTCAGGCCGAGGGTGACGGTCAAGAGACCCATCAGCAGCGCCATCAGCGCGCCCACGGCCATCGCCGCCAGGATGCCGAGCCAGAGACTGCCACTGTAGTAGGCGGCCGTGAAACCGGTCATCGAGCCGAGCAGCATGATCCCTTCGATCCCCAGGTTCAGCACTCCGCCTCGCTCGCTGAACATCTCGCCGATCGTCGCCAGGATGAGCGGCGTCGCGATCCGCAGAATGGCGGCGAAGAACCCGACCTGCAGGATCTCTCCGAGAATCTCGCTCATCGTCGCAGTCGCACCCGGTACTGAGTGAAGAGAATGGCGATCAGCATCGAGATCAGCGCCACCCCCTGGAAGACGTCCGCGAGAAAGACCGGCACCCCGGTGGCCCGCGACATCGCCTCGGCGCCGGTGATGATGACGGCGAAGAAGAACGCCGCGGGGAGCACCCCCAGCGGATTGAGCAGCGCCAGAGTCGCGATCACGATGCCGGTATAGCCGTAACCCGGCGACAGCCCGGCCATGACCTGGAAGTGGATCCCGCCGACTTCCCCGACGCCGGCGAGACCGGCCAGCGCCCCCGAAAGCGCGGCGGTGCCGACGATCACCACCGGGATGTTGATGCCGGCATAGCGCGCCGCGGTGGCGCTCTCACCGACCGCCCGGATGTTGAAGCCGGCGGTGGTGCGCCGCATGAGGAACCAGATCAGGGGTGCGGCCACGAAGGCGAGGACGACGCCGAGATGCAGGCGGGTGCCGCCGAGCAGGATGGGAAACTCGGCGTCCATGCGGATGTCCGGCGAGTCGGGGTAGCCGCTGAGAGGGTCTTTCCAGGGGCCGTCCACGAGCGCCATCATCAGGTAGAACATGATGAAGTTGAGCAGCAGCGTGGTGACCACGTCGTCAACCTTGTAGCGGGTCTTGAGCCAGGCCGGGATCAGCGCCCAGGCGGCCCCGGCAGCCATCCCGGAGAAGAGCATCAACGGCACCAGGCTCCAGCCGGGCAGCGCGCCGCGTCCCCCGATGAAAGCGGCCGCCATCGCGCCGGCCAGCAGCTGTCCCTCGGCGCCGATGTTCCAGAACTTGGCGCGGAAGGCGACCGCGACCGCCAGACCCGTGAAGGCGATCGGGGCGGCCTTGACGAGCGTCTCGACGAAATTGAACTTCGAGCTGACGGCGCTGAGCAGAAGCTTGGAATAGGCCTCGAGGACGCTGGCGCCGGCGAGGGTCACGAGACCCCCGCAGACGACCAAGGTGGCGAGGATCGCGAACAGAGGCAACGCCAGCCTGAGCCAGGCGGGCGTATGCTGGCGGGTCTCGAGTCGGAGCTGGATCACGCCGCGGTCTCTGCCCCGGCCATCAGCAAACCGACCTTCTGAACGGTCGCTTCCTCGATCGGCAGCGTGTCCATGATCCGGCCCTCGTACATCACCGCGATGCGGTCGGAGAGCAGAAACAGCTCCTCGAGATCCTCACTGATCAACAGGATCGCGCCGCCCGCCTGCCGGACCTCGAGGAACCGCTCGTGCACGAACTGCGCGGCCCCGACGTCCAATCCTCGGGTCGGCTGCGCCGCCAGCACCACCAGCGGGTCGAAGGCCAGCTCTCTCGCCAGGAGCACCTTTTGAAGGTTCCCGCCGGAGAGAGTGCCGGTGCGAACGTCGGTGGCGGCGCACTTGATGTCGAAACGCTCGACCTGGTGCTCGACGAACTCTCGGGTCCGCTTGCGGTCGATCACGCCGAAGCGGCTGAACGGTGCCTGGTGAATGCGTGGAAGAACCATGCTGTCGCTCATCGGCAGGGAGGAGATCAGACCGGTGCCGAGCCGATCCTCCGGAATCCGCCCCACCCGAAGATCCTGGATGGCTCGAGGATTGGGGTAGACGACGACCTGCCCGGCGACCGTCAGCTCGCCGCTTGCCGAGGTCCGCACGCCGGCAATGATCTCCGCCACCTCGAGCTGACCGTTGCCCGAGACGCCGGCGATTCCCAACACCTCGCCGGCACGGACCTCGAGCGACACCGCGCGCAGCGGCACTCCTTCTCCCGCCGCACCGGGCTCGGTGGAGATCTCTCGCAGGGTGAGCAGCGCCTCGCCCGGCTCGCTCGCCGGCTTCTCGGGCGGCCTGATCTCGTGGCCGCACATCAGCTCGCCCAGCTGCCGCTCGCTGACCGCGCCGATGTCGTCGATCGTCGCCGTCACCTTGCCCCGTCGCATGATCATCGCGCGGTTGGTGATCGCCTTGACCTCGTAGAGCTTGTGGCTGATGAAGATGATCCCCAGCCCGTCACCGGCCATGGCGCGCAAGGCGTCGAACAGGGCATCCGCCTCCTGCGGGGTGAGCACCGCCGTGGGCTCGTCGAGGATCAAGATGCGCGCGTCCCGAAAGAGCGCCTTGATGATCTCGAGACGCTGCTGCTCGCCGATCGCCAACGCCGATACGAGAGTGTCCGGATCGAGGGTCAAGCCGAATCGGTCGGCGATCTGGGCCAGCTTGCCGCGGGCGCCGCGGCGGTCGAGGCGGCCGCCGCTTCCGGGCCGGCCGATCATCAGGTTCTCCAGCACCGTCAGCCGCGGGACGAGATGAAAGTGCTGATGCACCATTCCGACACCGGACGCCAGGGCGTCGGCCGAGTTGGAGATGGCCACCGGCCGCCCGTCGATCTCGATCTCGCCGCTGTCCGGGGTGTAGGTCCCGAACAGCATGTTCATCAGGGTCGTCTTGCCGGCTCCGTTCTCACCCAGCAGCCCGAGGATGTCGCCGGGACGAAGGACGAGATCGACGTCAGCGTTCGCTTGCACGGAGCCGAAGCGCTTCGACATCCCCCGCATGGCGAGGATTGGTCCACGCTCGCCCGGCACCGTCTCTCCTAGTCGGATTTCGGCGTGCCCTCGTCGACGTCGACCCGGAAGTTCCCGGCCATGATCTCCGCGGTCTTGGCCGCCACCATCTCCTTGACCTCAGCGGGCAGTCGCCCTTCCCAGGAATGGTAGGGCGCCAGATAGGAACCGCCCTTGGCCATGAGGGAAAAACCGCCGAAGTCCTGTGCCGTGAACACTCCCGCCTCCACCAGCTTGACCGCCTGCTGGACCGTCGGCCACATGTCCCATACCGGACCGGTGACGACGTGATCCGGTCCGAGCTCACTCTGATCGGACATGTTCGAGATGGCGAGAACGTCCTTTTCCACGCAGGCCTCGACCACTCCGAAGCGCTCGGCGAAAAGAACGTCGGCCCCCGCCTCGATCTGTGCCAAGGCCGCCTCCTTCGCCTTCGGTGGGTCGAAGAACGAGCCGATGAACGAGACCTTGGCCCTGACCTCCGGATTGACCTCACGGGCGCCGGCAAGGAAGGCGTTGGAGATCCGGTTGACCTCGGGAATCGGCATCGCCGCGACGATCCCGACGACGTTCGACTTCGTCATCTTGCCGGCGATCATCCCCGAAAGGTAGGCCGGCTCGTGAATCCAGTTGTCGAAGACGCCGAAGTTGGGCTCCGCTGGGCCGATGCCCGAGCCGAAGACGAAGGCGACGTCCGGATAAGCCGCCGCGGTGCGCCGCGCGATGCGCTCGGCGCCGAACGCGTCGCCCATGATCAACTGATAACCACCTTCCGCGTACTCGCGCATGACGCGGGCGAAGTCGGCGGCCTTGACGCTCTCCGACCAGGTGTACTCGATGCCGAGCTCTTCCTTGGCCTTGAGCAGCGCCACGTGGATCTGGTTAACCCACGGCTCTTCGATCGGCGTCTCGAACACGGCGGCGACTCTGAGGCCGCCGGACTCGGCGGTCGTCGCCTCGGTCCCGGCGGCCGGCGCCGCCGTCTCCTCCGCCGAGCCGCATCCGAGTCCGTGGACGGCGAGGATCACGAGCAATCCGAAGCCGGCCAGGCCTCCCCAGAGGCGGCGTGACTCTACTTTCGGGCGAACCATAATCTCCTCCTTTTGGCCTGACGACCGGTTGGGGAATGAGGACCTGAGATCTGTCCAGCCACGGGTCTAGCGGATCGGCGTTCCGATCCGTGCAACCCTTCGACGACTCCGAGAAATCTGTCTGGAGAGCAGTGTAGCAGTCCGGTCGAGGGACCTACGAGAGAATCAACCTGCCTCTCGCAGATCGGGCACCGTTCGGAGGACGGCGGTGCTCGTCACGCCGTCGCGGACGATGACGAAGCTGAACTGCCGGCCAGGCTCGCTGAGGCGGTCCCGCAGCACCGCGAGGGTCATGGTCGCGATGTCGGCACCGTCGATGGCGCGCAGCTCGTCTCCGGGCTCGAGCCCCGCGTCCACCGCGGGAGAAGCCGCGACGACCTCGTCGACCAGCGTCGTCCCGTCCAACCGGCGGATGAGATGAAGGCCGGAGGTGTCAGCGATGATCGGATCGCCCCAGCGGCGGTTTGGCCGCAAGTAGAGGCGACCGCGCCCGAGGTCGAAGACGATGTCGAAGCGAGTGAGGATGTCATTGCCGATGATTCCGCCCGACCCGCGGCGGGCCAGCACACCGGCGGTCGCCCCGCTGAGCAGAGTGGGCACGGTGGCGCGGCGGTGCCCCTCCTCGATTGACGGGAACTCGTGCCCGCAGAAGTCGACGGCCGATCACCTCTTCCAGGTGACCGAGCGCGACCACCGCCGCGGTGACACCTTCGATCCGCAGCCGGTCGAGCTGGAGCTCGAGTCCGTCGACGAGAGGGACCTGAGTGGTGCCGGCGGTACCGGTGACCGATCCACGACCCGTCGCTTCGAGGCCGAGGCGCTCGGCCGCGGCCCGGTTGATCGCTACCCCACCGGCACCGGTGTCGAAGGCGAACGACAGCGCGGCGTCGTCGAGCTCGACATCGATGAAGGCGTGAGAGCCGGTGAGCTCGAACGGAATTCGTGCGACCGGATCGGGCGCCAGACCCTCGGTCAGCAGGGCAATCGTGAGCAGCGCCATCGACGGCCTCATCGCTGAATATTGCCCGGCGCGTGTAGGCCAGATCGTTCGACACCCGCTAGCGGGAGGAGCTTCGTCGAGGGTCGCTAGGCCCCTTCTGGGGCGACGACTGACTCAACTTGCATCTTGCAGGCCTCCCACCGTGAGCAGGTTGACCGTTCGGTCGGATCCCGACTGGTACTCGGCCTGGCCGTCGGGAGAGACGATCTCGGCCCAGTGCTCGGCGACCCCTTCGGGGGTGCAGGTGTCGGGTTCGAGGTGGACGCCGGGCGTCTCGTAGAGGATGTCACGGGCGAAGCTCCCCGCGCCCGCCGCCAGGATGGTGCGATTGGGCGCGTCCTCGCTGACCAGATAGAGCAGGCCGGCGGTGACCGACTCCGGAGTGAGCAGCTCGAGAACCTCGCGCTTCATCAGGTCGGAGGTCATGCGGGTGGCAGCGACCGGTGCGAGAGAGTTGACGCGGATGTCGTACTTGGCGCCTTCGAGCACGAGAGTGTTCATCAGCCCGATCAGCGCCATCTTCGCGGCACCGTAGTTGGACTGGCCGAAGTTGCCGAAGAGGCCGGAGGAGGACGTGGTCATGACGATCCGCCCGTAGCTCCGTTCCTGCATCGTCTCCCAGACCGCCTTGGTGCACAGGACGCTGCCGTCGAGGTGGACCCGCACGACCGCGAAGAAGTCTTCGAGCTCCATCTTCCGGAAGGTCTTGTCGCGGAGTATGCCCGCGTTGTTGACGAGGATGTCCACCCTGCCCCAGCGGTCGAGGGTCTCGCCCACCATCGCCGCGACCTGTTCGGCGTCGGTGACGTCGGCGCCGTTGGCCAGCGCCTGGCCGCCGTCGGCCTCGATCTCGGCGACGACCTTCCGGGCGGCTTCGCTCGACGCTCCGCTGCCGTCGCGGGCGCCCCCTAGGTCGTTGACGACCACCTTGGCTCCGCGGGCGGCGAGGCCCAGGGCGTGGGAGCGGCCGAGGCCGTTGCCGGCACCGGTCACGATCGCCACCCGCTCGTCGAAACGTATCGTCATGCTCTCTCCTCCTCGGGTTGGTCGATGACGAACATCGACAGTGTTTGGGCGACCAGAGCCGGTCTCTCCGCCCCTCGGATCTCGACCGTGACTTCATCGGTGACGAGGATGCGGCCCCCACCTTTGTCGATCACGTCGAGGGTCTTGGAACGCGCGCGAATCTCGCTGCCGACCCTGACGGGCTCGAGGAACCGGACCTTGTCGAGTCCGTAGTTGATCCCCATCACGGTGCCTTCGGGGACCGTCGCGATCGCCTCGACCAGGTGAGGGATCAGGGACAGGCTGAGGAAGCCGTGAGCGATGGTCGTTCCGAACGGCGTCCGGGCGGCTCGCTCGGGGTCGACGTGGATGAACTGGTCGTCGCCGGTCGCTTCGGCGAAGAGATCGATGCGGGCCTGATCGACGGTCAGCCAGCTGCCGCTCACCGCGTCAGCGCCGACCCGCGCCGAGAGCTCTTCCAACGGTATTCGCTGCATCGCGTGATCTCGCTTTCGGGATGTTCAAACGGGTCGTTGAGACTCGATGGCTGCAGTGCTCAGGTGAAGAGCCGGTCGATCCTCCGTCGCGCGATCGCCTGCAGCGCGGCCTCGCCGAGAGCCGTCACGGCCTGATCGAGGCCGGCAAAGCGCGGATCGCGGGTCACCCCCTGTCGATACCGCGCGTAGATCTGTTGCACGATGACGGCGATCTTGAAGAGCCCGTAGACGTAGTAGAACACGAGCTCTCCCGGCTCCCGGCCGCTGGTCCGAGCGTAGAGCTCGGCGATCGCGGCCCGACCCGGGTTGCCGGCGAGCGTCGTCGGGCTCAGTCCGAGGCCGCGCAGGGCCGGCGAGTCGTCGGGGTCGACCCAGTAACCGAGGGCGGTGCCGAGGTCCATCAAGGGATCGCCGAGGGTCGCCATCTCCCAGTCGAGAACCGCGACCACCCGGCCGAGGTCCTCGGGGTCCAAGACCACGTTGTCGTACTTGAAATCGTTGTGAATGAGCGCGGCGCGCCCGTCTGGCGGCTGGTGGTCGCGCAGCCAGAGGGCGGCGCGGTCGAGCGCCGCGACCTCCTCGAGACGGGCGTCGAGCCACCGGTTCGACCACCCCTCGATCTGACGCCCGATATAGCCCTCGGCCCGCCCAAGCTGGTCGAGACCGGCGGTGTGTGGATCGATCGCGTGGAGCTCGGCGAGGGTCGCGACCCAGGCGTGAGCGACGTCCTCCATGACCTCGGGCGAAGGGTGCTCGGTGAGCGGCATGCCGGCGCGCAGGATCACTCCCCGACGGCGTTCCATCAGGTAGAACGGAGAACCGAGCACCGCCGGATCGTCGCAATAGGCGATCGGCGCTGGGGCCTTGGGGTAGATCGGAGAGAGCGCCGAGAGGATTCGAACCTCGCGTCCCATGTCGTGGGCGGACTCGACATTCGCGCCAAGAGGGGGCCGTCTCAGGACGAGATCGTGGTCGGCGGTCCGCACGGCATAGGTCAGGTTCGAGAAGCCCTTCGGGAACTGAGCGACCGCGAGTCGCTCGGCGCTGCCGAGCGTCTCTTCGAGGTAGCGAGCCAACGCCTCGAGGTCGAGCTCTTCGCCGGCTCGCGGCGGCGTCGGACGGTCGATCCGGGCTTCGAGCATGGGCGACGAGCATACCGGCCGCGAAGCCTCCGTCACTCCCGGCCTCGCTCCCGGCGATCTCCTCCCCCGGCCACGCACGACCGCGTATCATGCGGTCTCGGCAGGATAACCGGAGGACGGATGATGGACTTCGAGATCGCCAGCGAAACCGAAGAGCTCCTCGAGCGCTACCGCGGCTTCATGGAGAGCGAGCTCGCACCTCTCGAAGCGGACGCCGTTTCCCTCCCCTTCTCCGCTCTCGAGGGTCGGCTCGACGCGCGGCGTGGCCGCGCCAAGGAGGCGGGCTTGTGGGGGCCGAACCTGTCGGCGGAGCTGGGTGGGCTCGGTCTCGGCCTCGTCGACCACGGACTCGTTTCGGAGGTGCTGGGAGGCTACCTCTACGGCCATTACGTGATGGGATGCCAGGCGCCCGATGCCGGCAACGTCGAGGTTCTCGCGACCCACGCTTCTCAGGACCAGCGCGAGAAATACCTCCGGCCGCTCGCCGCCGGAGAGATCCGCAGCTGTTTCTCGATGACCGAGGCGGACTACGCCGGCTCCAACCCGGTGCTGATGGGAACGACCGCCGTGCGGGACGGGGACGAGTACGTGATCGACGGGAGCAAGTGGTACACCTCGTCGGCCGACGGCGCCGCCTTCGCGATCGTGATGGCGGTGACCGACCCGGACGCTCCGCCTCACCGCCGGGCCAGCATGCTGCTAGTGCCGACCGACACGCCCGGCTTCGAGATCGTGCGCAACATCGCGGTGATGGGTCGCGCCGGCGACGGCTGGGCGAGCCACGCCGAAGTCCGCTACGCCGGCTGTCGGGTGCCGGTCGGCAATCGGCTGGGAGCGGAGGGCGAGGGCTTTGCGATCGCGCAGGAGCGCCTGGGTCCCGGCCGCATTCACCACTGCATGCGCTGGCTGGGCGTCGCTCGGCGCGCCTTCGAGCTGATGTGTCGGCGGGCGACGACGCGCTTCCTGGGCCCCGACGAGACGCTCGCCGACAAGGACATCGTCCGCGCGTGGATCGCCGAATGCGCGGCCGAGATGCGGGCGGCGCGGCTGTTGACCCTGCACACCGCCTGGCGGATCGAGCGTGACGGATGGCGGGCCGCGCGGCAGGACATCTCGGCGATCAAGTTCCTCGTCGC
The DNA here is from genome assembly GCA_945787575.1 of Thermoanaerobaculia bacterium. Classification (GTDB taxonomy): domain Bacteria; phylum Acidobacteriota; class Thermoanaerobaculia; order Multivoradales; family JAHEKO01; genus CALZKB01. The sequence goes on along the minus strand of CALZKB010000044.1, from coordinate 11,985 downwards.
CGGGATGATGGGCAAGGTCCTCGATCGGGCACTCCAGGTGTACGGCTCCCTCGGGATGTGCGACGACACTCCGATCGCCTGGTTCTATCTCGAGGAACGGGCCGCGCGGATCTACGACGGCCCTGACGAGGTCCACAAGATCTCCCTCGCCAAGCGGATCCTTCGCGACTACCGGTAGAGCTCCCACCCGGCTACCCGGGTGGGAGCTCTTACCTACTCGTAGCGCAGTGCGTCGATCGGGTCGAGCCTTGCCGCCTTGCTGGCCGGGTAGATGCCGAAGAAGACGCCGACGGCGGTCGAAAAGCCGAAGGCGAGGGCGATCGCCCAGAGCGGCACGACGGCGGGCGGCAGGTCTCCGGGGATCAGGTTCGTCGCCAGCCTTCCGATGCCGTAACCCAACGCCAAGCCGATCGCTCCGCCGAGCAGCGAGAGGGTCACCGCTTCGATCAGGAACTGGAGCAGGATGTCCTGGCGTCGGGCGCCGACCGACTTTCGGATGCCGATCTCGCGCGTGCGCTCGGTCACCGACACGAGCATGATGTTCATGATCCCGATGCCGCCGACCAACAGCGCGATGCCGACGATGCCGGCAACGACGAAGGTCACGGTTCCGAGCAGTTGAGTCGTCTGTTCCAGAATCTCGTCCTGCACGATGATCTGGAAGTCGTCGGGATCGTCGCCGACGATCTGATGGCGCCGACGCAGCAGTTGGCGGATCTCCTCTCGGACCTGGTCGACGTTGTTCGTGCTGGTGGTCCGCAGGCGGAGCTGCACCTGTTCGGCGGCGCGCCGACCGAAGATCCCGAGGGCGGTCTCGAACGGGACGAAGACGAGATCGTCGAGATTCTGACCGAGCGACTGGCCCTTCTTCTCCATCACCCCGACGATGGTGACCGGGAGGGTGCCGAGGGTCATCTCCTTGCCGATCGGGTTGCCCAGTCGGAGCTCGTCGACGACGTCGAGCCCTACCACCGCCACCTTCTGGCGCCGGTCGAGGTCGACCTTGTTGAAGAACCGGCCGATCTCGACGCTGAAGTCGTGAACCTCCGGCCAATCCTGGTTGACACCGATGACGAAGGTGCCGTGCGCCCGGTCTCGGTACTTGGCCTGGCTTGAGCCGAACATCTGCGGAGTGATCATGTCGATCCCCGCCACCGCGTCGCGAATGGCGAGACCGTCGTCCCAGGTCAGGCGGACCGGCTTCTGGACCATCCCGGGACCCGAGAACTGCTGGCGGGGCTGAACGATCATGAAGTTGGCGCCCAGACCCTCGAACTGACGGGTCAGGAGCACCTGCAGACCCTGGACGATCGAGACGACGCCGATCACCGCCGCCACGCCGATGATGATTCCGAGGGTGGTCAGCATCGAGCGCATCTTGTTCGCCCACAGCGCCCGGAGGGCGATCCGGAAGTTCTCGGTGACGATCATCGCGGCGTCTTTCGATCCTCGACCAGCTTGCCGTCGTGCAGGACGATCTGGCGGTGTGAGTGCTCGGCGATATCCGGTTCGTGGGTCACGAGAAGCACCGTGTTGCCCGTCAGATGCAGCTTGTCGAAGAGCGCCATGATCTCGTTCGAAGTCGCGCTGTCGAGGTTGCCCGTCGGCTCGTCGGCGAGCAGGATCGACGGGTTGTTGACGAGCGCTCGAGCGACCGCGACCCGTTGGCGCTGGCCACCGGAGAGCTCGTTGGTCTGATGGTTCATGCGGTCCGCGAGCCCGACCCGCTCGAGCGCGTCCGCCGCCCGCTCGCGCCGCTCCTTGCGAGAGACTCCGGCGTAGGTGAGCGGCAGTTCGACGTTGGCGAGCGCCTTGGTGCGCGCCAGCAGATTGAAGGTCTGGAAGACGAAACCGATCTCCCGATTACGGACGGCTGCCAGCTCGTCGTCGCTGAGCTCCTCGACCGCGGTGCCGTTGAGGACGTAGCTTCCGGTCGTCGGCCGGTCGAGGCAGCCGACGACGTTCATCAGCGTCGACTTTCCGCTTCCGGAGGCACCCATGATCGCGACGTAGCCGCCGCGCTGGATTTCGAGATCGACGCCGTCGAGAGCGCGCACGGTCTCGGTCCCGACCTCGTAGATCTTGCGAACGGCTTGGAGCTTGATCAGCGCCACTTAGCCGTCGTCCTCCAGCTTGCCGTCGCCCGGCACCTAGCCGTCGTCCTGTTCCTCATCTCCGTCGCCCTGTTCGCGCACCCGTACGGCTTCGTCGTGGTCGAGGTCCTTGAGTGAGCGATAGGGACCGGTGACGACCGCTTCGCCCTCCTCGACGCCGGAGACGATCTGGATGTGGGTGATGTCCGACAGGCCGGTCTCCACCGGGCGCTGCATGCTACGTTCGTCGACGACCACGAACACGACCTCGATCTCCTCTTCGTTTTCCTCGGCCGAGACCTCGTCGGAGCTCTCCGCTTCGGCGGCGACCGGCCTGCGCTCGACCACCGACTGCACCGGCACGGCCAGGGCGTTCTCGGCCTTGGCGGTGACGATCTCCGCGCGGGTGGACATCCCCGGACGCAGCGACGGTTCCGGCTCGTCGAGCAGGATCTTGGCTTTGAAGAAGGTGACGTCGGGGTTGCGCGGCCGCTGAAACCCAGAGCTTCCGATCTCCACGACCCTGCCGCTGAACTCCTGATCGGGCAGCGCCTCCACGTGGACCGTCGCCGTCTGTCCGATGTCGAGGTAGGCGACTTCGGTCTCATCGACGTCGACCTCGGCGAGAATCTCCGAGAGATCCGAGATCGTCCCGATCACCGAGCCCGGGTTGTTCATCGTCCCCGAGACGACGACCTCCCCTTCTTCCGCGTTGAGCGCCGTGACTCGGCCGGTGAGCGGCGCGTAGATCGTCGTCTTGTAGAGGTCGTCCTCCGCCTTTTCCAGGGCCGCGCGGGCTTGCAGCACCGTCTCCCTCGCCTGCTCCGCCGCCAGCTGCTGCGATCGGTGCTGGAGCTGGGCGGCCTCGAGGTCGGAGTCGGACGCGATCTGTTCGGCGCGCAGCCTCTCGATGCGACGCTGTTTGATGGCGGCGTCCTCGACGTTGATCTGGGCCTGCCTCACTCGCGAGCGAGCGATCTCGAGCTCGGCGGCGGCGCGGTCGCGAGCGGCCTGGAACGCCTCCTTCTCGAGTTGCAGCACCGCGTCGCCGGCCTCCACCCAATCGCCCTCCTCGACGTGGAGATTGTCGATCTTGCCGATGACGTGAGCCGACAGGTTGACTTTGACCCGCGGGTCGATCTCGCCCGTCGCCTTGACTACGCGGCAGATGTCGCGGACCGCGACGTCCTCGACGTAGACGCGTGAGCCCTTCTCCCGTTTGACTCCCTTCAGACTGAAGAAGACGATCGCCGCGAGCACCAGGAGGACGCCGGCACCGATGAGAATCCGCTTCATGCAAATTCCCTCTAGCCGAAGATCAGAGCCGGGATCAGGGTCACGCCGGTGACGAGCAGCCAGAGGACGACCGCGAGGACCGTCGTCGAGGTCTTCGAGACTCGGGCGACGATCGAGTAACCGATCACCATCAGAAAGAGGCTCCAGATCGAGAAGAGGTCGATCGACGCGGCGATGCCCTTCATCAGGATCGAGGATTCCTCCGACATGAGAAAGCCCAGATTCGAGGGGAGCAGCCCACCCGAGGTCGCGTCCTCGTAGGTGATCTCCGCCCGGCTTACGAGTGCCGGCAGGCTGAGAAGCGACTTGACCCCCCACCAAGGCAGCATGCTGTGAGTGAAGGTCGACAGGCTCTGCGTGTAACTCGGATCGCCTCCGAAGAGCCTCGTCCCGATCCAGAAGAAGAGGGCGCCGAGGAGAGGCACGACGGCCATGAAGGCGACCGTGAAGACGGTTGCGACGACCGGGCTCTGGCCTTCCCGGCGCGCGATCGCTTCCTCGATCTGCTCCTCGGTGAAGTCGCGTCCGCTCCGCTCCATGAAGCTGCGCACCATCGCGCCGGCGTCGACCTTCGACTGGGCGTACTGGCTGACACCGCCGCCGATGAGGATCAAGGCGATCAGGGCCAGCGCCCAGGTCGGCTTCTCGCGCAAACCCTCGAAGGTCTTGGCCGGTGAGGTCAGGACTCCGACGAGACGCCCCAGCATCGAATCGCCCATTCTTCCCTCCTTGGCGTGTGGTCGCCGACTTAGTCGTCGCCGGCCGTGACGATGGCCACTCCACTCTCCTCGTTCAACGACGCCGTCGCGCGCTGTAACTCGGCGAGCGCCGTCTGGTAGCCGTAGACCGCGGCGATCTCGCGAATCTCCGCATCGGTGAGGTCACGCTGGATCTCGAGCACTCGATAGCTCGTCGACAAGCCGTTGTCGTAACGCTTCTGCTCGGCTTCCAGATTGCGCTCCGCGAGTCGCCGCGAAACGGCGGCGGAGTCGATCTGCTGTCCAGATGTCTCGAGTGCGCGCGCCGCTCTGCGCACTTCGGTGACGACTTGGAGCTCGAGCTCACGCAGCTCGGCTCGACCGCGTTCGAGAACGACTTCAGCCCTGGCGCTCTGAGCCTCGGCGGTCCGATTCTGAAACGGATAGCTGAGATTCAAGCCCACACTCCATCCGGCGAATTCGCCGTCGGTGATCTGGCTGAGCGCGTCGCCGTAGTCGCCCGGCGCCTGGAAGAGGATCTCGCCAGTAAAGAAATCGCGCTCGGTGACCGGTCCGCCGAGACCGTTGAAGCCATAACGCGCAGTGAAATCGAGCTGCGGCAGCCGTTGATTGTCGAAGTACTCGACATCGACCTCGAGGTTGTCGAGCGCCAAGCGCTGGCTGGTCAGCTCGGGTCGATCTTGGAGAGCTGCCTCGATCGCCGCTTCGAGGTTGACCACTGTGCGCTCTGGAACTCCCGCTTCAGTCGTCGTTTCGATGGCGGTGTCCCACAGCGACGTGCGATCGAGGTTGAGGAGTTGGCGAAGGGTGTCCTCGGCATCTCCGACCGCCGCCCGCTGGCGGATGATGGCCTCCTTGCGAGTGGCGATCCCAGCCTCGCTCTGCACCAACTCGAGGGGGGCGAGAGTGCCGACTTCGACGCGGATCTTGTTCTGTTCGTGGAGCTGTTCGGCGAGGGAGAGGCTCCGTTCCGCGACGGTCAGCCCGTTGCGATTGCCGACCAGGGCCCAGTAGGCGTTGACTACTTGCTGGATGGTGCTACTGACCTGTTGCGAGAAGCTCTCTCGCGTGATCTCGAGGTTGGTCTGAGCGACCAGAATGTTGCGCTCGGTGATGCGTTTGCCCAGGCCTTTGAGCAGCGGCTGGCGAATCGACAGATCGAAGTCGCTTCGGTACGACGGGTTGAGCGTCGAAAAGGTGGAGTTGGTCTCCCGACGAGAGGTGTCGAAATCGAGAGACACCGAAGCGCCGGTCGCGAGCAGTCGGCTGAGGCCGAAGTTCCAGCTCTGCCCCTCGGTAGTCTGGATGTCGGCGCCGTCGAGGTTGCTGGCCGAAGGCGTCGTCTCGTCGAAGGCGTTGAGGTCGGCGGTCCCCAGCAGGTCGTAGATTCCGTGGGCTCCCGACAGGTTGAGACGGTTCTCCTTCTCGTTGTAGCGCCGCACGATCAACCCGAGATTGCGCTCGAGGGCGATGTGGATCGCGTCTTCGAGGGAGAGCGGCAGGCGGCCGTCGGTCACCGCTACCGGAATCTCCGCTGAGAGCACCGGAATCTCCGTCGACACGTCGACCGTGTCGCTCCACCCGCCGGCGGCAGGGGCGAACAGCATTGCAGCCGCCACCGCCCATAGCCTCGAGGTCGTCCGTCTGCACTTCGTCTCACTCATCGGTTGAAACCTCATTCTTGATCGATCGGTCGGTCGATTCAGGCTTGCTCGCCTGCGGGCGGAGGATCACCCGCCCGGGTCGGCCCCTTCGTCGCTCTCTCTTACGCACCAGCCGCGGGAAAGTTCCCTCCTCCTCAAGCTCGAGAGCCCTGCGACTCTAACCCTTCTCGAGTCGCTCCAACAACCAGGAGACGGTGGTGGCGACCCCGTACCCGGTCGCTCCGAAGGCCGCCCCCGCATCGGCCGGCAGCCAAGCCGTCCCCGCGATGTCGAGGTGCGCCCAACATTCGCAGTCGCCCATGAACTCGCCGAGAAACGCGGCCGCCGTGTTCGCTCCTCCCCATCGGCCTGCGACGTTCCGCAAATCCGCATGGCGGCCTTTCATCTCCTCCTTGAACTCTGGCCACAGAGGCATGCGCCACAGGCGCTCGCCGGCGTCCGACGCCGCCCGCGACAGCTCTAGAGCGAGCTTCTCGTCGGGTGAGTACAGCGCCGCGCCGTGGTGGCCGAGCGCGACGACGGTCGCGCCGGTGAGGGTCGAGTACTCGACCAGCGCCGACGGCTTCTCCTCGACCGCCAGTGACAGCGTGTCGGCCAGGATCAGCCTCCCCTCCGCGTCGGTGTTGAGGACCTCGACCGTCTTTCCGCCGCGCGTCTCGATGATGTCGCCGGGTCGGTAGGCGCGGGAGCTCGGCATGTTCTCGGCCAGCGGCAGGTAGGCTCGCACCCTCACCGGAAGGTCGAGCTCTCCGATCGCCGATACGGCGCCGAGCACGGTGCACGCGCCCGCCTTGTCGAACTTCATTTCGTCCATCGCCGCGGCCGGCTTGATCGAGATGCCTCCGCTGTCGAAGGTGACGCCCTTGCCGACCAGGGCGACGGCCGGACCCCGAGTGCCGAGCTCGATCCGGACCAGGCGGGGGCTGTTGGCGGATCCCTTCCCCACCGCCAGTAGGGCCGCCATCCCGAGCCGCTGGAGCTCGCGGGGTTCGAGAACTCGAATCTTGGCGCCGAGGCCTTTGGTCAGCGCCCGGGCCCGGCCCGCCATCCAGGCAGGCGTGGCCCGATTGGGCGGCGTGTTGGCCAGATCGCGAGCGAGAGCGATTCCGCGGGCGACCGCTCCAGCGACCGGCCGCACTCGTCGGTACACTGAGGCGGCGGCTTCCGCCGGCAACACGCGGATCTTCCTGAGAGTCGGCTTCGGGGAGTCCATGAAACCGTCGAACCGGTACGCCACGAGCGCGAGCTCGCGAAGCAGCGCCGTGGCGCCCTCGGGGGTGCCGAGCAGCCGATGAGGGGGAGGAACAACGAGGATCTCGGGGGGGCCGGTGATCTCGGCGTCGGCCTTGATGCGGTCGATCCACTGCCTGATCCCGTGGGCGTCGAACTCCTCGGCTCGGCCGAGACCGTAGAGCGAGAGCTGGGCGGCATCCGACTCCGATACCGGCAGCTCGAGACGGCGCTCGCGCTCGCCGCGCCAACCGCGGCCCCGGACCGCTCGGCGGATCCGCTCGGCGAGGCCTACCGGCAGCTTGCCGAGAGGCAGCGGACGATCCACGAAGCAACCGACGGCGAGCGTGCCGGCTCGCAGTCCACCGCGAACGGCGACGCTGGGTGCTTTCAACTTGTTCAAGACGGCCCCTCCGGCGCCGCAGTCTAGCAATGTACACTTCGCAAGCACGGAGCCGTGGACGGTCCGCGGTTCTGAAAGGTGCCCTAGAGTGCCGAATCCTTTCTCTTTCCTCGACGTCGCCAGCGGTTCGCTGAACTTCCTGAAGCGAACCGATGAAGAGCTGCGTCGAGTGATGCCGGACGCAGCCGACGTGCTGCCCGAGCCGCAGAGGATCTTTCTCGAGGACGAGAACGCTACACCGCTGCTCGGCTTCCCGATTCTCACCGATACTCGCAGCGAACACTTGCGCACCGCGCTCGATAGCTATCTCGAGCAGGAAACGCGCGTCCAGATGGCGATGTTCGGCACCCAGGCCATCGAGACGAAGGCTCGGGACAGCGCCTGGCATTCCTATCGTGAGCTGCTCGTCCGGATCACGGAGAACACGACCCGCTCGAGCTTTGGACGGCGGTACTCGGACATCTTCTGGCTGTATCACTCGATCGCGATCTCGAGGCTCTTCAAGGAGCTGCCGCGCCGAGTCGGCCGCATCGACGTCGAGGTCGGGCGCAAGAACGGCGACGTGATCAAGTACGAGGTGTTCGAGCGCTTCCTCGACCGCGTTCTGGCCACGACCTATGACACGGTGCACAGCGTGGCGACCGAGACCGAGGAGGAGCAGCGGGGCCTGTTTCCGCGCCTCCTCGACAAGATGCGCGGGAACGTTCTGATCCTCACCGAGGACCACATCGGCCCGGACATGAGCGAGCTGCGGACCTACTTCCGCGGCTGCCTGCAAATCGACGCCGGGACCTTTCGCCGTCGGATCGACTACCTGCATCACTGGCATCGGGCGATGCTCGAAGCCGACTCGACGCTGCGCTCCCTCGCCGCCCACGTGACGTCGCTCGATCCGATGGTCGATCCGGATCGGTTGCTCCGGCGCCCCGGCTATCTAGCCTTCCTGGCGGAGCATCGCGGCTACGATCATGAACGTCTCCCGGACGAAAGGAGTAGGCGGATCTGGGAAAGCCTGCTGGAGAAGCTGCGCGAGTACGAGCTGTTGCTGTCGCTCAGGAAGCTCGTCATCCCGGTGCGCCGAGAGGAGAAAGACCTGGTCTGTCAGGCCCCCAATCTGCGCAGCCGCGGCTTTCTTTCGCGGACGGTGACCCTGTCCGACAGCACCCGTCCGTTCGAATTCCAGACGCCGTGGGTCGTCGACCCACTCGTCCGCCGATTCGGACTGATCTACGACATCGCAGAGTTTTCCTCGATCGTCTCCCTGCTCAAGTACAGCGGACGCCGCGAGGAAGATCAGTCCTACCGGTCGATCTTCCGGTTCCAGCGTCGAGTGAATCAGATGGCCCGCATTCACCATCTGAAGCTCGAGAAGTACCTCGGCGATGGAGCTCTCTACTCAGGGCGCGACCCGCTGCGGCTGTTGGCGACGGCGATTCATGTCCAACGTTTCTACCGGCGCGCGATTCGGGAGCGCTTTCCGTTCGACCGGGGAATCCGCATGGCGCTCAACTACGGGCAGTACCGATTGCTGCCGATCGAGGAGGGCGTTCACGACACGGAGCGTCGTTACGAGTTCTTCGGCTACGGCATCATCGAGCTGTCGCGGCTGGTGACCGGCAAAGCGAGCCACGCCATCGAGACCGTGAAGAGGATGCTCCTGTCGCTCGGTTACGAGGCCGACGAAGTCGAGAAGTTCTTCCGCCCGCTGCTCGAGCGGAGGGTCGATCTGGTCGATACCCGCGAGGAGGCCCGCGAGCTCTACGCCTACGTCAACCAGAGCGGAGAGCTGATCAACGAAGGGATCGTAGCGACGGACCGGTTCATCGAACAGATCGACCCGGAAGGGGAGCTGGCGCCTTACTTCCTGGGAGTGGACGGACCCCGAAAGTACGCCGTCCTCGAAGTCAAGGAAGCGGGCGGCAAGGTTGCCGTGGGCGTGCGACGGTTGGGCACGCCCAGCCTCAAGGGTCTCGAGGCGACTGCGATCTACGAGCTGGTGGATGCGGACCCTTGGGACCTCAAGGCGATGATGACCCTGCGTTCGGACAATCTGACCGCCGCCCTGGAGACGATCGCGCGGTCGGAGTCGTTTCTCCAGCAATCGGCTGAGCCGGTGACCGAATCGACTGAGAGGAGATAGATGACCGAAGTAGTTTGGCAGACGGATCTGGAGGGCCTGCCGGCTCCGAGACGAGGCAAGGTCCGCGATGTCTACGACCTGGGGAGCGAGCTGCTCATCGTGGCGTGCGATCGGATCTCCGCTTACGACCACGTCCTCCATCCCGGAATACCCGGCAAGGGGAAGATCCTGAGCCAGCTGACCAATTTCTGGTTCGATCAGTTCGCCGACCGGGTTCCCAACCATCTGATCGCGGTCGACGTCTCCGAGTTCCCCGAGGCGCTTCGTCCGCATTTCGAGACCCTCAGGGGGCGTGCCGTCCTCGTGCGCAAGGCCGAGGTCGTACCGTTCGAGTGCGTAGCGAGAGGGTACCTGGCGGGCAGCGGCTACCGGGAGTACGTCGATACGGGGGAGATCTGCGGGATTCCGCTTCCCCCGGGGCTGCGACGCGCCGACCCGCTGCCACAGCCGATCTTCACGCCGGCGACGAAGGCCGAGAGCGGTCACGACGAGAACGTCAGCTTCGACGTGATGTGCGATCGGGCCGGTGAAGAGCTGTCGCGAAGGCTACGCGAGATCACCCTCGACCTCTATGAGGCCGGGGCTCAAAGGGCGGCGGAGCACGACGTCATTCTGGCCGACACCAAGTTCGAGTTCGGCCGTATCGACGCAGAGATCGTCCTCATCGACGAGGTGCTGACCCCCGATTCGTCGCGCTTTTGGGAGCGCGATCAGTGGGAGCCGGGGACCGAGCCCGCCTCGCTCGATAAGCAGTATGTCCGCAATTGGCTAGACGACTGCGGCTGGGATCACGAGTCCGAGCCACCGCTGCTGCCCGAGAAGGTCGTGCTCGGCACCCTCAATCGCTACGTCGAGGCGTTCCAGCGGATGACCGGGCGCGACCCGGAGCTCTAGCAGTCCGTGACAGAAGTCCTGCGACCCACCGGACTCCTTCCACGGGCTGCCAGCCTGAACGCTCGAACCGGAGTGACAGACGCAGGCTAGCCCAACCGAGGCTAGAAGGCTTCCGGTGGCGGCTGGTCGCGGGAGAGGTTCAGAAACTTCGTCATCTCGCCGAGGAAGACGAGCCGCACCGTACCGGTCCGCCCGTTGCGGTGCTTGCCGAGGATGATCTCGGCCTCTCCCGGGAACTCGCTGTCCTCGTTGTACATGTCATCTCGGTAGATGAACAGGACGAGGTCCGCGTCCTGCTCGATCGAGCCGGACTCGCGCAAGTCCGAGAGGTGCGGCCGACGATCCTTGCCGCGCTGTTCGGGCCGGCGAGAGAGCTGCGAGAGACAGAGGATCGGAATTCGCAGCTCCTTGGCGAGTTGCTTGAAGTGGCGGGTGATCGCGGAGATCTCCAGGTTGCGGTTCTCGTAGCGCCCACCCGCCTCCATCAGCTGGAGATAGTCGATGACGAGAAGGTCGAGCCCCTTCTCCGCCTTGAGGCGGCGGGCTTTCGACGCCACCTCGAGCAAGCTCGGACTCGCAGTGTCGTCGATATACAGCTCCTTGTCGGACATCGTCTTCACGGTCCGCAGGATTCGGCTCCAGTGGTTCTGCGAAAGATGACCCGACCGCAGACGATGGAAATCGACGTTGGCCTCCGACGAGAGGATCCGCAGGGTCAGCTCTTCCCGGCTCATCTCGAGCGAAAAGACCCCCACCGCGAGGGCCTCGCGGAAGGCGATGTGCTGCGAGATGTTGAGGGCGAGACTCGTCTTGCCCATGCCCGGACGCGCCGCGAGGATGACGAGATTACCGGGGTGAAACCCGAGAGTGATCTCGTCGAGATCTGTGTAGCCGGTCGGCACCCCGGCGAGGATTCGGTCGGGCTTGTCCTCCAGCTCGGCCAGCGTCGTCGAGAACACGTCACCGAGCGCCACGGAGCCGCGACGGATCGCCTCCTCGCCGAGCTCCAGCACGACCCGTTCCGCCTGGTCGAGTGCCTCGGCCGCCTCGACTCCGCCGTCGAACGACAGCCGAGTGATCTCGCCGCAAGCGTCGATGAGTCGGCGACGGACCGAGCGCTCCTTGATGAGCTCGACGTAGGTGTCGAGCCGCGCGAGGTCCGGTAGGTCGAGGTCCAGGCTAGCAAGGTAGGCGACGCCGCCGATCGCCTCCAGCTGTTCGAGCTGTTCGAGACTCGCTTGAACCGTTCGCAGGTCGATCGTCGTGCTCGCGTTCTGGAGGTCGAGCATCACTCGGTAGAGTCGACGGTGACGCTCCGAGTAGAAGTCTTCCGCGGTGAGTCGCTCGGAAACCGCGGGCAGGCGGGTGGGGTCGAGGAGCACCCCGGCCAGGACCGCCCGCTCGGATTCCTCGCTGTGAGGCAGGCTCTTGTGGGTGGCAACCGGCTCGGTCATGGGGCGGTCTAGACTATCTCACTCGGCCGGCGGGTTGGACGTCGTGCGGACCCCGGCGCCAGCCTCGGCCGTCGCTTCGCCGTCGATCACAC
>CALZKB010000043.1 GCA_945787575.1 Thermoanaerobaculia bacterium | reverse complement strand
CGTTCATGGACGGCGTCACGGTGGTCAGCTCGTCGTTGGAAGAGCGTGTGCGCGGCTGCGGAATGCCGGTGACTCGGCTTTGGGGCGGGGTCGACCTCGGCTCCTACCGAGAGGCCAAGCCCGCCGCGAGCGCCGGCATTGTCGTCCTCTACGCAGGCAATTTCAATCCATATCACGGTGTGATGACCGTGATCGACGCGGTCGCGATCGCCAGGAGTATCGACCCTCGCTTCACCCTCCGACTGGTGGGCGCGATCGACGACTTCCCCGCAGTCCGAACCCATGCGGAGACCACGCTCGCCGAGGGGGTGGAGTGCCTCGGGGCGGTCCCCTACGCCCAGGTCCCCGAGCTGATCTCAGCCGCCGACATCCTCGTGATGCCGAGAGCCTGCACTCGCACCGCCGTCACGACCTACCCGTCCAAACTCTCCGAGTACCTGGCGACCGGGCGACCGGTCCTCGCCAGTGCCGTGGGAGAGGTCTGCGAGGTTATCCGCGACGGGGAGAACGGAAGGCTGGTCATCCCCGGATGCGCGGAAGCGATGGCGGCCGGCCTTTCCGAGCTGACCGACCCCGAGGTCAGGGCTAGAGTGGGCTCAGCGGGCCGGCGGACTGCCAGCGAGCGACTAACCTGGGAGCTCGTCGCAAGCCGGGCGATCGACTTCATCACTCGAACTTCCTCAAGCGAGGCGGCGTCGGCATGAACGCTCCGAGCTGTAGAGATTCACCCGTCGTGACGCCGGCTCCACCTCACGAGTTCGGCACCGACTTCGACCGTTGGGAACTGCTCGGGCGGAGCAAGGTCGGCACAGTCTCGTGGCGAGCAGAGGCGGGCAGGCGTTGGGTCAAGGTCTTTCGATGCGCGACCGAGCGGCAGGCGAGGCTCCTGGAGTGGCTCGGCGAGCATCCGCTCCTCGGCGATCACTTCCCATCCTGCGTCGCACGGCGGGGCGATCTCATCGCCGTCGATTGGATCGAAGGGGAGTGCCTCGACAAGCGAACCTTCAGGCGGAACCGGGCAGGGATCGAAGCGACCGCCAGACTGCTGGCCAGGCTCCATGCGGCCCGTCCAGCTCCCGAGTTCTCGAGCGACGACATCTACCGCGATTATCTGCTGAGGAGACTGATCCGGCATGAGCGCCTTCTGAACGACAGCGCCGCCAAGGAGCGCCTGCTCGCGCTGCTCGAACCGTCCGCCGACAGGCGACGCTTGTTGACCCATCCCGACCTCAGCCCGCAGAATCTCGTGGTGACGTCCCGTGGACACCTGTGCTCGATCGACAACGAACTGCTGGGGGTTGGACCGGTACCGGAGATCGACCTCCTCACTCCTTGGCGTTACTTCGGCCGGGGCCTCCGCCGCCGGCGCAACAGTCGCCGCTTCCTCGAAGCGTACACTCGTTCCGGCGGCCGGCTGGACGGATTCAGCAATCACGGCGAGACGATCGTCGCGCTGTCCCGACTCAGGAGCCTCGGCTCCCACCTCGAAGAGGGTCGCAGCGAGCAGGCGGCGGCCGAAGCTCGCCGAATCTTGGCGGGTCGTTCGACCGACCATCCCCTCGTCGTGATGGCGCGGAGATTGGCTTGATCTTCTCGACGCGCTGGGAATTCCTCGAGCCGAGAGTCTTGGGCCGCAAGGTCCTCGACATCGGCCCCGCGGAGCTCGTCGGGACGACGAATCGCGACAAGCTCGACGGCTGGCTTCACGGCCGCATGGCCGAAATCGCGACGACGATCGTCGGGCTCGAAGCGAGCGCCACCCAGATCGAGGCGTTAGAGCCTCTCGGGTACGACATTCGCCACGGCGATGCGGAGTCTTTCGATTTGGGGGAGCGTTTCGAAACGGTCGTCGCGGGCGAACTAATCGAGCACCTCTCCAACCCGGGCCGGTTTCTCGACAACGTACGGAGGCACCTCGTTCCTGACGGACGCCTCCTTCTCACGACCCCGAACCGCTTCAGCGTACTGGCGAACTATCGCCTGGTCCGTACCGGCGAAGTGCCGCGCTACGAGAAGGACATCGCCAAGCACGTCTCCTACTTCGACAGCGACGCGCTCGGCTCGTTGCTCGAGCGGCACGGGTTCGAGATCGTCGAGATCGCCTACTGTCGTTGGGTTGGCGCTCCCAGCAAGAGTTGGATGGGCCGAAGATTGGTCGGTTGGGCGGCACGCTGGCGTCCCGCGGCACTGCCTACCCTGATGGTCGAAGCCAAGCTGGGCAAGCGGCCGTGAGCGGGTAATGCGCGTCCTCGTCCGTCGATCTCTCATGTGCCGGCGGGCAGCGCCAACCGTCGGCCAGAGAATCTCTGGGGGCATCGTCGCTCGACTTCCTGGGCTCGCCTCACACGGTGGCTGTGAGCGCCTTCAATCGGATTCCGAGTGCGGAGCCTGAGTCATCTCGACACTTCTGGCTTAAAATCTCGCCCTGGCGGCAGCTCGCGCCCTCGATGGCGAGATCTCGAGTCTCAGTCGATCGGATCCCAACTGGAGAACACATGACAAGAAACAGCCTCGCTGCTCGCGCTCTCCCGCCAGCGGTCCTGGTTCAGATTCCCGCTACTTCGAAGGCGAACGCGCACATTGACCCGGGAAGCGGCAGCTTCTTTGTTCAGATGTCTCTCGTCGGCCTGCTCTATGCAGGCGTGGCGATCAAGCCCTACTGGCGTCGCACCAAGGCGTTTCTCACCGGCCGGCGGTCAACCCCCGAGGCCGATGACGAGTCCTCCGACTCGTGAGCGCGAGTCGTCACCCGAGTTCGTTCCGCGACCCGAGCGGGTTTCTCTTCCAGCGTGGCGGAGTCCTGCTGCGGCAGATCAACCCGTCGTACTCTGCTCACTACGATCGGTTGATCGAGTCCGGTCTCTACGAGGCACTCGTCAAACGTGGTTGGCTGGTGCCGCACGAGGAGATGGACGAGCCGGCGGCCGCGAATGTCGCTCATAGGGTGTTGAAGCCCGAGCGTCTTCCCTTTGTGTCGTATCCCTACGAGTGGAGCTTCAGCCAATACCGCGACGCAGCCAAGTTGACGCTCGACATCCAGGAGCTCGCGCTCAAACACGGGATGACGCTCAAGGATGCGAGCGCCTACAACATCCAATTCCTGGGCAGCCGACCTCTCCTCATCGACACGCTCTCCTTCGAGATCTATCGGGTCGGCCGCCCATGGGTCGCGTACCGCCAGTTCTGTCAGCACTTCCTGGCGCCTCTGGCCCTGATGAGCTACCGCGACATCCGACTCTCGCAGCTCATGCGCAGCCAGATCGACGGCATTCCGTTGGACCTCGCCGACATTCTCCTGCCACGTCGCGCTCGATTGCGGTTCGGTCTCCTGTCCCACCTCTTCATCCACGCCAAGGGCCAGAGCAAGATGGCTCATTCGAAGCGGGACGCCG
Source organism: Thermoanaerobaculia bacterium (assembly GCA_945787575.1). GTDB lineage: Bacteria > Acidobacteriota > Thermoanaerobaculia > Multivoradales > JAHEKO01 > CALZKB01. The sequence goes on along the minus strand of CALZKB010000043.1, from coordinate 18,968 downwards.
CCAGCTACAAGGTTAGTGCTCTGGCCCTCAACGGCCTGATCTCGAGCCTCAGGAACGCGGTCTCCAATCTCGGCTGGAAGATGCCCGATAGCGAGTGGGGCAGCTACTACGAGGACACCAACTACACGGCGGCCTCGGCGGATCACAAGGCAAAGCTGGTGAGCGGCATGCTCGACGAGATCGAGCCTTCATCGGTGTGGGACTTGGGCGCCAACGACGGGCGCTACAGCCGGCTCGCCAGTAGCCGCGGCGTTCACACCGTCGCCTTCGACATCGACCCGGTGGTCGTCGAAAAGAACTACCTGCAAGCAAGAGCGTCGAAGGACCCGAATCTACTCGCGCTCCGCATCGACCTGGCGAACCCCAGCCCGGCCTTGGGCTGGGATCACCGAGAGCGCTCAAGCCTCGCCGATCGCGGACCGGCGGATGCCGTCCTCGCGCTGGCTCTTGTCCATCACCTGGCAATCGGCAACAACGTGCCGCTCGGGCGCATCGCAGCATTCCTGGCGCGGTTGGGCAGTAACCTGGTGATCGAATGGGTGCCGAAGTCTGATTCTCAAGTCCAACGTCTCTTGGCGTCACGCGAGGATGTGTTCACCGAATACGATGAGGGTGGTTTTGTCCGCGCCTTTGGTGAGAACTTCCGGATGAAGCATAGCGAGCCGATCGCCGAGTCCGAGCGAGTCCTGTACTGGCTACAGAGGTAGAGACTGGAGCCGATCGACTTGCATGTGGCCCGGGCGTCGCGAGCGCCGGGGATCCGATCAGCATGACCTATCCGTCGTCATGAGAATCCTCTATCTGTCCGTCTCTTACGTACCCTCCCGAAGTGCGAGCAGCGTGAATGCGATGAGGATGTGCGCTGCCCTCGCCCGCGAGGGACACACGGTCGAGCTCGTCACCAAGCTGACGCCGAGTAGGCAGGAACAGGGTGTGGACAACGACTTCGCGTTCTACGGCGTCGCCGACGGCTTCTCCCTGACCAAGCTGCCGAGGCCGGCGCGCCGCGGGGGCGGCCTGGCCTTCCTGGGCGCGGTTCGCCGGCTCTTGGGCCAACGGCGCGAGGTTGATCTCGTGTACAGCCGTGACTCTCTAGCAGCATGGCTGGCGGCGCGGAGTGGGCACAGCGTCATCTTCGAGGCTCATGGGCTGCCACAAAGCCGCTTCGGTCGGTTCGTTGCCGGGAGACTCCTTGCCAGGCCCGAGCTCCAGAGAATCGTCTTCATCTGCCGGGCGCTCGAGGAGCTCTGGCGGGAGGGGGGGCTGCTCTCCTCGACGACAGAGACCTTGGTCGCCCACGACGCCAGCGACCCGTTCCCAACGGGCGAGCAAGGACCGCGAGAAGACCCGGAGCCTCTGAAGGTCGGCTACGTCGGAAACCTCTACCCGGGACGCGGAGTCGACCTCATCCTTAGAGTCGCTGCGGACTTACCCAGCCTCGAATTCCATCTGATCGGAGGTCGGGAAAGCGATCTGGCAGCTTGGCTGAAGAGACCGCGGTCCTCCAATGTGCGGTTCCATGGCTTCGTCGCACCCGCCGAGCTACACATGCTCTACCGGGAGCTCGACATTCTCTTGATGCCCTACCAGCGATCCGTGGCAACTCGTACGGGCGGATCTGACATTGCGCAGTGGATGTCGCCGATGAAGATGTTCGAGTACCTGGCGGCGGGGCGGGCTATCGTCTCCTCTGATCTTCCCGTTCTGACGGAAGTCCTCGAGCACGAGCGCAACGCCCTGCTCGTCGAACCGGAAGATTCCGCGGCTTGGCGTCGTGCGATCGAACGACTGGCCGCCGACGAGGCCCTCCGAATTCGGCTGGGAGAACAAGCCCGCGACGACTTCAAAGCTCACTACACCTGGACGGCACGTGCCAGGCGCGTCCTGACTGGCCTCGACCCATGAGGCCCCTCAGCGTCTTTGTGGTCCGCCCGAAACTCGGAGATGGCGGAGCCGATCGCATTACGCTGACGCTGCTTCAGCATCTCGACAAGCAGCGATTCAAAGCAACGTTGGTACTGAACCGCCGGCGAGGTGCGCTGCTGGGCGAGGTGCCTCGAGACATCGAGGTGGTTCCGCTAGGCGCTGCTGGCATGCTCAGCGCGGTGCGCCCTCTTCGATTCCTTCTCGACGGGCACAAACCCGATATCGTCTTCTCGACTTCGAGCGGAAGCAACGTGACAGTCGCCCTCGCAGCGAGAAGACCAGGGCCCCGGCTCGTCCTCTCCGAGCGTAACGGCCTGGTTCGAGACCAGCCACGTCACAAGCTCTGGCCTCTCCTGCTCGCCAAGCGGTTGCTCTATCCACGAGCCGACTGCGTCACCGCTGTCTCCGCCGGCGTCGCCGAGGACTTGCGGCGTCGCCTCCGGTTACCCTCTGAGCTGCTTCGAGTGGTCTATAACCCGGTGGTGACGCCCGATCTAGCGAGTCTGACCGAGGAACCGGTCGACGAGTCCTGGTTCGACGAGGATATCCCGGTCCTCCTGGCGGCCGGCCGTCTGGTCAACGCCAAAGGCTTCGACCTGCTGCTCGAAGCCCTGGCCCGAGTGCGCCGCCAAGCGGCATGCCGGGTGATGGTGGTGGGTGAGGGCGCGTTGCGGGGACAACTCCTTGCTCGAGCCGAGGCTCTCGGAATCGCGAAAGCCGTCAAGCTACCAGGCTTCGTGGCCAACCCCTACGCCTTCATGGGGCGTTGCGCTGTCTTCGTCCTGCCGTCCCGCTTCGAGGGTCTGCCCGGGGTTCTCATCCAGGCGATGGCCTGTGGCGCTTCGGTAGTGGCCGCCGATTGCGCTTTCGGGCCGGCCGAAATCGTCACCTCGGGGAAAGACGGCATTCTCGTTCCGCCGGAAGATCCCGCCACTCTCGCGGAGGTGTTGCTCGCCCTGCTGAGGGACAGTGCCCGCCGCCGGGCCCTCGGCGAAGCGGCTCGCATGACGGCTCGGCGCTTTTCTCTCGAAGCGGTCATACCGAACTACGTGCGAGCACTCGATCCCGAGGGAGTATGAGTACGCTACCAATCGGCATCGCCGGTACCCGAACCATCTCACGGCCGGCTGCGGGGCTTATGATCGACAAGCTAGACCCATGATCACTCCACCCTCGACCCTCGGCGCCGACGCTCGGCTCTCCTCTTCAGGGAGGATCCCGACGGACTATCGTCTCCTTCTCGGGGCCCTCGGCCTGGCCGCATTCTTGACCCAAGTGAGATTCATCCCGATGATCAAGAACAACATCGGCCCGTTCGAGTTGGTCGGAGGGGTCCTGATCCTGGTCTTCGGCCTTTCGGCTCGCACCGCGAGACCTCTGCTCCATCCTCCGGTCGTTCGAGTTCTCGCCGGGATCTTGCTCGTCGGCCTCGCCTCACAGATCAATATTTCCGAGTTGCGGGCGACCACTGGGCTGGTGCACGTCACGATCCTGGCCTTCCTCTATCTGTTTCTTCTCGTGACCCACAACCTCATCCGGCAGTACGGCATCGGGCCCGATCGAGTCCTCATCTACGTCTGTCAGGCCCTCCTCATCGTCGGTCCCTGGATCATCTATCAGGGAATCAGCTCACCCGAGGCGGTTCAGGAGGTTGGCCCCTTCCGCAATCGGGCGCACATGGCAAGCTACATGCTGACCGCGTTTTGGATGTCCCTGATGCTGGCCCAGTGGCCGGGTATCAGGAAACGGGAGCGAATCGTCGCATACGCAGGCATCGCGATGACGCTCTATGCCGTCGCTGTGTCCGGCCGCCGATCCGTCTATCTGTCGCTTTTCATTGGTCTCGCCGTCCTAGTCATCGCCTTTCTCGTGGCACAACGGGGCAAACGGTCGAGCTTCTTTGTCGCAGGGGCCTTTGCACTCGCCGTCCTGGCCCTCATGTACCAGTACGGACCCCGCTACATGCCTCAGCTGGCGTTTTTTCAGGAGCGAGTAGCCATGATCGACGACAGGTTGGACGCAGCCCTGGCGATCTCCGAAGACGAAGCGCGCGACCAGAGCTTCTTCGCCCTCCAGCGAGCAGGCGTCCTGATGGCATTCAGGGCACACCCCATCCTGGGCATCGGCTGGGGCGGCTTTGCCAAGTCCCACTACTCCCCAACAGGACATGAAGTCCACAGCACGCCCATGCGGTTTCTTGCCGAGACGGGGCTGATCGGCGTCAGCCTCTACGTCGCCTTGCTGCTCGTTCTGCTCAGATCCGTCGGACAGAGCTTCCTCAGAGCCAAGGGCACACCGTTCGCGAACTCGTTCCTGGTGCTCGGTGTCGGCCTGTCCAGCATGATGATCAGCTATCTCTACAATCGACACGTCACCGAACGGACGTTCTGGCTCCTGCTCGTGGTCGTCGTGGCGTCCGATCTCCACTCGAGGAGGCTGCGCGCCCACCTCGAAAGCTCTGAAAGCAGGACCTTTCAGGAAGCGAGATCGCCACGATCGGACAACCTAGCCGCCCGCAAGAAGAGGCACGACCGTCGCACCCGAGACGTCGAAAACCCGTGGCCCGCATCGTCTACTTAGTTACCGCAGCCATCACCGCAGAGCGCTTTCTGAAGGGGCATCTGGGCTTCCTGTCGAAGGCTGGCTTCGAAATCCACCTAGTCTGCTCTCCATCGGTCGTGTGTCGGGCGCTGGCTGCCAGAGAGGGCGTCACCGTTCATCCGCTGCCGATGCAGCGCGAGCCTAGCCCGCTGGCCGACCTGATCGCGCTGCTCCGGTTGAGACGACTGCTCAAGCGGCTCGATCCGGCCATCGTCAATGCGAGTACGCCCAAGGCCGGGCTCTTGGGGATGCTGGCGTCAAGACTGGCCGGGGTCCCACACCGGGTCTATCTTGTGAGGGGGCTCAGGCTCGAGACTTCTGGGCGACTTGCGCGCTGGATCTTCTCACTTGCCGAGCGCTGCGCTTCGGCTTCGGCCACTCGGGTCTTAGCGGTCAGCCACAGCCTTCGGCGTCGATACCTCGACCTCGGCCTAGCGGCAACCAAGGACGTTCGAGTGCTCTGTCATGGGTCCTCCAATGGCGTGGACGCCGCCAGGTTCACCGGCACAAACGACTCCGGATCGCGGACTTCCGCACGCCGCCACCTCGAACTGCCGCAGGACGCTCCGCTGATTGGATTCTTCGGACGCCTGACGAAAGACAAGGGAATCCCGGATCTCGTTGACGCTTTTCAATCGGTCGTCCGCAAAGAAGTGCCCGATGCGCGGCTTCTCCTCGTTGGCACCCTGGAGTCAGGCGACGCCGTCCCGGAACCGATGCTAGAGACGATCGCCTCCTCAGAGGCCATCTTTCATCGGGACTTCACCGACGAGATAGAGCGTTACTACGAGGCCATCGATGTCTTGGCGTTCCCGTCCTACAGGGAGGGCTTCCCCAACGTGCCTCTGGAGGCTGCCGCCGCTGCACTTCCCGTAGCCGGCTACTCCGTCACCGGGACCGTGGACGCGGTCGTGGACTCGCGAACGGGGACCCTGGTGCCTGCAGGGGACACCACGGCGTTGGGAGTGGCGCTCGTGCGATACCTGACGAATGCTGACCTCAGGCATCTCCACGGCGAGGCGGGCCGAAAACGCGCCCTCGAGGACTTTGCGCCCTCCCGACTTTGGAGTGCTTGGAAAGAAGAGTATGAGGAACTGTTGCGCGGAGAGGTCTCGGGATGACCCGTGGCCTGTACCGCCGAGGAGGCAAGCGATGTCTCGACCTGGTTCTCGCCGTTCCGGCCGCGCTGGTGCTTCTGCCGGCATGCCTGATCGTGGCGCTGCTTGTTCGAATCTCGCTCGGGAGCCCGGTACTCTTCCGGCAGAAACGGTCAGGGTTGAACTCGAAGACGTTCGAGATGATCAAGTTCCGGTCGATGCGCGAGGCGCGAGACTCCAGCGGCGCCCTTCCCCCGGACCGGGACCGTTTGACCAGCTTTGGCAAGCTCCTCCGGCGGACATCTCTGGACGAACTCCCCAGTCTCTTGAGCGTGATTGAGGGCAGGATGAGCCTGGTGGGCCCTCGTCCGCTCCTCGTCCGCTACCTCGAACGCTACACGGAACGCCAGGGCAGGCGACACGAAGTTCGTCCCGGGATCACCGGCTGGGCCCAGGTCAACGGTCGAAACGCGGTCGACTGGCACGAGAAACTGGAGATGGACGTCTGGTACGTCGACAACTTGACGCTTTGTCTGGACCTGAGAATACTGTTTCGCACCCTCGTCGTAGCCGTAACCGGTCGCGGCGTCAGCGCACAAGGAGAAGCCACCATGCCGGAGTTCACCGGAAGAGAGGACCGGCCATGAGCGCGAGGAGGATTGCCGTCATCGGTGCCGGTGGCTTCGCTCGCGAGGTCCGCTGGCTGATCCAGGATCTGGACGAATCGGGTGCGTCACTCGACTTCGCGGGGTTTGTCGTCTCGGACGTCGATCGGCTGGGCGAAACCGACAGCAGAGACGACGTCGTCGGAGACTACTCATGGCTCTCGGTGAACGAGAATGCCATCGATGGCGCGGCCATCGGAATCGGCACTCCGAGCGCGCGGCTTCGCGTGGCGCAGGAAGTCCGCGATCGACTCCCTGGCATCGAGTTTCCTGCCTTGATTCACCCGACCGTGACGATGCACCGCGCCAGCGCCACCATCGAACAAGGAGTTGTTGTCTGCGCCGGTACGATCGCGACGGTCAATGTCGTCCTGCGGGAGTTCTGTATGGTCAATCTGGCTTGCACTCTGGGCCACGAATCAGAGATCGGCGCCGGCTCGGTCTTGAACCCTACCGTCAACATCTCTGGTGGCGTCAGAATCGGTAGGCAGGTTCTGGTGGGCACCGGGAGCCAAGTGCTCCAGAACCTGGACATCGGTGACGGTGCAGTCGTCGGAGCCGGGGCGGTCGTCAACCGGGACGTGCCTGCCGGGCAGACCGTCGTGGGCGTCCCTGCGAGGCCGCTGACCAAGACATGACCAGGCGCCCGAGGATCTACCTGTCTCCTCCCCATATGGGAGGCAGGGAATACGAGCTGCTCACCGAGGCCTTCGAGTCCAACTGGATCGCCCCGCTCGGGCCCCACGTCGATGCCTTTGAACGTGAGTTCGCCCAGGTCGTAGAGGTACAACACGCGGCCGCGCTCTCTTCCGGCACCGCTGCGCTGCATCTGGCTCTACGACTCCTCGACATCGGACCCGGTGACGAGGTGCTGTGCTCCACTCTCACCTTTGTCGCAAGCGCCAACGCCATTGCCTACGTGGGCGCAAGGCCCGTCTTCATCGATGCCGATCCCGGCACCTGGAACATCGATCCGAGACTGGTTCGCGAGGAGCTCGAGTCCAGCGCTCGGTCCGGCCGACTCCCAAGAGCCGCGATCACGGTCGATCTCTACGGGCAGAGCGCAGATCACGAGCCGATCCTGGAAGCGTGCAAGGAATACGGCGTACCGGTCATAGAGGACGCCGCGGAGGCACTCGGAGCGACCTACCATGGGCACCCGGTAGGCGGGTTTGGTCGCTTTGGAGTCTTCTCGTTCAACGGCAACAAGATCATGACAACTTCGGGTGGCGGAATGTTGGTCTCGCAGGACGGCGAAGCGATCGAGCGAGCGCGCTTCCTTGCAACCCAGGCGCGCGATCCAGCCCCTCACTACGAACACTCGGTCGTCGGCTACAACTACCGCCTGTCCAATCTGCTGGCAGCGATCGGACGTGGACAGCTGGAGGTTCTAGCCGAGCGCGTCGAGGCCCGCAGGGCCAATTTCGACGCGTTCCTGCAGGCGCTCGGCGACCTGCCCGGTCTCGAGTTCATGCCCGAAGCGGACTACGGACGCGCATCCCGCTGGCTGACCTGTCTGACGGTGAACCCCGGAACCTTCGGGGCAGACAGGGAAGAGATCCGGCTGGCCCTCGAGGCTGACGACATCGAGGCCCGCCCGGTCTGGAAGCCCATGCACTTGCAGCCCGTCTTCGCGTCCTGCCGAGTACGCGGTGGCGAGGTCGCCGCCGATCTCTTCGCCCGCGGTCTGTGCCTGCCCAGCGGCTCAGCGCTCAGCGCCTCCGAGATCGAGCGCGTCGTCTCGATCGTCCGGCGCTGCCATCGGCCCTGAGATTCCGATGCCGAACAGTTTGCCGACGAGGTTCCGACCGCCGCCGCTCGACGCCGACAGGGTGACTCGGTGGGTGCTTCGGCGCGCCTTCGGACCGGCCTACCTGCCGCTCGCCGCTCCCCAGCAATCCGACGAGACTCTGAGCCGAGCTGCGGCTTTGGGCGTGGCCGACCGGATTGGCGCTCGTACCGACGCCGATCTACTGACCCGCGATGTCGGCGAGGAGACGGCCGCAGGCTTCAGCCGTCGCGCTCGCAAGGCCGTCGAGGCAGCCCTCGCCTACGACGTGCTGGCTGAGGATCTCGCCGGCCACGCCGCAGCCCTCGGTGCCACCATCGTGCTCCTCAAAGGCTACGCGCTGCACGCTGCGGGGCATTCGACTCCCGGCAGTCGCACGATCGGCGATCTGGACATCCTGGTCGCCGAGCCGATCGCCGAGCCGTTGCACCGTGCCCTTCGACAAGCCGGCTTCCGTCCGGGACCCGGGAGTGGCAACGAGCAGCACCTCCCCCCTCTGGAAGCGCCCGGTTGGGGAATCGTCGACCTGCATTTCAGCCTGCGGGGGGTTCGCGGCTCTTCGGGATCATGGTCCGACTCCACCGCCGCCCTAGCCATCGGAAAGCCTCTGGAGGTCCTCCCCGGTTGTTGGGCACCGGATCCGCTCCTTCTGGCCGCACACACCATCGCGCACGGCATCGAGCAGCATGCCAACAGTCCGCGGCCCTACCCTCTGTTGCGGATGATTGCCGATCTGATCGATCTGCTCCCCGACGATCAGGCCTGGTCCGAGGCGCTGCCGCAGCTCGAAGAGAAGCTGCAGGCAACCCTCGAATCCAGCGAACTCGAGGCCGCGCGCAACCTCGCACTTGGCCTGGCGAGAGGCAGCCCACCGGAGGACCTGCCCCAGGGAGCACGACAGCTCCTGGCGCACCTATTGGCCCACGCTCTGGACGACGACTACCGCGCCTCGTTGCGGCGACGCCACTTGCGCCAGAGGTTCCTCGAGGCACGACGACGACGTACGCTGCTACGCTACTCGAGCCGAAAACTGTTGGATCTGTGGCGACGTGTCGCCGCACCTCTCGCTCGACGATGAGCCGCGGCCTGGCCAAGACGAAGATCGACCGGTACAGACGAACTCTGCGATGAGCCCTGCTATGGACAGAGAGTATCGGGTCGGTCTCGTCGGATGTGGCCACATAGCCGGGAGTCATCTCAGAGGCTGGAATCGAGCCCACGGTGGCAAGGTCGCAGGCGTTCTTGACCTTGACCGCGCTCTGGCGAGCGGCCTGGCACGGAAGTTCGGCGTCGAAAACGTCTACGACGACCTGCACGAGCTTCTGGACGACTGCGACGTCGTCGACATCTGCACGCCGCCGCAAAGCCACGCGGCGATCCTGACGAGCGCGATCGAGGCTGGACGGCAGCCCGTCATCGAGAAGCCCGTCGTCATCGATATCGCCGAATGGGAGGTGCTCGTTGACAGGATCCGGGCCGCCGAGCTCGAGTTGCCGGTGGCTCACCACATGAAGTTCACTCGCTCTTTCCAGAAATGCAAGCAGTGGCTGGACCAGGGGCGAATCGGCCGCCTGCTGAGAATCGACTGGCAGTTCATGACCTCTAGGGACACCGATCGCATGCTCACCGCCGACACGCACTGGTCGCACGAGCTTCCAGGCGGGCGCTGGTTCGAGACCCTTCCTCACAACCTCTACGGGATCCACCATTTCTGCGGCGCGATGGAGCTCGCCTCGGTGACCGCCTGCCGCACGGCCGAAGCACCTCGGGGAGCGCCGGCGGACGAGGTCGTGGTCGTTCTCGAACGCGCCGGCACGGTCGCTACCCTTCACTTCTCGGCGAATTGCCGGCTGAACCAGCGCAAGGTCACGCTTACCGGGTCGACCGGGGTGATCACGATCGACCTTTTAAGCGACCTCGCCTGGCTCACCAGAGCGAAGGACTCGAAGTTGGGGAGGGCATTGGGACGCTCGTTGATCGAGAGCGGACGGGCGGTGATCTCGATGAGCGTCGACCGCCCGATGTACCTTCTGGACCACCTGCGACGCCGTTCTCCCCACGTCCAGTTCATCGCCGCTGCAGACCGCAGCTTCCGCGGTGTGGGACCGCCGCCGACGCCGTTCGAGGAGATCGACTACGTAACGCGGTACTGCCACAGAATCGGCAAGGAAATCGAGAGCCAGCTCCTGGGATGCGCCGCGTCGACTTCCTGATCGCCAATGCCGGCCACCATACCGAAACGGCGCGTCCGGTGGCGCATGAGCTCATGGGACGTGGCTTTGCGTGCCGGCTCGTGTCACTGTGCGAGCTCAGAGGGCTGCCGTCGCCGGTAGACGAGCCTGGAAGCCCGGGCCTCGGTGTTCATCGACTCCTGCGTCATACCTTCCGCCGCTCGCCTTCTCAAGCAGGCGGAATGGCCACGCCCGCGCGCAGCCTGCGAGTCATTCCTCAGGTGCTGTTCTGGCACCTCTACCTTTCGCATCTCGTTCGAGCCTGGCTCCGGTCGGAGCCCGACCTCGTCACTGTGCCCAACGACGCCGCCTTCCCATACCACTACATCTGCAAGCAGCTCCGCTCGCGACGGATACCCTTCGTCCTACTTCAAGAGGGGATCCGCTTCACGGAGACGGTTTTCGAAGACAGCGGAATCGTAGGGCAGGGGCTTTCCGGGGCTGACGCCATCGCTTGCTGGGGGGCGACCAGCGCTGACTTCTTCCGCGCCCGCGGCGCTCCCGCCGAGACCATCCACCTGACTGGCACTCCTCGCTTCGATCGACTCCAGGCGACCGACTGGAGCGCCGAGGCCGAGACCCTCTCCGCCTCGCTGCCACCCGCGAGGTCGACCCTGACCTTGCTGACGAATCCGATCGATCTGTGGGGATTCTGTTCACGCCGGGGAAAGATGGAGTTGCTCGAGAGGTTCATCGACGGCCTCGACGAGTTGTTCGAGAGCGAGGGGCTGAGACTCATTTTCAAGATCCACCGGCAGGAATCTCTGCGGGACTACCGAGCTCTGGTCGAGACCCACCGAAACGCGAGCCGGATGACGGTGCTGGCCGAGGCTCCTCTCTACCCGCTACTTCGACTCTCCGACGCGGCGGTCATCCTCGCCTCCACGGTGGGACTCGAAGCGCTGCTTCTCGGGGTTCCTCTGGGCGTGCTCGAAATCCCCGGTCGGGGTTTCATCCATGACTTCGTCTCCAGCGGGGCGGCTCGCGGGATCCGCTGGAGCGACAGCGTCGCCGCTCAGGTCACGGCTCTCCTCAGCGACGACCACGCCGGTAACCGATCCCTGGCGGCCTATCTCGATCGCACTCTCTCGGCCCGTGGCCGGGCGACCCGGGCCGTTGCCGAGCTGATCGCCGGCCTTGCGGCACCCGAGGACTCTTCCCGGTAGGCTACCTGCCGGGCAAGCGCGATGCGAGAAGCGAGACAGACCAAGCCGCGCGTTCTGGTCACCGACGCCGAGATAAGAAAGACCCTCGCCGTGGTGCGCGGTCTCGGACAGCACTACGAGATCATCACGGCTTCACCCCGGCGACCGGCTGTCGCCGCGTGGTCGCGGTTTGCCAGCCGGCATCTCCGCTCGCCGACCGGTGAGACCTTCGCCGACTGGCTGCTCGAGACGACCGGCCAACTCTCGGTCGACCTGGTCGTCTGCCCTCAGGAAGCCACTCTCGCTCTCGCCTGCTCCGTGTACGAGGACCTCCTGGCCGCGGGCGTCGTTCTCACCTTCCCCCCGCTCGAAACACTCGATCTGGCCTTCGACAAGGCCAAGACGCTCGAGCTCGCCGCCGCCGTCGGTGTTTCGGTGCCGCCGACCGCCGTGCCAGATGACTGGGAAGATGTCGACGCGGCGGCCGCGAGGCTCGGTTACCCGATTGTCATCAAGTCTCGATACTCCAATTACTGGACCGGAATTGACTGGATCCACGGCCGTGGAACGGACTATGCGGGTGACCGAGACGAGTTGGGCGCTGCTCTCGCTCGGCTCGACCGCCGGCAACCCCCTCCCCTTCTCCAGAAGTTCATCTCCGGCCATGGAGCCGCGGTCTTCGTCCTTCTCGATCGGCAAGGCGCGTTGCGTGCCTGCTTCGCCCACCGCCGGCTCCGCGACGTCAGGCCCACCGGATCCGGGTCCGTCCTGCGAGAGAGCGTGGTAATCGATCCACTTCTTCTCGAGCGAAGCCTGGCTCTCCTGCGTGAGATGGGGTGGTGGGGAATCGCCATGGTCGAGTACCGCATCGAGGAAGGGACCGGCGAGGCCCTGCTCATGGAAGTCAACGGACGCTTCTGGGGCTCACTCCAACTCGCAACCGACTCGGGCGTGAACTTCCCACGCCTTCTCGCCGAGGTCGCTCTGGGCGGTACCCCACGAACGCCCTCCTACCGCGACGGCGTCGCCGTGCGATGGTGGCTGGGCGACCTGCTGCGCACGCTGCGCGTTCTCAAGGGTCGCCCGAAGGGCTTCCCGGGTCACTTCCCGAGCCGCTGGTCGGCGATCCGCGACCTTCTGGGCCGGCAACCGCCGGGCACTCGAAACGAAGTCCTGCGCAGAGACGACCCGTGTCCCGCGATTGCGGAGCTCTTGGCGGGGGTGAGGCGTCTTGCATGAGGAGGATACTGGCCCACGCGCACACGAGCTATTCGCGCGACGGCAGATGCTCCCCCGCGAGGCTAGCCGCCCTGGCCGCCTCGCACCGCTTTGACGCCGTTCTCCTCTCCGATCACTGGGAGCACCTCGACGAGCGCAGCTACGCTCGCCTCGTCGCGGACTGTGACGCGCAGAGGGCCTGCCTGCTCGTGCCCGGTTATGAGCGCAGCTGGGCGGGTTATCACCTGTGCGCGTATGGCGTCCGATCCTGGAGCGACGCGGCCGATCTGACCTCTTGGGCCAGTGAAGTGCGCGACGCCCGCGGGCTGGTGTGCCTCGTGCATCCGGCGCGCTATGGCTTCAGCGTCCCCGAGTCGATTCTCGATGCCTGCGACGCCGTCGAAGTCTGGAACTCGAAGCGCCCTTACGACGGCGGTCTTGCTCCTCACCCGGACGCGGCAGGTTTACTGGGTCCGGACCTCCTCGCGATGGCCGGGCAGGATTTCCATCGACGCAGCGATCTGACCAGCGTAGCCCTGCGAATGACGGCCGAGACGGAACCCGATGAGCTGATGGACGAGATTCGCGCCGGGCGGTTCTCGATCACCTCCCGCTGGCTGCGCTTCGAAAGACTGCCTCCAACCCGGCTCCGTCCGCTCCTGCGGACATGGCAGGCCGTGCGTCCCGCCCTTTGGGTCGTTCCGCTCACGGTCTTTCGATCCCTGCGGCGCCTTGTCCGGCGAGGGCGCCGATGACGAACTCGCTGCGATACCGCCTCGAGGCGGCCGTCTCTCACTGGGGCGACCTGTTTCTGAGCCCGCTCGTCCGGCAAAGCGACCATGGAGTCGTGTTCCTGATTCTCCACTCCATCACTTCGCAGCCCCGGTTCAAGATCGATGCGACGCCGGAGCAGCTGGAGAGGACGATCCACGTGATTCGAGATTCCGGTCGATCGGTCATTTCGCTTCCCGAGGCAGTCGACCGACTCACGAAGGACCGGGTCGACCGCAGCTACGTAGTGTTGACCTTCGACGACGGCTACAAGGACTTTTGCGAACAAGCGATGCCGGTGCTCCGTCGGCTCGACGCTCCGGCCACGGTCTCGATCCTGCCCCACTACGTCCAGTCTCAGGAGCCCTTCGAGTTCTCGACCGGCTCAGGTCGCCGCTCGATGTCCTGGAACGATTTGCGGTCGCTGCTCGAAGACGATGCGAACCGGGTCACGATCGCTAATCACTCTCACAGTCATCGCGATTTTTCGCAGCTCAGCGTCGAAGAGGCTCTACGGGACATCGAACAGTCGCAGACCGCCATCGAAGACCACCTCGGTTTCACGCCTCGACACTTCACCTATCCCTTCGGTTCTCCTGGCTCCGCGAGTCATCATCTTGTGCGCGAGCGCTTCGAGGCCGTTCTCGCCGGCGGGTGGGGAGTGAACGCGCGCGCCAAGGACCTCGGCAATCTCCGTCGAATTCCCGTGCTCGCCTACGATGGGCAACGTTCGCTGAAGCTCAAGGCCGCAGGAGCGCCGACCGCCTACCGTATGCTCCGGACCGTCGCCAAGGGGCTTCTCGGTCGGTCCTGACCTCTCGGTGGCACTGTCGTCCTCTTCGGCCAAGCTGAGGCGCGGAGCAAGGGCAGCCGAGATCGGCGGACTCTGTCTAATCCTCCACAGCGGGCGGATCCCCAGCCCGCCAGAATCCCTCGCCGATCGCCTTCTCGACCGTTCTCTTGCGCGCCGGGCTGGGCGGCTGGAGAGGACCGCCTGGATCGGCTCCGTGCAGGCAACGTAGCGAGGAACGCTGCTACGCTGCGTTGGCAGGAAGCGACGGGCCGGCGTGGGGCCTGAGCCGAAACGACAAACTCGAAATCGAAGGACGGCGAAATCGATGTCTCAAACCTCGGCCAGCGGACCTTTCTGGGTCCGACATCTCCGGCGAGAAGTCCAGTACCTGTTCGACATCGGCGTCTTGCTGACGGTCTTCGCGGTCTCGTATCTTCTCCGTTTTGATTTCGCGGTCCCGGCCGAGCAGATCTACCGAGCCTTCATTCAGGCGCCGGTGGTCGTGCTCATCCAAATCGCCGTAGTCTTCGGGACGGGCATCTATCGCTTCGTATGGCGTTACGTGGGCATGGCCGAGGTCTGGGTCTTCGCTCGGGCGTCCGTCCTCTCCGCGATTCCCCTGCTCGCCATGCGTTTCGGCCTCCCCGAACGGTTCGAGCAATGGAGCGTCCCGCTGTCGATCATCCTGCTCGATTCGACGCTCGCGTTCGCCGGCCTCCTCGCCGTGCGTGTACTGCGTCGCTCAATGTACGAACGCTACGAGCGAGAGCACCGGCACTCCGTTTCCGGCGTGAGCCGAGAGCTCGTCATCCTCGTCGGCGCCGGACGCGCCGGCGTAGCCGTCATGCGAGAGATCACCGGCCGCGGAGACACCGGGCTCGAGGTCGTCGGTTTCGTGGACGACGATCCCATGAAGCACGGCACCCTCATTCATGGCAAGAGCGTGCTCGGCAGCCTCGCCGACCTCGAGAGCCTCGCCATCGAGCACGGCGTGAGCCAGGCGATCATCACCATCGCGGCCGCCAACGCCGCCACCATTCGGGCGATCGTCAAGGCGTGCGAAAGAGCTGGTCTGAGAACTCGAATCATCCCTGGCCTCTACGAGATTCTTCAAGGCAAGGTCTCGATCAGTCGGTTTCGTGACGTCGGCATCGAGGATCTCCTCGGTCGCGAGCCAGTGGAGCTGGACAGCGATCGCATCGGCAGATTCCTGACCGCGAGGACTGTGCTGATCACCGGCGCCGGCGGTTCTATCGGTAGCGAGCTCGTCCGCCAGGCAAGCCGCTATGGACCGCAGCAGCTGCTCCTGCTCGAGCGCGCTGAGGGGGCCCTTTTCGAGATTGACCAAGAGATCCGCGCCGCAGCGCCGGATCTGGATGTACTTCCGATTGTCGGCGACGTAGCCGACAAGGGACGGGTTCGCGAAGTCTTCGCACGATTGCGGCCCGACGTAGTCGTCCACGCTGCGGCCCACAAGCACGTGCCGATGATGGAATCCAATGCCGGTGAGGCAATCAAGAACAACGTCGTCGGGACAAGAATCCTCGGTGAGCTCGCTGGCGAGTTCGGGATCGAGGCCTTCGTTCTCATATCCACCGACAAGGCCGTGCGCCCATCGTCCATCATGGGAGCATCGAAGCGTGTGGCGGAGCTGATCTGCCAAGGCCTGGCGGCACAGTTCGACATGACGCGCTACGTCTCGGTTCGCTTCGGCAACGTGATGGGGTCGGCCGGCTCGGTCGTCCCGATCTTCAGGCGGCAAATCGCCAAAGGTGGCCCCGTGACCGTCACCCATCGCGACGCGGTGCGCTACTTCATGACGATCTCCGAGGCTGCCCAGCTCGTCCTCGAGGCCGGGGCCATCGGCGAGAGCGGTGATGTACTGATCCTCGATATGGGGCGTCCGATCCGGATCATTCAGCTGGCCGAGGACATGATCTCGCTGTCTGGCTTCAAGCCCTACGATGAGATCGCGATCGAGTTCGTGGGGCTGCGCCCGGGCGAGAAGCTCCGTGAGGAGCTCGAGGTCTCCGGCGAGCAGATCGCTCCGACGCTTCACCCCAAGATCCTGAAGGGTCGCGTACAGAATCCGCCGCCAGAGTTCGCGGAGCTTCTCGAAGCCCTCGAGCGTGCGGGGAGCCCGCCCGACGGGGCTGTCATTCGCCGAATCTTCGCTCGTCTGCTGCCCGAGTCGCAGCCTGGCCTGCTGGGAGCTGACGCTCCGGCGCCGCGCGCTGAAGACGACCCCGGATGCGTCAACTAGACGATGACGAGTCAGGAACTCTCGCAGGACTCTGTCTTGGTGACGGGCGGCGCCGGTTTCATTGGCTCGCACTTGGTAGACGAGTTGCTCGCGCTCGCTTGTCGAGTGCGCGTTCTCGACAATTTCAGTACCGGGCTGCCAGCCAATCTCCAGCATTGCTCCGGCTCTATCGACCTGATCGAAGGCGACCTGCGCGACCCGGAGACTTGCCGCCGCGCCTGCGACGGCTGCAGAATCGTCTTCCATCAGGCCGCTCTCGGCTCCGTGCCGCGCTCGATGGAGGATCCGGCGACTACGATTGCCGTCAACGTGACGGGCACGGCCAACGTCTTCGCGGCCGCCCGCGATGCCGGCGTCCGCCGGACGGTCTATGCCTCGTCGTCGAGCGTCTACGGCGATAGCCGCAAGCTCCCCAAGGTCGAGGGCGAAGAGGGAAGACCGCTCTCGCCCTACGCCCTGTCGAAGCGAATGAACGAAGAGCTCGCCGAGACTTTCGCCGATTGCTACGACATGGAATTGGTCGGCATGCGGTACTTCAACGTCTACGGGCCGCGCCAACGACCGGACGGACCCTACGCGGCGGTGATTCCACGCTTTTTCGACGCCGGGGTCTCCAGAGCGGCGCCGATCATCCACGGCGACGGAGAACAGAGCCGAGACTTCACCTTCGTGGCCGACGCGGTGCGCGCAAACATCCTTGCCGCGACCGGCAAACGCATCTCGGCAAGCACGGTCGTCAATGTGGCTCGTGGCGCACGGACGACGATCAACGAGCTAGCGGTGCTGGTTCTCGAGATTACGGGGAGTGATGTCGGCCCGGTTCACGAACCGCCCCGCAGGGGAGACGTTCCGCACTCGCTGGCCGAGATGAGTTTGGCTCGCGAGACCCTGGGATTCGAACCGCAGACGGACTTGGCGGAAGGGCTCCTCGCCAGCCTCGACTACTACGGCAAAGTGGTCCCGACACGATAGAGCGGGCGAGTGCACTCGCTTCCAGCGTGCAGTAGTCTTGCGCCCGGAGGACGATCTTGAGCGACGGGGACAAGACGATTCTGGTCACTGGTGGAGCGGGGTTCATCGGCTCCCACGTGAGCGACGCTCTGCTCGCGGTCGGCCATCGAGTGCTGATCATCGACGACCTATCGAGCGGCCGGCGGGAGAACGTTCCGGCCGGCGCCGAGCTGTGCGTGGCCGACATCGGCGACGCGGTGGCTGCTCAGCTCATCCGCGACTCCGGGGTAGACGTACTGATCCATCACGCGGCCCAGATGGACGTTCGGCGCTCGACCGAGGATCCCGTCTTCGACGCTCGCACCAACGTCCTCGGCACTCTGAACCTCGTCCAGGCCGCAGCCCAGGCCGGGGTCGCGCAGGTGATCTTCGCCTCGACCGGAGGGGCGATCTACGGCGAACAGGATTATTCTCCAGCCGACGAAGACCACCCGACCCGGCCGGTGTCCCCCTATGGCGTCAGCAAGCTCGCCGGTGAGCGCTACCTCTTCTACTTCCACGTTCAGTACGGCCTCGACGTCACCTGTCTTCGCTACGCCAACGTGTACGGCGAGCGGCAGAACCCGCATGGTGAGGCGGGGGTGGTGGCGATCTTCCTCAAGAGACTGCTCGCCGGCGAGTCGTGCATCATCAACGGCGACGGTCTCCAGACCCGCGACTACATCCAGGTGGCCGACGTAGCGCGAGCCAACCTCGCGGCGATCGGCGCACGGGGCTTCAACACCTTCAATGTCGGGACGGGTATCGAAACCAATGTGGTCGATCTCTATCGTGACCTGACCGCGGCTCTGGGCGTTGAGCAGCCGGCCGAGCACGCGCCTGCCAAACCAGGCGAGCAACTTCGATCTTGCGTCGATGCGACGGCCCTGCGCGAGACCTTCGAACTGCCGCCACCGATGACCCTGCCTGAGGGCCTCCGCCGCACCGCCGACTGGTTCCGCGAGCAGGCCGCCTCGAGCTAGCTCGGTTCTTCCACCTCGGGGCAGAGCCGCGGTAGGACCGCGCCGGCGATCGCCTCGGCGATCTCGGTCGAGAAGCTCGCCGTGTAGTGCACTTGATCGACATACAGCGGCTCGTCCCGTTCCCGCTGCAGGTCGGCGAGCCACAGCAGGTCCTCGGCCAGGTCGTGCGCGTGGCGCCGCTTTGCCAGTGCCGCGAAGCCGAGCACGCCCGCCTGCTGCCCGGGACTCTCCTCCAACGCGAAGAGGTGATGACTCAGGTCGTAGCCGTAGCTCGGGATCGGCTGCCAGACGAAGAGCGTGCCGACGCCGGCGGCCTGTGCCACCGCACGAATCTGCTGCCTGTTCGCCAGCCAGCGATCGATCGCCTGTTCAGCGTGAGCGGCATCCACCCGGACTCGTTGCCGTGCGTCACGCCGAGCCAGCAGTCGCTTCGCCAGTCGGACAAGCGGTATGTTGACCAGCCATCGGCGGCCGAGGGGGGACGCCCCGCCGCCCG
>CALZKB010000042.1 GCA_945787575.1 Thermoanaerobaculia bacterium | reverse complement strand
AACGATCACCACGCGATCGTGCGGGTCAACGGCGTCGAGGTCGGCGAGACCAGTTGGGGTGGCCGTGAGCGTCACGAGGCGACCTTCGACTTCGACGGTTCGCTGCTGACGCCGGCGACCAACATCGAGGTCGAGGGGACGCTCGAGGGTGGCTCAACCGCCTCGATCTTCTTCATCGACCGCTTCGAGCTCACCTACCCGCGGCTCTATCGTGCGGTCGGCGATGCGTTGCGGTTGACCGGTGACGGCAATCCGGTGGTCACGGTCGAGAGCCTCTCGTCCGCGGACGTCGCGGTACTCGAGCTCGAGAGCGCGGCGCAACCGAAACTGGCGCGCAACGTCCGCGTGGAGATGGGGACCGATGGATTCCAGGCGAGCTTCGTCCCGGGCGAGAGCAGTGTCGAGTACTTCGTGACGACCTTCTCGGCGGCGCTCGCGGGTGAGAATCTGCGACTCGTGGAGCCGGAGATCGATCTGCGCGCGACCCATCATCAGGTGGAGCATCTGGTGATCGCGCCGGTCGACTGGATGGCGGAGGCCGATCGCCTGGCCAGCTACCGCACGAGCCAGGGCAAGTCGTCGATGGCGATCGCCCTCGAGGACGTCTACGACGCCTTCAGCGGCGGCATCGTCACCCCGTGGGCGATCCGCGACCTGCTCGACTACGCCAGGGCGAACTGGTCCGAGGCTCCGAGCTACGTGGTGCTGGCCGGCCGCGGCACGTTCGATCCGCGCGACCTGCTCGGCAACGGAGACAACTTCCTGCCGATCGTGCTCGTCGGATCTCCGTACGGTCTCGTGGCTTCGGACAACGCGTTGGCGGATCTCATCGGCGACGATTCGATTCCCGAGCTCGCCATCGGACGTCTGCCGATCGTCAGCGAGAGCGAGCTCGGCGGCTACGTCGACAAGTTGCAGGCCTACGACGGGTCGAGTGGCGACTGGAGAGGCCGGGCGCTGTTGCTGGCCGACAACCCGGACGCCGCGGGCGACTTCTCTGCGCAGAGCGATACGGTCTCCTCGATTCTAGTCAGCTACGACCGACAGCACGTCTATCTCGAGTCGCTGTCGACGGCGGAAGCGCGGGCCGCTCTCCAGGCGGCGTGGAACGAAGGTGTCCAGCTCGTCAACTACATCGGTCACGGTGGCGTGATGCAGTTGGCCGCCGAGAACCTGCTCGGTGTCGGCGACATGGGTCTGCTCGACAACGGAGACCGACTGCCGGTCGTTTCGGCCCTGACCTGCGTCGCGGGTCGGTCCGACGTGCCGGCCGTCGAGTCGGTGGCCGAGGCGCTGGTCACCGACGAGGACGGCGGCGCGATCGCCGTCTGGGCTCCGAGTGGTCTCTCGGTGAGTGGTCTGGCGCACGTGATGAACAGGCTCTACGTCGAAGCCTTGGAGAGCTCCACGGGAGCCGCGTTGGGCGACCTCGTTCTGAGCACCCTGACCGCCTTCGCCGACCAGGGTGGCTCGAGCGAGATGTTGAACGCCTACGGCATCACGGGCGATCCCGCGGTCGAGCTCCCGTAGTCTGGAGACGATAGAGTTCCAGCGAGGCGTGTCCTTCGGGGCACGCCTTTCTTTTCGTGCTCGCGAGGCGGACTGAAGTACCGAGGCCGGAACTAATTCCTATCTGAAGCAGGGAAGAAGCGGCAGGTGAGCCCCGCCGGGAAGTCGCGGTGCGGCCGAGGCGGGAGAAGTTAAAACCCTTAGAATGAGAGATTTAGAGCCTCAGTGGAGATGTTGGTCGCGGTCTTGCTCCAGGAGGAGGCGCCAACACGCGGAGCAACCGCCGCCCCGACGAGACGCCGACCGCCAAGGAGACCGCCGACATGTTCACCATCCCCCCTCGACTCCTCGATACCCTTCGCGATCGTCGAATCTGCGTTCTCGTCGTCGCCGGCGCCTTGTTATCAGCGGGGGTGGCACAGTCGCAGCCCACCCAAGTCGGAACACCGAGCCAGTCCGGCCACGTCTTCGGATTGCGTGGCTATCTGGCCGGCTCGATGTCGGTCGTCCAGTGGCACACGGGGCCGGAGGCGGGAAGCGTGAGCTTCCGGCTCGAGCGGGTCCGGGGCGGGCGCTCCGTCCCAGTGCACCAGGAGTGGATCGCACCGCCGACGCTGGCTCCGACGCCGACGACCTACCGCGTCCTCGAGCGTCGGGCGGCGCCCGGAACAAGGGCCCGCTACGTGCTCGTCGAGCGCTCGATCTTCGGAGGGGTCCGGGTCCACGGCCCGTTCCGAGTCCACTTCGATCGGGAGCTGCCGGCGGAGCCGCCCTTCACACCGCCGGTCCAGGTCTTCGAGACGCTGGGGGTCGAGCCGCCCCCCGGGCCCCATACCGAAGACGTGGTGCCCGACCCGACATTCTCAACGACCGTCGCCAAGGCGTTCGTGCCGGAGAGCGGTCTCTATCGCGTTACCTCGCTGGAGCTGGCGACGGCGCTCGGACAGACAGTCAGCAGGATCGAGACCTACATCGATCGCGGCACGTTGAGGGTCCGTAGCCAGGGCAGCGAGGTGGCCTGGATGAGCTCCGCCGGCGGCACGGAGATCCTGTTCTTCGCCGCGGGCTTCGATAGCTTCTACACGACGGAGAACGTCTACTGGATCGAGCTGGGCGAGACCGGCCAGCAAATCCCGATCGGTAGCGCTCCGGCGGCGACGGCGAGCGTCGGAGGGGTCTTCCAGAGCGCGGCTCGCGCCGAAGAGGACCAGGTTCCGGCGATCTCCGTAACGAAGTTCGAGGGTGTCGACTTCTGGTACTGGACCGGTCTCCGAGCCGAGGATCCGGTCATCGGCCGTCTGGGCTTCCCCCTCCACAGCCCCGACGTCGCGACAGGCGGAGGGACGGCTTCGTTGAAGGTGCGGCTGGCCGGCGCCACCAAGGGGAGCGGCCACAACAACCACCATGCCGTGATCTACGTCAACGGGACCCACGTCGGCGACATGCTGTGGATCGGCCTGTTGTCTACAGAACAGACCGTCTCCTTCGACGCGTCGCTGCTGACGACTGACAACATTATCGAAGTGGAGGCGGTGCTCGACGGCACGATCGGCTCCGCCTTCTTCGTGGACTGGTTCGAGCTCGACTACCCTCGCTACTACCGGCCTGCGGACGGTGCGCTCCTCCTCCGAGCGGACACCAACCCCACGGTGACGGTCGAGGATCTGCCCGGCGCGGACATCGTGGTGCTCAACCTCGGTATCCAGGCCGTTCCGGTCCTGTACAGCGACGCTTTGATCGAGCCCCAGGGCGGGGGCCAGTACCGGGCGAGCTTCGCACCGGACGATCTCGACGCGCTGCACATCGTGACCACTCTCTCGGCGGTTCGCCAGACCTCGAGGGTGGTGGCCGACGCCGTCCGGTCCAACCCGACGGTGTTCCTCGACGGCGCCGACTACGTGGTGATCGCGCCGGAGTCGCTCGTCGGTCCCGCCGGACGGCTCGCCGAGCTCAGGCAGGCCGATGGATTCGTCTCCTACGTGCTGACGCTGGAGGACCTCTACGACAGCTTCTCCCACGGGATCGCCGATCCCTGGGCGGTGCAGGACTTCCTGATCTTCGCCGATTCCAACTGGAGCCTCGTGCCCCGCTACGTCGTCTTCGCGGGCACCGGGACCTACGACCCGAAGGACTATCTCGGCTTCGGCGACAACCTCTTCTCGACCGTTTTCGCGGCCACCCCGTACGGCATGGCAGCCGCCGACAACCTGCTCGCGGACATCGATGGCGACCGCAAACTGGACGTGCCGATCGGTCGGATACCGGTCCGCACCGCCGAGGAGTTCGACCTTTACATCGACAAGGTCGCCGCGTTCGAGGCGGCGAGCGGTGCGTGGTTGAACGAAGCGATGATGCTCGCCGACAACCCGGACACCGCAGGTGATTTCACGACTCAGAGCGAGACGGCGGCGGGCCATCTGCCGGCGGAGATGGACGTGGCCCGTGTCTACCTCGAGTACGACGACGTCGACACGGCGCGAACCGCCATGTTCGCCGGGTTCGACGGAGGCAAGCGAGTCATCAACTACTTCGGGCACGGTGGCGTCGAGCTGCTGGCTAGCGAAGAGCTGCTGACGACGGCCGACGGTCCCGTTCTCCAAGACACCGGGATGCCCGCGGTCGTGTCGGCGCTCACTTGCGTGGCCGGTCGCTTCGAGTACCCCGGAATCGACTCCGTCAGCGAAGCTCTCGTCAAGGTGACTAATGGCGGCGCGGTGACGCTCTGGGCGCCCACCAGCCCTTCTCTCAGCGGTGCCGCGCTCGGCCTCAGCACCGACTACTTCGATCGGCTCTTCGTTCCCGGTAACCGGGTGGGCGATGCCGTCGTCGGCGCGATCGACGCCGCCGGGCCGACCACGATCCAGTTCTTGCTCGAAACCTACACCTTGATGGGCGATCCGGCCGTTCGGGTTCAGTGATGAACGGACCACCAAACATGACTAGAACCAGGTTTGCGGACCCGTGTCCGCGAGATAGGTCGACAGCGATGTCGATTTGGTGAAAGGTGGGGAGGTGGCGGGTCTAACCCCCCCTGGCCTGCCACTCCCTCCTTGGATTTGTCCCAATCACGGGACTCGCCGCGCTCTCGAGCGCGGCTTCTTTTTGTAGCAGGGAGCGATGCTATGCTTCGGCTTGTCGGGCATTCGCCCGGCCTTCCCAGCCCGAGACGAGGAGATTCTTGATGATTCGACACGGTGGTGGAACGCTGTCGGCAGCGATCGGGTTGGCGGTTCTCCTTGCAGGAACGACGGGCCAGCTCACAGCTCAGGACCTGACGGACTTCGAGGAGCGCACGACGCTTCACCGACTCGAGAACGGCTGGACGTTCATTCTCGTGGAGCGCTCGGTCGCCCCGGTCTTCTCCTTCGAGACGTTGGTCAACGTCGGATCGGCTCAGGAGACTCCGGGGATCACCGGAGTCGCTCACATGTTCGAGCACATGGCGTTCAAAGGGACGCCGAACTTCGGCACAACGGACTACGAGACGGAGAAGCTCGCGCTCGACGCGATGGAGGCGGCTTACGAGGAATACCAGGCAGAACGGCTGTCGCTCGCTCCGGATCCCGAACGATTGGACAAGCTCCACGCCGCTTTCGAGGAAGCGGAGGAGGCCGCTGCCGCTTTCGTCGTGCCGGGCGAGTTCGACCGGATCCTCAGCGGCGAGGGCGGCGTCGGCATCAACGCGTTCACCAACACCGACTTCACCGGCTACATCTACTCCTTGCCTGCGAACAAGATCGAGCTCTTCTGCTATCTCGAGTCGGACCGCTTCCTGCAGCCAGTGTTTCGCGACTACTACAAGGAGCGTGCTGTTATTCAGGAGGAGCGACGGCAGCGCACAGACAGCCAGCCGATCGGGCGACTCCTCGAACAGTTCCAAGCCACCGCCTTCGTGGCGCATCCTTACAAGCAGCCGGTCGTCGGCTACATGAGCGACCTCCAGTCGATCACGATGACCGACGCCCGAAAGTTCTATGAGAAGTACTACGTACCGGCCAACATGGTGACGGCGATCGTCGGCGACATCGACCCCGACACCCTCATCCCTCTGTTGGAGAAGTACTTCGGTCGAGTTCCGGCCGGTCCATTGCCGGAGTCGCTGCGAACCGTTGAGCCCGAGCAGCTCGCGGAGAAAGTGATCACGCTGGTCGATCCTTCACAGCCGCTGTATATCGAGGGCTACCACATCCCAGGCCATACTCACCCCGATCAGCCGGTGTGGGATGCAATCGACGACATCCTCTCCAGAGGACGCACCTCCAGGCTGTACCGGTCTCTGGTGAGAGAAAAGAGGATCGCCGCCAATGCCGGTTCGTTCTCGCAACTCCCCGGAAGCAAGTACCCGACGCTATGGCTGGCATATGCCTTCCCCAGTCCGAACAGCTCCAACGAGGAGGTTCGGGCAGCGATCCGCGAGGAGATCGAGCGGATCCAGTCTGAAGAGGTGACGGACGAGGAGCTAGACCGGTTCAAGGCGCGTGCCAAGGCCGGACTGTTGCGCTCGCTGAGGAGCAACTCCGGCCTGGCCAGCAATCTGGTCGATTTTCAGACGCTCTATGGCGACTGGCGGGAGCTGTTCCGCTACATCGACCGGATCGAAGCGGTGACGAAGGAAGACATCCTGCGGGTGACACGACAGACACTGCGCGCGGAGAACCGCACGGTCGGCATGATCGTGACCGAGGACGCCGGAGTCCGAGGCGAGTGAGTTGGAGGCGATGACCGCGATGAGGAAGCGAGTTTGGAAGAGGCCGGCAGCAAGTCTCGCTGCGCTGAGCTTCGCCCTGGCCTGGGTGCTCGGCTGTGGCGGCGTCATGCCGCCCGCAACGCCGGACGAGGTGCTCGAAGAGAGACCCGCCGAGAGGGTGGCGAAAAGGGCCGACAGCCTGGTCTACCCGCCGCTCCCGGAATTCGAGGTCCCCGAGCCGACCCGGGTGGAGCTCGCCAACGGCATGGTGTTGATTCTCGTCGAGGATCACGAGCTTCCCTTGATCGATGCATTCGTGCGGATCCGAACCGGCGCTCGATTGGAGGCGGCCGAGAAAGTCGGTGTCGCCGGACTCGTCGGCGCCGTTCTCCGCACCGGTGGCACGATGTCGATGACCGGTCCCGAGATCGATCGGTTGCTCGAGAACCGGGCCGCGAGCATCGAAACCGGGATCGGAGTCGACTCCGGCAGCGCGGCAGCGAGCTCTCTCGTCGAGGACTTTCCCGAGGTTCTCGAGCTGCTCGTCGACATCCTTCGCAACCCCCTGTTCGACGAAGAGGAGATCGCGGTCGCCAAGAACAGGCTCAACGACGCGATCGCGCGTCAGAACGACAACGCCGACGCGATCCTGCGGCGGGAGTTCGTCGAAGTCGTGCTCGGAGCGGACTCCCCCTACGCCCGGCAGGAGACCTTCACCGGCGTCGCCGCCTTGACCCGCGCTGATCTGATCGCTTTTCATCGCCGCTACTTCCATCCGGCCAACATGATCCTCGGCATCGTCGGCGACTTCGAGACGGATTCGATGGTCGAGCTCGTGCGGGACTCCTTTGGAGAGTGGCAAGGGGAGACGCCGACGGAGCCGTTCGAGGGCGGCTACGACACCGAGCCGAAGCCCGGGGTCTTCTACGTCGAGAAGAACGACGTGACGCAGTCGAGCATCCTCATCGGACACCTCGGCGTACGGAAGGACAATCCGGACTTCTACGCCATCGAGGTGTTCAACGAGGTGCTCTCGGGGGGGTTTACGTCGCGACTGCTTTCGCGCGTTCGATCGGAGCAGGGCTTGGCGTACGCGGTTCGAGGTTCGCTCGGGAGCCGCTGGGACCGCGACGGTCTCTTTCAGCTCTACACGAGCACCAAGACCGAAACGACCGGCGCGGCGATCGAGTCGCTGTTGACGGAAGCGCGCAAGATCGTCAGCGAAGAACCGCCCACCGAGGAGGAGGTCGAGCGTGCCAAGCGGAACATCCTCAGCTCCTTCGTGTTTGCCTCGGACTCGGCCGCCGAGATCCTCGGACAGCAGCTCACCTACGAATACCATGGCTATCCACTCGATCGGCTCTCCCACTACGTCCCGGGCATCGAGAGCGTGACCACCGAGCAGGTGGCACAGATCGGCAGCAAGTACATCGATCCTGGCGCGTTCACGATCTTCGTCGTGGGACCGGACGAAGGCCGCGATCGGTCGCTCGCGGAGTTCGGTGAGCTCACCGAAGTAGACGCGACGATTCCGCCCCTCGACGAAGAGGCGGTGGAGGCGGCGATCGCGACGCGGACCCGCGGCGCCGAGCTGATGGCGGCGGCCGTCGCCGCCCACGGAGGCGAGACGGTCTTCGCCCGGTTCGACAACATCCGTCAGCACGCCTCGGCGAGAGCGTCTACACCGCAGGGTGATCTCGAAGCCGAGATTGACCAGTGGGTGCTCTATCCCGATCGAATGCGGCAAGTGGTCATCCTGCCGTTCGGCGCAATGACGACCGTCTTCTCGCCGGAGGTCGCGTTCGTCGAGACGCCGCAGGGGCGTCGACCGTTGGAGGGCGCGCAACGGCGCAACGTCGCGGCCGGCCTACCGAGGACCCTGCCTGTTCTGTTGCGCTCGTTCGTCGAGGGCCGCGTCGATGCGGTAGCCGCCGGTTCGGGTAAGAGTCGCGGCGCTGAGGTCGACTACGTGGAGATCGACGTGGCCGGTGAGCGTTTCCAAGTCGCGCTCGATTCGGAGACCAGTCGCGTCGTCGAGCTCGCCTTCCGCGGCAGCGATTTCACGGGATCGCCGGGAGAGGTTCTGCAGGTTTACTCGGACTTCCGGGATTCGGACGGGATGATTCTGCCGTTCCGGATCGATGCGACGTTCGACGGCGAGCCTTACCTCGAAAGCACCGTCAGCAAGGCGACTCTGAACTCCGAAGTCGCCCCGGCGCTCTTCGAAGCCGGCGAGGAGTGAGGATCCTCGCCGTCAAGCGACCGCGAGCTTGACGCCCAGGCCGACGAGCGCGGCCAGGCAGAGCAGAGGGAGCGCGACCAGGGCAAGAACCGCCGCCAGCGGCAGGAAGACGGCACAGAGCACGGCGACTGCGGCGAAGAAGAGCACCTTGAAAACGACCAGCAGCACCGCGAACGGAAGCACCAGCAGCTTGAAGGTGAACTTGAGGGCGAAGGCGAGAACCGCCAGTACGCCGAGAGCGATCGCTCCGAGGACGACGAGAGACAACAGGCTGACGAACTCGAACATGGGCCGACCCTCCTTGAAGGGAACTACGCGCGGTCGTCGCCCTCTGTTTCAAGGTCCGAGTCGGGGACTGGTTGCCAATTGGGCGGCGACCAGGCCATGCACGGAGTTCGCGACCCAGAGGTTCCGACATTCGGTGAGCGATGAGACGGGCAACACCCGCTCCTTCGCACGACCCGACTGCAGCAGGACCGCCCGCTCGGTTCCCGCCAGCAGGCCGCTCGAGACTGGCGGGGTCCACAGCCCGTCGTCGAGCTCGAGGACGAGGTTGCCGACCGTCGTCTCGGTGAGCTCTCCGTCCTGATTCCAGAGCACGACGTCATCGACGCCGGGGCATTCGGCCGCGGCTCGCTCGTAGATCTCGCGCTGGGTCGTTTTGTGGTAAAGGCGAACGTCGGTACGGTCGACCGACGTTTTCGCGAGGGCGACGCGCCACGGGACGGGCCTCGGTTGGAAGGGAGACGAGTGGATCTCGACCGTGCCGTCCTGAGCGACGGTGAGGCGAACGCGACGCGGTGCGCCCCACGCTCGACTCGCCTCCTCGAGCTGCGCCTCGGGGACCGCACGATCCAGAGGGATGTCGAAGAAGTCGGCGGAGTCGGCAAGGCGATCGAGGTGGCGCTCCAGCAGTCGATAGCCGCGGCCGGGAGTCCACAGGATGGTCTCGAGCAAGGAGAAGGTCGGCGGGGTCCGGGACAGGACGAGGGTCTTGTCGCTGCACTCCTGATACTCGGCTTCGGGCTCCGACTCCCAGACGATGCCACCGCCCGTCCCGTAGGTCAGTGTCGACGTGGCCCGGTCGACGACGGCAGTCCGAATCGCGACGCTGAACCGAGCACGGCGCTCGGGAGCGATCCAGCCGATGGCACCGGTGTAGACGCCCCGGGGCCGGCTCTCGAGCTCGGCAATGATCTCCATGGTTCTTCTTTTCGGTGCCCCGGTGATCGACGCGCAGGGAAAGAGCGCAGCGAAGATCTCTTCGACCGATGCCGAGGTGCGAGCCTCGACGGTCGAAGTCAGTTGAAAGACCGAAGGGTAGCGCTCGACGTCGAGAAGGCTCGAGACCTGCACCGATCCCGGCTCAGCGATGCGTCCGAGGTCATTGCGGATCATGTCGACGATCATCACGTTCTCGGAGCGGTTCTTGGGTGAGGCCGCAAGCTCGTCGGCGAGCTCTCGATCTTCCTGTGTCGTGCGCCCGCGCGGGGCGGTCCCCTTCATCGGGCGGCTGACGATGTTCACTCCGTCGAGCTCGAAGAAGAGCTCGGGAGAGGCGGAGCACAGGACGTGACGACCGGTGTCGATCCAGGCGGCGTAGGCAGCCTGCTGATTGCTCCAGAGTCTCCGAAACAGACCCCACGCACTGCCGCTGAAAGGGGCCTCGATCGCGTGCGTGAAGTTGACCTGATAGGTGTCGCCCCGCGCGATCGCCTGGTGGATCGTGCGAACACCGTCGGCGTGTGCTCTCGAGTCGAGACTTGGACGCAACGGTCCCATCGAGAGCTCGCCGGCGCTCGCCAACTGGGAGGTCGCCATCCGCCGCGGCGGCTCGCAGGTCGCAAACCAGGCGACCGGCATGTTCGTCGGGGGCGTCGAGCGGGTCACGAGTTTCGAATCGAGGCCGGAGGCCGCTTCGTAGGTGACGAAGGCGACCGTCCACCTCCCGCGCTCCGCCTCCGCCTCGGCGTCGCGCAACCTCTCCCGGACCTCGCCGGCCGACTCGACCGCCCGGATCTCGCGCACCTTTCCGAATACGAGCCATGCGCCCGTTCCGGCGTCATGGACGAGGGCGCGGACTTGGGGATTCGAGGCTCCGACCATGAGTTAGACTGCGAGTCTACTCGCGACCGCAGCCCCGTATGCCCCGCATCACCAAGGTCTACACCCGAACCGGAGACGACGGCTCCACTGCGCTCGGAGGCGGCCAGCGCCTGCCCAAGGATGCTCGGCGAATCGAGGCCTACGGCACGGTCGACGAGCTCAACTCTGCGATCGGGACGGCACTCGCGGGCGAGATTGGAGAGTCGTCGAGCGAACCGCTCGCGCAGATCCAGAACGACCTGTTCCACCTCGGATCGGACCTGTGCATTCTCGAGGAGGACAAGCAGCGGATGCCGGTGCCGCGGATCGAGAAGCGCCACATCGAACGGCTCGAAGCTTGGATCGACGCCCTGAGTGCGGCGCTCCCACCGCTCGAGAACTTCATCCTCCCGGGCGGCTCAACGGGGGCCGCGGCTCTGCATCTGGCGCGCACGGTCTGTCGCCGCGCCGAGCGACGGATCGTGGCTCTGGCCAGGGAAGAAGCGGTCGGCGAGCACGCGATTGCCTATCTCAACCGGCTGTCCGACCTGCTCTTCGTGATGGCGCGCGCGGAGAACTACCGCCGAGGCGTCGAAGACGTCTTGTGGGATAGCCGGGCGTAGCGCCCGTTCAGATCGCGACGTCGGTGACGGTCTCGCGGACGACCTCTTCGATGGTCGTGACCCCGTCGCGGATCTTCTGCAAGCCGCTCTGCCGCAGCGAGATCATCTCGTTGACCAGAGCCTTCTCACGCAGCTCGTAGGCGCTGGCACCGGAAAGCACCATGTCTCGGATCTCGTCATCGACCTCCATCACCTCGAACAGGCCGAGGCGACCCTTGTAACCGGTCCCGGAGCAGCGCTCGCAGCCTCTGCCCTTGAACAGCTGCAAGGTGTGCGATTCCTCGGTCGAGAAGCCGAGGTTGACGAGACTCTGGGGAGGTACCTTGACCGCCTCCTTGCAGCTCGAGCAGATCATGCGGACGAGTCGCTGGGCGACGACGAGGTGGACGGAACTGGCCACCAGGAAAGGCTCCACTCCCATGTTCATCAGCCGGTTCACCGACGAGGGTGCGTCGTTGGTGTGGAGGGTCGAAAGCACCAGATGGCCGGTCATCGCCGCCTTGATCGCGACTTCGGCGGTCTCGAAGTCGCGAATCTCACCGACGAGAATGATGTTGGGGTCCTGGCGGAGGAAGGAGCGCATGGCGGCGGCGAAGTTCAGTCCGATCTGCTCCTTGATTTGGACCTGGTTGATCCCCTCGAGGTTGAACTCGACCGGATCCTCGGCCGTCATGATATTGGTCTCGGGCGAGTTGATCCGCGACAGCGCCGAATAGAGGGTGTTCGTCTTGCCGGAGCCGGTCGGCCCGGTCACGAGCACCATGCCGTAGGGACGGAAGATCGCCTGTTCGAATCGCCGCAGCGGGTCGGCCTCGAACCCGAGCTTCGTCATGTCGAGCATGAGCTTCTCTTTGTCGAGCAGGCGCATGACGATCTTTTCGCCGAAGATCGTCGGCAGGCTCGACACGCGGAAGTCGAGATCCCTCACCTTGCCCGCACCACGGGTCTTGATCTTGATCCGGCCGTCCTGGGGGAGCCGCTTTTCGGCGATATCGAGCTTAGCCATGATCTTGAGGCGACTCGCGATCGCCTCCTTCAGCTTCATCGGCGGGCGCATCATCTCGTAAAGGACGCCGTCGATGCGGTAACGGACGCGGTACTGCCTCTCGTAGGTCTCGATGTGAATGTCCGAAGCGTTGCGCTTGATGGCGTCGGTCAGGATGATGTTGACGAGGCGCACGACCGGAGCTTCCTCGGACTGCTGTTCGAGCTCCTGGAGGTTGATGTCCTCCTCTTCGTCCAGGACCTCGAGATCCGCCTCGTCCGCCTCGGCGATGTCCTCCATCACCTTGCGCAGCTCGATGGCGTGGGTCGATCCGTGGTAGTCGTCGATCGCCTCGCGCAGCGCGGTGTCGGAGGCGACGACCGGCTCGACCGTGTAGCCGGTCATGAACTTGATGTCGTCCATGGCGAACACGTTGGTCGGGTCGGCCATGGCGATCGTGAGCTTGGCGCCGGTCTTGGCAACCGGCAGGACCGTGTACTTGCGCGCCACGTCCGCCGGCACGAGCTGGATAACCGCCTCGTCGATCTCGAGGTCGGTGAGGTCGACCGCCGGCACTCCGTAGCGATCGGCGAGGAACTCGACAAGCTCCGGGTCCGACATGTAGTCGATGCGCACGAGGTGCGTTCCCAGCCGCCCCCCCTCCTCGCGTTGAGCCTCTAGCGCCATCTGAAGCTGTTCGGCGGTGATCTTGCCTGCGTCGACCAGCAGATCGCCCAGTCGATGGGCTCCCTTTTCCCCGGCTGTCGGAGTGATAGTCATAGGGCGGGAGTCTACAGCCACGATTGCGAAAGCGTCAATCTAAGTGGTGACCAACAAAGATACTTAGGCTGCTTCCGCCAGCAGCAGCCGTGCTCGGGCGGCGATCGCGCTCGGCTCGATTGCGAGCAGGCAAGCCTTGGCCTCGTCCAGACGCCGGTAGCAGTAGCTGCAGGGCAAACGGTGGAAGAGGTTCCCCTGTGGCGACGACCAAACGCCGTTGCGGGCTGGATCGGTGGGTCCGAGGAGACAGAGCACACGGGTGCCGAGGGCGCGCGCGAGGTGAAGGGGTCCGGTGTCTCCCGCGAGTAGGAGCTCGCAGCCACGCAACGCCGCCACCAGTTCGGCAAGCCCCACGGCTGGGATCGGGACCGCTTTTCCCTCGGACCGAGCGACGACTTCGGCGGCGAGCGCCTCCTCCGCGGGACCCACCAGGACACCGACGTCGCTGCCGGTGACATCCGCCAGCACGTGCGCCACGGCACCCCAACGTGCCGGCGGGTACTCCTTGTTGCGCCATCCGGCGCCTGGGTGGATCAGGATTCCGGGGACGTCGGCGGCGGAGCTCGCGGGCAGGATCCCCTCCCCTCCGAAGTCGATGTCACTCCCGCTTGCGCCGAGGGCGGCGCCGAGAGACCGCTGGCAGTCTACGACATGCTCGCCCACGAGGCGGACGGACTCCCCGATCCAGAGCGCGCTCGACGGCTCACGTCGATCGCTCCTCGCCGGTCCGAGCAGCCGCTCGGCGCGGCTGAGGGAGGCGATCAAAGCCCCTTTGTGATTGCCCATCGCATCGATCGCGACATCTGCCCCGAACCGATCGAGCTCACGTACGAAGCTCGCCAACTCGCGCCAGCTCGCTCGGGCGAACGGTCGTCGCCGCCATTCTCTGAGTTGGACTTCGAGGACCTCGTCGAGCGCCGGATGCTCGGCGAGAAGGGGAGCGAAGCGCCTTTCGACGACCCAGCCGATTCTCGCGCCGGGCCAACGCCGGCGAAGTGCCGTGGCGAGCGGCAGGGTGTGAACTACGTCGCCCATCGCACTGGTGCGCACGATGAGGATGCGGGAAGGCGCCATGGCCGGGTTTCGTTCGCCGTCGGGTCGTCAGCGCTCGCCGAGACTCTTGGCGGTAGCGATGAGCTCGGTCGTCGAATGATCCTTGGGATCGCCGACGAGGACGGTCCGTCCCCCGTAGCTTCGGACGATCTCGTATTCCGGCACCTTGTCGGGAGTGCCGTAGTCGGTGCCTTTGCAGTGAACGTCGGGGCGGACCCTGGAGAGGAGGGGGCCGGGGGTGTCGCCTTCGAAGATCGTCACGTAGTCGACGACGGTCAGCGCGGCGAGGAGCTCGGCGCGCTCGACCGCCGCCAGACCGCCGGCACGATCGGACGCCCCGCGCCTTTCAAGCGTTCCACCGAATTGTCGTCGTTGATCGCGACGACGAGGGCGTCCGCTTCGGCGGCGGCGTCGGTCAGGTAGCGCACGTGGCCGACGTGGAGGAGGTCAAAATGGCCATTGGCCAGCGCCACCGTCCGACCTTCGGCGTGCAGATGCTCGATCTCCGCGGCGAGCTCGCTCGGGTTCAGGATCCGGCCCACGTGATGCGCTCCGGCAGTTCGGTGTCGCTCTTGATGGCGGTGATCAGCTCCTCTCCGGAGAGCGTCGCGGTCCCCATCTTCATCACCACGACGCCGCCGGCATAGTCGGCGAGCAGGGCTGCCTCGAGCGGGGAGCCCCCCGCTGCGGTCGCCAGAGCGAAGGTACCGATCACGGTGTCGCCGGCACCGGTGACGTCGGCCACCTGAGTGGTGCCGTGGACCGGCAGGTGGGCGGCCGCGCCTTCCAGGAAAAGGCTCATCCCGGAGCTCCCCCGGGTGACGAGCAGGGTGGCGCAGCCGAGCGTGCGGCGGAGCTGCTCACCCGCACCGTCGAGATCTCCGTTGAGCTCGCGGCCGAGCAGTTGCTCCGCCTCTTCGGCGTTGGGGGTAGCGGCGTCGATCGACTCGAAGTCGGCAAGCCGGTGGCGACTGTCGCACAGGAGAGCCCCCCCTTCGGCCAGTGCCGCGCGGAGCTTTGGCGCGAGGCGCGGCTCGACCGCGCCGTAGCCGTAGTCGGAGAGAACGGCGGCGCTCGCCATCCCCCGCCAACGGTCGAGAGCGCGATCGAACAACGCCAGCTCCTCACCGCCGAGATCGACGGCGTCCTCGATGTCGTAGCGGACGATCTGCTGCTTGATGGAATGGCGGCCGCCGCCGAGAATGCGCACCTTGGTGGGAGTGCGGTAGCCGACGCGGACGGCGATCCCGTCGATGTCGATGCCGCGGGCGTTGAACAGCGCGCGCAGCTCGCGGCCACTCGCGTCGTCACCGACGACGCCCAGCGGCAGCGGGCGGCCTCCGAGGGCGGCGACGTTGGCGACGGCGTTGGCGCCGCCACCGGGGATCACCGTCTCGCTGTCGTGCCGCAGGATCAGAACCGGGGCTTCGCGGCTGATCCGCTTCGGCGTGCCGCTGACGAAGCGATCCGCCACCATGTCGACCAGCATGACGACCGGCCGGCCGGCCATCGCATCGACTAGCTCGAGCAGCCGCTCGGTCGACGGAAGTCCCGTATCTTCAATCATTTGCGCGGGATTATACACTTCGGTCCATGAGCTCCCCGGAAGAACGGCTGCGCGCCCGCATCGGGCGGCACGGGCCGATCCCGTTCGCTGAGTTTATGGAGGAAGCACTCTACGGTGAAGGAGGCTACTACGCCACCGAGCAGCCGCGCATCGGTCCGCGAGGAGATTTCGTCACCGGCTCGTCGTTCTCACCACTGTTCGGAGCCGCGACGGCGAGGCTGATCGAACGCCTGGGCGAGGAGCTGGCAGGAGGCGCGGACCTGCTGGAGGCCGGCTATGGCGACGGCAGCCACATGAAGGCGGTGCTCGCCGCGTTGCCTGAGGACGGCACTGGCCGCCGTTGGGCGTGGGACCGGGTCGCGAGGCCGGTTCCCCCGGGCGCCGAAGGGATTGCCGATCTCTCGGAGGTCCATCGGCGGCCGATTCGCGGCCTGGTGTTCTCCTACGAGCTCTTCGACGCCCTGCCGTTTCATCGACTTCGCAGGACTGTCGAAGGGTGGGAAGAGATCCAAGTAGGGCTCGAGGGCGAGGAATTCGAATGGGTGCCCGAGGCCATCTCCTCACCTGAGATCTCTTCGCTCCTGCGGTCGTATTCGGAGCTGGCGGAGCCCGGACAGTGGGTGGACCTCTCGCCCGGTTGGCGCCCCCTCTACCGCCAACTCGCCGACTGTCTCGAGGCGGGGTTGATGGTCACCTGCGACTACGGCTTCGAGCGTTACCGCCTGCTCGACCGTCGCGTCCGCCGGCACGGCACGCTGGCCTGCCACCGCCACCACACGGTCCATCGCAATCCGTTCGTCGACGTCGGGCGGCAGGACATCACGGCTCACGTCGACTTCACGGCGCTGATCGAAGAGGGGGAGGCGGCAGGGCTCGAGACGATCGCCCTCGTCTCTCAAGCCGAATGGCTCGGGGCGTGTGGGCTGTTCGAGGGGTTGGCCGAAGCCGACCAGGTCACCCGGCTGGAGGCGGCTCAGCTGCTCGATCCCGAAGGGATGGGCACGGCGATTCGGATCCTCGTCCAACGCCGCGCCATCGTCGGCGAAGGACTGTTCGAGCTACCGCTGGGTGGGAGCGAGATGTAGGCTCGGATCGACCTCCGCAGCGAGGGTCGGGCGAGCCTAAGGATCGAGCCGTTCGAAGGAGCGGAGGAGCGTCCATCGCGGCCTGTGCAACGTCCTTGACTCCCCTTGGACCTCCGGTAGAATGACCGCGCTTCAGGCAAAGGTCGACGCGCAACGAGGGCAGAATCTCTTCGGCATCGCTGAATGGAAAACTACCTACCGATACTGGTTTTCGCCCTCGTTTCCGTCCTGTTTCTCGTGGCGACGCTGGTCGCGGCCAAGCTCTTCCGAATGGCCGGATCCGGAGCGACCAACGACGACCCCTACGAGTGCGGCAACCCGGCCGTAACTCTCGCCCACGACAACCGGTTCTCGATCCGCTACTACTTGTTGGCGGTGCTGTTCGTCGTCTTCGACGTCGAGACGGTTTTTCTCTTTCCCTGGGCGGTGATGTTCGACAAGCTCGCCCTCTTCGGTTTCATCGAGATGGTCGTCTTCCTCGTGATCTTGATCATCGGCTACGTTTACGCGTGGAACCGGGGGGCTCTCACTTGGGCTTGATGGACAACGTCGAGGCGAACGTCCTCACCACCACCTACGACAAGATCTTCAACTGGGCGCGGCGCTCAGCCATCTGGCCGATGCAGTTCGGGCTCGCCTGCTGCGCGATCGAGATGATGGCGGTGCTCGACCCCCGCCACGACATGTCTCGTTTCGGCGCCGAGGTCTTCCGCGCGAGTCCGCGGCAGAGCGACCTGATGATCGTCGCCGGCACCGTCACCGAGAAGATGGCGCCGATCGTCCGCCGGCTGTGGGACCAGATGCCGGACCCCAAGTGGGCGATCGCGATGGGCGCCTGCGCTACCTGCGGCGGTCCGTACCGCACCTACGCCGTGACCCAGGGAGTCGATCGTGTGATTCCCGTCGATGTCTACGTTCCGGGCTGCCCGCCTCGACCCGAGGCTCTGCTCTGGGGGCTGCTCCACCTGCAGCGCAAGATCGACCGCATGACGGTGGCGAAACAGAAGGCGTCCTAAGAACCGGGACCGATGAGCGACGAAGAGACCAAGGCGCCAGACTCTCCGGAGGCCCCCGACTCTCGGGAGGGCGAACCCCCAGCCGGCGAGGCCGCCGAGTCCTCCGCCCCGCCCGAGGTGGACGAAGCAGCGGAGCAGGCGAAGGCCGAGGCGGCAGCCAAAGCCAAGGCTGAGGCGGCGGCCAAGGCCAAGGCCGCGAAGGAGGCGGCGGAGGCCGCCAAGCCGCCGTGGCAGAGGGACCCCGCGGTGCCCGAGTGGGTCGATGCGGCCGACGACCCGGTGGCGGCAGGAGCTCTCGAAACACATGGCGACGGCGTCCTCTGGGCTCGCACGATCGCCGGCGACCTCGTGCTGATGGTGGAGCGCGAGGCGATTCGCGAGGTTGCTCGCACCCTCCACGACGATTACGGCTACACACTGCTGCTCGACATCTGCGGCGCGGACTACGGAGAACGCGAGGAGCTGCCGCGCTTCGAGGTCATCTACCACCTGATGAACCTCGACACTGCTCAGCGCGTGAGGATGCGACTCGCCACCGACGAGGAATCGCAGGTACCGACTCTCGTGCCGATCTGGAGGGGGGCGAACTGGCCGGAGCGCGAGGTCTTCGACATGTACGGCATTACCTTCGCCGATCATCCGGATATGACCCGGATCCTCATGTGGGAGGGTTTCAACGGCCACCCCTTGCGCAAGGACTTCCCGGTGGAGGGAATCGACACCGGCACCGCGATCTATCCCGAGTACTACGACGAGTCGGCGGGCCCGGTGGCAGGCACCGGGACGGGATGGCGACCACCGCCGGAGGAGAGCGCCGAGGAGGACGCCGAGGGCGCGGCGACCGGCGAGGCCGAGGAAACAGAACAGAAAGGCGCCTCCTGATGGGCGAGACGGGCGCCAAACCGGGCCACGACACGCTGTTCGACGTCGAGGAGATGGAGCTGGCCCTCGGCCCGCAACATCCGTCGACCCACGGCGTGCTGCGCATCAACCTCAAGATCGACGGCGAGCGGATACTCGACAGCTACCCGATCATCGGCTACCTCCATCGCGGGACCGAGAAACTGTTCGAGCTGCACCCGTTTTTCCAGAATGTCCCCCACACCGACCGGATCGACTACGTGGCGGCGGCAACCAACAACCTCGCCTACGTAGGAGCGGTCGAGAAGCTGACCGGCATCACGGTGCCGCCGCGGGCGAGCTACATCCGGACGATCCTCTGCGAGCTGCAGCGGATCTCGAGCCACCTGCTGTGGCTCGCTACCCACGCCATCGACGTCGGTGCGATGACGCCGTTCTTCTACTGTTTTCGCGAGCGTGAACAGGTGCTCGACCTCTTCGAGGAATACTGCGGTGCGCGGCTGACGCTCAACTGCATGCGTCCGGGTGGCCTCCCCTTCGACCTGCCGGTAGGCTGGACCGATCGTTGTTCGGCGTTCATCGACAAGTTCCCGGCCAAGGTGGCGGAGTACGAGGGGCTGCTGACCAACAACCGGATCTGGAAGAAGCGAACAGTCGGCATCGGGGTCTTGTCGAAGGAACAGGTGCTCCAGTACGGCATCACCGGTCCGATGCTCCGCGGCAGCGGCGTCGACTTCGATCTGCGCAAGGCGACGCCGTACGAAGCCTACGACGAGGTCGACTTCGACGTTCCGGTCTTCCCCAACGGCGACACCTACGACCGCTATCTCGTCCGGATGGAAGAGATGCGGCAGTCGGCCCGGATCGTCCGGCAGTGCCTCGCCAAGCTACCCGACGGCGAGGTGATGGCGAAGCGGCCGCGCGTCCTCAAGGCCAACAAGGGTGCCGAGGCCTACTTCGGGATCGAAGGGCCGAAGGGAGAGATCGGTTTCTACATCGTGGGCAACGGAACGCCGAATCCGGACCGCTGTCGCGTGCGCGCCCCCTCTTTCTACAACCTCCAGGTCGTCCCGGAGCTTGCCAAGGACCACTTGCTGTCGGACCTGGTGGCGATCATCGGGACTACGGATATCGTTCTGGGCGAGGTCGATCGATGAGCGGAGGCGCGGATGCTTGAAGCGCTGCGCGAGGCGGTGGGGCCGACGCTTTTTACCTACGCGGTGTCGCCGCTGTTCAAGATCCTGGCGCTCATCTTCCTGGGCGTGCTGCCGCTGATCATGTACCTCGTGCTGGCCGAGCGCAAGATCCTCGGCTTCATGCAGGTTCGACTCGGACCGAATCGCGTCGGGCCGTGGGGGATTCTGCAGCCGGTCGCGGACATCGCCAAGCTTCTCGTCAAGGAAGACGTGATCCCCAACAAGGCCGTTCGTTGGGCCTTCGTCCTGGCACCCTGTCTGGTGGTGGCGCCGGCGTTCGTCATTCTGGCGGTGATACCGTTCGGCCCCTCCGCCGAACAGAGTGGCGGGGCTCTCGATTTCTTCATCACCGACGTCAACGTCGGGCTGCTCTTCGTCGTGGCGATGGCGACGGTCGGGGTCTACGGAATCATCATCGGAGGCTGGGCCTCGAACTCCAAGTTCTCGCTGCTCGGCGGACTGAGGTCGGCGGCACAGATGATCTCGTACGAGATCCCGCAGGGCTTCTCCCTCGTCATCCCGTTGTTGATGGCGGGCACGATGTCGCTCCAGGGGGTGGTTGGAGCGCAGTTCGAGCAGGGGCGCTGGTTCGTCTTCCAGTTCTTTCCCTTCGGCTTGATCGCCTTCTTCATCTACTTCGTCGCAGGAGTGGCGGAATCGAACCGCAATCCGTTCGATCTGCCGGAGGCGGAGTCCGAGCTGGTTGCCGGCTTTCACACCGAGTACACGGGAATGCGCTTCGCCCTCTTCTTCCTCGGCGAGTACGCGAACATGATCGTCATCTCGGCGCTGGCGGTGACGCTCTTCCTCGGCGGCTGGCTCGCGCCCTTCCCCAACGTCGGGTGGGCGAGCTTCCTCGACCTCCAGTGGATCCCGTTCATGACCCCCGGGCTTGCCGGGTTGATCTGGTTCTCGGCCAAGCTCTTCGCTTTCCTCTTCGTCTACATCTGGTTTCGCGGCACCTTTCCACGCTACAGATTCGATCAGCTGATGGACCTCGGCTGGAAGTGGCTGATCCCTCTGGTGCTGTTCACGGTGTTCGGCGTCGGCATCTGGAAGACTCTGCTATGAGCGCGATGCGCGGTCTGCTCGACCGGTTCATGCTCCTCGACCTCTTCTCGGGGCTCGGGATCACCTTCCGCCACCTGTTCAAGAAGAAGGAGACGGTGCAGTACCCGGAGGAGCGGTGCGAGCCGGCGCACCGTTTTCGCGGCATGTTTCGCCTCGACGAGGAGCGCTGCATCAAGTGCACGCTGTGCGCGCGCGACTGCCCGATCGACATCATCTATATCGATTGGCACCAGGAGATGAACCCGGTCACCGAGAAGAAGGAGAAAGCGCTCGACCGGTTCGACATCGACGTACAGCGGTGCATGTTCTGCGGACTGTGCGAGGAGGCGTGTCCGACGAACCCGAAATCGATCTGGCTGACCTCGAAGACCTATGAGCTGGCGAGCTATGACCGGTGGGAGAATCTGTACGTAGACATCGACGAGCTGCAAGACTGGAAGGTTCGGCCGGCCTATACGGACGATGAGGTCCGTTAGCGTGTTGGCGTGCTTCCAGAGCGGACCGGCACGGTTGGAAGGACACGGAAGGGGACTCTCGTGGATTTTCTAGTCGCGCACGGGTCTTCGATTCTCTTCTTCCTGTTCGCCTTGGCGGCGGTGATCGGGGCGTTGGGGGTGGTGACGCTGCGCAATCCGATGTTCGGGGCGGTTTCACTGCTGGTGACGTTCTTGTGTGTGGCGGTGCTGTTCCTGCTGCGTCACGCCGAGTTCGTCGCGATCGTGCAGATCTTCGTCTACGGCGGCGGGATCATGGTGCTCTTCCTGTTCGTGATCATGCTGGTCGATCAACATCAGCTGATGGAGAGCGATAAGTACGGCGGCCACTGGTGGCTGGCGGTGTTGGCGGCGCTCCTCCTGGCGGCCGTGTTCATCACCGCGTTCCTACCCGTCAGCTTCGCTGATCCGCCGGTCGCTCCGCCCGCCTTCTCGAACGTCGAAGGGGTGGCGCGGGGCAACTCCGAGGCGATCGCCTGGAGCCTCTATCGGCAGTATCTCCTGCCGTTCGAGATCGTTTCGGTTTTCCTGCTGGTCGCGATGATCGGAGCCGTCGTCCTGGGGCGGAAGCAGTAGCGATGAGCACGCTCCTCGACGTCGGCACGTTGCACTATCTGGTGCTTTCCGCTCTGCTGTTCCTGATCGGGACGATCGGCATCGTGGTGCGTCGCAACATGATCACCGTCTTGATGTCGATCGAGCTGGTTCTCAACTCCGTCAACATCAATCTGATCGCCTTTTCCTTCAGCCATGGCGACTTGACCGGCCAGATTTTCGCGATCTTCACGATCGCCGTAGCGGCCGGTGAGGCGGCCGTCGGGCTCGGCATTCTGATCGCGCTCTTCCGGCTCCGCCAGACCACCGAGCTCGATCAGGCAAGGGAGCTTTCCGGATGAGGTGGCTCTGGCTGATCCCCGTGCTGCCTTTTCTGGGGGCGTTCTTGAACGGCGTCGTGCTGCGCGATCGTCTCGGCAAAAAGGGCGTCTGGATGGTGGCGTGCGGGTCGGTGCTGGCGGCGCTTCTCGTCAGCGTGCTTGCGATCAGCGGCTACCTCGGGAGCGAGCAGTACTCCGCCCACGAGCCGTTCGAGCAGTCGGTCTACGAGTGGATCCCGGCCGGGTCGATGGGGCTCGATGACGGCAGCTTCGCCGACGTCTCGGTCGAGATGGGCTTCCTTCTCGATCCGCTTTCATGTGTGATGCTCTTCGTCGTCACCTTCGTCGGCTTCTGGATCCACTGGTTCTCGGTCGGCTACATGGACCACGAACCCGGGTTCCAGCGCTACTTCACCTACCTGAACCTGTTCATGGGCATGATGTTGATGCTCGTTCTGGGCAACAACTACCTGGTGACGTTCGTCGGCTGGGAAGGGGTGGGCCTGTGTTCCTACCTGCTGATCGGCTTCTATTTCGATGAGGAGTTCCCTCCGTACGCCGGTCGCAAGGCGTTCATCGTCAACCGCGTCGGCGATCTCGCGTTCCTCGCCGGGATGTTCGCGCTGGTGGCTCATTTCGGCACTTTGAACTACGAAAAGCTCTTCGGGACGATCGAGGCCGAACCCGCCCTTGTCCAGGGCGACTACGTGCTGGGCATGACGCTCGCGACATTCGTGACCCTGGCGCTGTTCATCGGCGCGACCGGAAAGAGCGCCCAGATTCCGCTCCACGTCTGGCTTCCGGACGCCATGGCGGGTCCGACCCCGGTCTCGGCGCTGATTCACGCGGCGACGATGGTGACCGCCGGGGTCTACATCGTCGTCCGTTCCAACGTCCTCTACCAACTGGCCCACGGCACGTCGGAGCTGGTGGCGATCATCGGCGCCTTGACCGCGATCTTCGCCGCGACGATCGGACTCGCGCAGACCGATATCAAGAAGGTGCTCGCCTATTCGACGGTTTCGCAGTTGGGCTATA
This sequence comes from Thermoanaerobaculia bacterium, assembly GCA_945787575.1. GTDB lineage: Bacteria > Acidobacteriota > Thermoanaerobaculia > Multivoradales > JAHEKO01 > CALZKB01. Next base: position 13,839 of record CALZKB010000042.1, on the reverse strand, counting down.
TGTTTCTCGCCTGCGGAGTCGGCGCCTACACGGCGGCGATCTTCCATCTGATGACCCACGCGTTCTTCAAGGGTCTCATGTTCCTCGGCTCGGGCTCGGTGATCCATGCGATGAGCGGCGAGCAGGACATGCGCAAGATGGGAGGTCTCAAAGAGCATCTGCCGTGGACCTACCGGACGTTCGTCGCCGGCACCTTGGCGATCGCCGGGGCACCACTGCTGGCGGGCTTCTTTTCGAAGGATCAGATTCTGGCCGCGACCTGGGCGGATCACAAACTGCTCTGGGTCGTCGGTCTGGTAACCGCCGGGCTGACCGCCTGCTACATGTTCCGACTATTGTTCATGACCTTCCACGGCCCGTTCCGGGGCAGTGAAGAGCAGCATCATCACCTCCACGAGTCACCGCCGTCGATGACGATCCCGCTCATCGTGCTGGCGGTCGGCGCGGTGTTCTCGGGCTATGTCGGTATTCCGAAGCTCGGCAGCATCGATATCAACGTCTTCGATCATTTCGTCGGCCAGGTCGTGGCGCACGTCGGCCACGGCGAGCACCATGCGAGCCTGGGGATCGAGCTCTTCCTGATGGCGTTGTCGGTGGTAGTGGCGTTCGCCGGCTGGTGGCTGGCGCGCAAGTACTACGGAGGTGATCGTGGCCTGGCGGAAGGCGAGCGCTGGGCGGCGAAGTTCCCGACCGTCCATCGTTGGCTGTTCAACAAGTACTACGTGGACGAGGCGTACGACGCGACCGCGGTCCGCGGCACCTGGGCGTGCGCCCGTGGGCTCTTCCGGTTCGACAGCAAGTTCATCGACGGAGTATTGGTGAACGGCTCGCGGCACCTCACGGTCGGGATCTCGCTTCTGTCCGGGTTTTTCGACAAGTACTTCGTCGACGGTCTGGTCAACCTCGTCGGAGTGGTCTCACAATCCGGCTCACGCTTCTTCAGGCGTCTGCAGACAGGCTTGGTCTCGCAGTACGCGCTCGTCCTGCTCATCGGAATGGCCATGCTCGTGTGGTTCTACGTGGTCGTCGGGCTGAGGAGATAAAGGACTCGAGGCAACGACATGTTCGATTGGATACACAACATCCCGATCCTGAGCGTCGTCACCTACCTGCCGTTGGTCGGCGCGCTACTGATCCTGTTCATGAACAAGGAGAGCGGCGGGTCGATCCGGCGGTTCGCGACGCTCGTGGCGTTCGTCGATTTCCTGATCTCGCTACCCTTGTGGTTCGAGTTCGAGCGAACGGGAGAGCTGTTCCAGTTCCGCGAGAGCGCCTCCTGGATCCCGTCGATCGGCGTGCGCTACGAGTTTGGGATCGACGGCATCTCGCTCCTCCTGGTGCTGCTCACGACTCTGCTGGGCGTGATCTCCTTTCTCTCCTCATGGTCGGCGATCGGAGAGCGCGAGAAGGAGTACTACATCTTCATGCTGCTGCTCCAGACCGGGATGCTGGGCGTCTTCATGGCGATGGACTTCTTCCTCTTCTACGTGTTCTGGGAAGTGATGCTCGTGCCGATGTACTTCCTGATCGGCATCTGGGGCGGCCCGCGCAAGCTCTACGCCGCCATCAAGTTCTTCCTCTACACCCTGGTCGGCTCGGTGGTGATGCTGTTGGGCGTCCTCGCGCTCTACTTCTACAACTCAAGCGGACTGCTGGGTTTCGAAGGGCTAGGTAACCCGAGGACGTTCGCGATCCTGCAGTTCCACGAGATCAGCGCGTTGATCCCACCGAGCATGCAGTGGTGGATCTTCCTGGCGTTCTTCGTCGGTTTCGCGATCAAGGTGCCGATGTTCCCCTTCCACACCTGGCTGCCGGACGCGCACGTCGAGGCGCCGACCGCGGGCTCGGTGATCCTCGCCGGCGTCCTCCTGAAGATGGGCACCTACGGCTTCGTGCGCTTCTCGCTACCGATCCTGCCGGAAGGGACCAGGGCACTACTCCCCTGGATGGTGGCCCTGTCGCTCATCGGCATCATCTACGGTGCGCTCGTCGCCATGGCGCAGAAGGACATGAAGAAGCTGGTGGCCTACTCGTCGGTAAGTCACCTCGGTTTCGTCATGCTCGGCATCTTCGCTCTCAACTCGGCCGGCTTGAACGGCGGCATCCTGCAGATGATCAACCACGGCCTCTCGACCGGCGCCCTCTTCCTGCTCGTCGGCGTGATCTACGAGCGTCGCCACACCCGGATGATCGCGGACTACGGAGGACTGTCGAGCAAGATGCCGCTGTTCGCGACGGTCTTTCTCATCATCACCATGGCCTCGATAGGGCTGCCGACCCTGAACGGTTTCGTCGGTGAGTTCACGATTCTGGTAGGCGCCTTCAGTCGAACGTGGTGGTGGGCACTAGTCGGGGCGATCGGCATCGTCCTCGGTGCCGCCTACATGCTGTGGATGTTCCAGCGGGTGTTCTTCGGCCCGCTCGACAACCCGGATAACGAAGATCTCGAGGATCTCAACAAGCGCGAGCTGCTCTACTTGATGCCTTTGGTGATCCTCTGTTTCTGGATCGGTCTCTACCCCAAGCCGTTCTTTGCGATTCTCGAAAAGCCGGTGGACTACATCGTACGGCGAGTCGATGCCGATTACGCCGCCAACGTCGACGTGGCAGCAGTCACGGCTCCTGCCGAGGTCTCCGAGTAGCAGATGCCCCCGATTCCGCTCGAGGAGTTTCTCAGCCTCCTGCCCGAGGGCTTTCTGCTCACTGCGGGCATGTTGCTGCTGATCGTCTCGTCGATCGGCAAGGGCGTGACGAGCCGGACCGCGACGGTCGTCACCGTGCTCTCGCTCGCGCTGACCGCGGTCTTGCTGGTGTGGATCGGAGTGGAGAGCGGTGCTCGGCCGATCCTCGCCGGTATGTTCATCGTCGACGGCTACGCTTTCTTCTGGAAGCTGTTACTGATTCTCGCGACCGGGCTGACGGCGATCGTCTCCTGCCGTTTCGTCGAGGAGGGCGGCTACCGCGCGGGTGAGTTTTTCTCCCTCTTGATGCTCGCGGCGACGGGTATGCTGCTGATGGCGAGCGGTTTCAACCTGCTGTCGATCTGGATCTCGCTCGAGTTGATGGCGTTGTCGAGCTACATCCTCGCCGGCTACTTCAAGCTCGAGACGAGGTCCAACGAAGCGGCGATCAAGTACTTCGTGCTCGGAGCTCTGTCCAGCGGCATCCTCCTCTACGGCATCTCGCTCGTCTACGGAGCGACCGGGACCGTCGGCCTCGAAGGGGTCGCCAGCGCCTTGCCGGCAGCGGCGCAGACCAAGCCGACTCTGATCGCGATCGGCTGGCTGCTGATGGCGATCGGCCTCTTCTTCAAGGTGGCGGCTGTCCCTTTCCATATCTGGACGCCGGACGTCTACGTCGGCGCCCCGACTCCGGTGACCGCCTTCCTGGCGGTCTGCTCGAAGGCGGCGTCTTTCGCGATTCTCGTGAGGATCTTTTTCGTCGCGCTGCCCGGACTGCGGGTCGATTGGCAGATCGTGACGGCTGCGGTGGCGGCCTTGACTATGATCTGGGGAAACCTCGCGGCGCTGACGCAGAAGAACGTCAAGCGGATGCTCGCCTACAGCTCCATCGCCCATGCCGGCTACGTGTTGATGGGCGTGCTTGCCTTTTCCGAGGACGGCCTCTGGGCGGTGCTCTTCTACATGCTGGCGTACAGCCTGATCACCCTCGGGACTTTCGGCACGGTGGTACTGCTCGAGCGCAAGGAGTACGCCGGTGAGCGTTATGAAGACTACGCCGGGCTCGCTCGCCGGGCACCGCTGCTCGCGGCGATGATGCTGCTCTTCATGCTGGCCCTCACCGGCATTCCCCCGACCGGTGGCTTCTTCGGCAAGGTCTACCTGTTCGCGGCCGCGGTCGAAGCGGGCTGGACTTGGGTCGCGGTCATCGGTGTCTTGATGAGCGCGGTGTCCCTCTACTACTACCTGGGGATCGTCGTCCAGATGTACTTCAAGGAAGCCGATGACGACACCCCGGCGCCGCTCGCGGCGCCGGGATTGGTGGTGGCGATCGGCTTCTGCGCCCTGGCGACCCTCCTGCTCGGGGTCTGGCCGGAACCGCTCGTCGAGTTCGCCAAGTCGAGCCTGCTGCCGATCCTCTAGCTCGAGGTCCGCGTCCTCATCGCCGGGCACGCCCTCAGGCACGGACAGCAGCCGTCCCTAAGGTGGGACGAAACACGCGTTTCCAAGGTGACGCGCGCCGAGAAAGTGCGATGTGGGAACGACTTACGCCCTGGCACGGTCCATGCGTAAACCGGAATCCGAGTCTGGGAGCGGAGGAGCCGATGGCGAGGCAGGACATCCACAAGCACAGCTGGGACTTCGAGGCGACGGCGATGCCGTTTCTCGACAGTCTCTACAACACCGCCTACCGGATGGCTCGCAACGCTCAGGACGCCGAGGATCTCGTCCAGGAGACCTACCTCAAAGCCTACAAGTACTACGACAAGTTTCAGGAAGGAACGAATTTCAAGGCGTGGCTCTTCAAGATCCTGAAGAACACGTTTATCAATTCATACCGCAAGAAGCAGGCGACCCCGTTGCAGAGCGACTTCGCGGAGATCGAGGACGCCTTCGAAACGAGAGTGAGCGAAGAGGTTCGGCAGAAGGCGAAGAGCCCCGAGGACCAAGCGCTCGAAGGGGTACTCGACCACGACGTTCAACGAGCGATCCAGTCTCTACCACCCGACTATCGAATGGCGGTCGTGCTCGCGGATCTCGAAGATCTCTCCTACAAAGAGATCGCAGCGATCCTCGAAGTGCCCGTAGGCACCGTGATGAGCCGTCTCTACAGAGGTCGCAAGCTCCTCGAGACCGCTCTCCTGCTCTACGGTCGAGAGCACGGCTACCTGCGCAACGGGGAGCCTGCCAAGATGCGTAGCCGCCGCAAGAGCGCCTGACCGCTCATTCTCGATCCGACCCGCGGGTGACGCCCGAAGCGGGGAATTTGTCCGCTCGCTCGACCCGTTAGAATAGGTGGCTCGCCGCGGTGCCAGCTCGGAGACCGGCGCGGGCCGTTTCGCACGGGTCGAGACGCATCGGAGACGAGACGGGAAGATGACCTGCACTGAAGCACGGGAAGCGTTGACCTTCGGTGCCGACGCTTTGCCCCCTGGGTCGTCGTGGGACGCATTCGAGGCGCACTTGAGCGGCTGCGGGCTTTGTGCGGCGCGGCTCGCTCAAACGGAGAGCGTCCGAACCTTGATTCGCGAGAGCTGTCAGCGCATGATTGCACCTCGCACGCTTTGGATGCGAATCCTCGGTGCCCTGCCGCACCGAGCGGCGTAGGAGGCCACACAGATTGAAGACCCGTCCGCTATCCGCTTGGTTCTTGCTCGCCATCGGGGTCGCCATCGGTTTGCCCCACGAGGCAAGCGCCGACGAACTGCAACTGCCCGGTCTCGACGGTGGGCAGCTAACCGAAGGCGACCTCCAAAAGGGGACTCACATCGTCGTGTTCTGGACCTCGTGGGCGCCTCGGGGCAGGGATGTCGTCGAGCGAGTCAACGCGCTGTCCAAGCGCTGGGGAAACCGCGCCAACGTCATCACGATCAACTTCCAGGAGGATGCGGCCACCGTCCGCTCCTTCCTCCAGGACAAGGCCGCGCTCGAGGCGAAAGTCTATCTCGACGCGCGAGGTGACCTGTCGAAGAAATACCGAGTCAACAGTGCGCCTTGGCTGTTGATTCTGAAAGACGGCAGCACCGCGTTCAGCGAGAAGTTGCCGGAGGACCCGGATCCGCTGGTGACCCAGGTCATGGGTTAGCGTCGCTCTGAGAAGAGCGGTGCGGTTCGCTCGCCGATCACGGCTCTAGAAACTCTTTAGCCATAGGTAATTACGCGGACTCAAAGAGTTCGCCCTGTGGTATGATCCGTCTCGTTCAAGACGCAGTTCTCTTCGCATTCGAGGTGGGTTTTTGGGGCGGATTCGGAAGATTGGTAGGTGGGGTCGCATGCGTTGGGCTCTCCCCTTGACGCTGGCGGTCGGAGCGGCGATCCTGACTGGCCTGACGGATCGCATCCGAGCCAGCGTCGAGTCGCCGTACCCGCTCTTTCCTACTGCCGGCTACGCTCCGCTGCGGGCGTCGATGGACTGCAGTGGGCTCATCGTCGCCGGCGCCGGAGAGATCGCGCTCGAAGTGCCTTTCAAGCGCGGAGAGACGATCAGTGACGTGCTGTCGAAGCTCGAGCTCGACTCAGCCGAAGCGCAGGCGCTGGTCGACGAGTTGGCGAAGTACGCAGATCTGAGGAGGCTGCGGCCACGGGATCGCTACGCGGCGATTCAGGAGCCCGGAACCGGGTTGCGCGCCTTCGAGCTGACCCTCGACGGAGTCGGCCGGGCCGCCGTCGAGCTGGCACCCGGCGGCTGGAAGAGTGAGTGGCGGCCTTTCAGTCGCCGCCGGCAGGTCCGGCGGGTCAAGGGAACTCTCGAAGACTCGCTCGAAGGGGCGCTGCGCACCGCGGGCGCCGACCCGGCGGTCGCGTATCGGATGGCCGAAGTGCTGCAATGGGACCTTGATTTCACCCGTGATCTTCGACAGGGCGATACCTTCGAGGTGCTCTACGAAGTGGTCTATCTGGATGGCGACTATCATTCGTTGGGCGAGATTCTCGCCCTTTCGTACGCCAATCGCGGCACGACTCTCGAGGCCTATCGGTACGGCGAGGGTGACACGCACGGCTACTACGACGCGGAGGGGCGGCCGCTGCGCAAGATGTTCTTGCGGTCTCCGATGCGCTACTCGCGGGTCACCTCTCGCTTTAGCAACCGGCGCTTCCACCCTGTACTCAAGAGGTACCGACCGCACTACGGAGTCGACTACGGTGCTCCCACGGGGACTCCGGTTCGGGTGACGGCCAACGGGGTCGTCGTCTCGGCAGGGTGGAGCGGAGGGGGCGGGCGCACCGTCAAGGTCCGCCATCCGAGCGGCTATGTAACGTGGTACCTGCACCTTTCGAAGTTTGCCAAGAGCGTCCGCGCCGGGCAACGAGTCCGACAGGGGGACGTCGTCGGTTTCGTTGGCTCGAGCGGTCTGGCGACCGGATCTCACCTCGACTACCGCGTTCAGAAGAACGGGCAGTGGATCGACCCACTTTCCTTGAGGAGCGCTCCCGCCGAACCGGTGAAGCGGGAGGAGATGCCGTCGTACCTCGCCGAGAGGGATCGGCTTCGCCGCGCACTATTGGGAGAGGGGATCTACGAGCTCCCGGTCGACCAACGTGCCGAGTTCACGGTCGCGGCGGTCGAAGACGGCGGCCGACCCTCGGGCGGCAGTTGACCGTCGCCGTCGCCAAGCTTCTCGAAGGATGGCGTCCGTAAGAGAATCGCCCGGTCGTCCACAAGGCGCCAGAGCGCGCGCCTGGTGCCGCGTCGATCTTGCCGGTGGAACGCTCGACATCTGGCCGCTCGGCGTGCTTCATCGGGGCGCTCGCACGGTGAACGTCGCGATCGACCTTCCGGTGGAGGTCGAGTTACGGCTGTCCGGGGGTGGCTTCGCGGTCGAGCAAGGCGGGACATCGTTTCGGGCCGCGACGGCTATCGAGTTGGGCCGGGAGCCGACGACCGACCTCATCGGACTTATTCTCGAGGAGCTGGCGGCACCTCCCGTGCATGTTCGCGTGACGAGCGGCTCTCCTCGCGGAGGTGGGCTAGGGGCGAGCTCGGCTCTGGCCGTGGGGCTGATCGCGAGCGTCGAGGCGCTGCTCGATCGACCGCCCTCGAGTCCTTCGCGGGTGTCGGCGTTGGCTCGCGATCTCGAGGCTCGGTTGATGGGGCTGCCGACCGGACGGCAGGATCAGTATCCGCCTCTGCTCGGCGGGGCGTTGGAGATCCTCTATGCCGTCGGTGGAGAGCAGGTGAGGCCGCTCGACTGCGACCTGGACGCACTGGGGAGGAGCCTGATCGTGGCCTACACGGGCCGCAGCCATTTCTCCGCCGGCAAGAACTGGGAAGTCATTCGCCGTCGACTCGACGGTGAAGCCGAGAGCATCGCTCACTTCGACGGCATCTGCAAAGCGGCGACTCGTGCGGCGGCTGCCCTCGAGTCGGGAGATCTCGCTGCCGTCGGTGCCGCGATGAGCGACGAGTGGTCCCATCGCCGCCGTTTGGCGGACGGGGTCTCGACGCCCGAGATCGAGCGCCTTCTCGCCGTCGCGGCCGTCCATGGGGCCTGGGGAGGCAAGGCGACGGGAGCCGGGGGCGGCGGATGCATCGCGGTTCTCGCGCCGGGGGAGCGCAAGAAGTTCGTAGCTGAGGCGATAGGCGACGCCGGGGCTCGGGTTCTGCTCACCGCACCTGCCTGCGAGCCGTTGGAGGTGGTGCGCCTATAGCCTGAATCTGTCGTTCCGGCTGCTAGTGCGGATCTGCCCGCTTCCGCTGCCTTGCACTCGGTCGTTCATCCGCGGTGTAGCTACAGCTACGCCCGTGGTGCCCTCGGTCGCGACGCCTCGCGAGCGGTTCATCTCCATCGTCTTGGTGTCTCCACCGCACGCTCGAAACGCGGTGAGAAACGCAGGCCTGCAGCCCGCGACGTAAGTCCCCGGTACGATTGAACGGCGGTCACGGACTGCTAGACTTGGCCTGATGGTCGATCCCTACGAAGTCCTGGGGGTCTCTCGCGATGCCGACAGCCTGACGATCCGGCGGGCCTATCAGAAGCTCGCCAGGCGATGGCACCCGGCTTTGCATGCCGGGAATCCGAGGGCCGAGCGCAGCTTCAAGGCAGCCGCCCAAGCCTACGCCCTGCTGTCCGATGTGAGGGCCAGGAGAGCTTGGGCCGAGGGAGCGGCACGCCCGAGGAGTGCCCAGGTAAAGCACCGAGTGCGACGGGCGAAGCTGACCGCCCCCGACCTAGTCTACCGATTCGAAGAGCTGGTGCTCGAGCTGCTGCCGGCGGAAAGTCCCGAACCGATCGACGGGGGCGAAGCGGCCGAAGTCGACCTTCAATCCGAAGTAGGGCTCGACTTCGCGGAGGCGATCCGCGGCGTCGTCGTCTCACTCTCAGTGCAGCGCGAATCGGTTTGTGAGGAGTGTGCCGGCGCCGGCTGCGAGCCGTGCGAGGGGCGCGGTTTTGAAGTGCACCTCGAGCGGGTCCGTGTCCGGATTCCACCCGGCGTGGGCGACGGGAGTCGCGTGCGAGTACGCGACCAAGGCAACGCGGGGCTCGCCGGGCAGGGAGATCTCTACGTCGTGATCCGGGTGCGGCCGCACGACTACTTCAGCCGCAGGGGGAGCGATATCTTCGCCAAGGTCCCGATCACGGTCGCCGAAGCGAGCCTCGGCGCCTCCGTGCGGGTGCCGACTATCGACGGTCCGGTCGAGGTCCGGATACCTCCGGGCACGCGCAGCGGGCAGCGTTTTCGGCTTGTCGACAAGGGCGTCGCCGCCGTCGACGGCACCAAGGGTGACCACTACTATCAGACGGAGATCGTCCCACCGTCGGCAGAGACCGGCAACAACCGGAAACTGCTGGGGGAGCTCGAACAGCTCGATCCCCGGCTGGATCTCCCGGCGGAGCGGCTTTGACCTTTCCTGAGGACGCCGACTTTGCCGGTCCGAGGACACTCCGTCATGCCGCTAGCCGCGAACCCTCCTCTACCGAAGGGGCTGTCGAACTCGAGTGAACTGGCCCGCTGTTTGCAAGATAGCTCTGGTGAGAGACTTCGCTGCCGAGAGGAGTTCGCCATGATCCAAAAGCTCCGGAATTCCCCCGCTCCCATCCTCACCGTCGTGGCTTTGGCGATCGCATCCTGGATGACTGCCGACGCAGTCACCGCTTCGCCGGGTGACAAAGCGAGCTCTTCGCGAAGCGGCTCCAGCGCGAGCCGTTCGAGCAGCTCCTCGTCGAGTGGATCGTCGTCCGCGACCGTTTCGGCGGGCTCGGGATCGAGCTCTCGTCAAGCCGTCCCGCGCTCTGGCTCCTCGCGGAGCGGATCGGTTCGTTCTTCGGCATCGAGCCGAGCTCACGGCGGCTCGGGTGCCGCGCGGACTCGGACCCGGCACGATCGGTCTCGATCGACGAGCCGGCACGGTGGACACTACCGCGGCCACGGTTACTACCGCCACAGCTATGGTTACGGCTTCGGGTTCGGCTACGGCTATCCCAGCTACTGGCACCCATACTGGGGCTACTGGGGATGGGGCTACGGCCCGGTCGGTCCGGTGGTCTACTCGGATCGGGCCGGCTACGGGATGGGAGCGATCGATCTCAAGGTCCGGCCGAAGAGCACCGAGATCTACGTCGACGGACAGTATGTGGGAATCGCGCGGCAGTACGACGGCTTTCCGGGGCATCTGTGGCTCGAAAAGGGCGTCTACGAGATCTCCTTCTACAAGCCCGGTTTCGAGACCCAGTCGCGCACCGTCAAAGTACTCAATCGACTGGTGCTCGATATGGAGATCGACATGCTGGAGGGCGAGGCGGTGAAACCCGAACTTCGGCTGGAGCGCCGTGAGAGGCAGGAGACGGGGGAGGAGGTCGTCAGCCGTCTCAAGGGCACGAGAAGTGGCGTCGAAATGGCTCGACTCCACCTTACGGTCGAGCCGTCGAACGCCCTGGTCTATCTCGATGGCAACCTCCTCGGCTCGGGGGCCGAGCTCGCGGATCTCCACGCCGGGCTCATGCTCTCGGCGGGGGTCCACACCTTGGAGGTCGAGCGGGAGGGCTACGCGACGGTGCGGCGCGAGCTGATCGCCGACGCCGATTCCCGGCTCGAACTCGCCTTCACGCTCGATCCGATCGTCGACGGCGACTCACGATGAAGCTCGAGCGGTCGTGAAGGCTAGCCTTCGGCGAGGCTGCGCCGTTCCATCTTCAAAAGCCACTCCTTCTTGGCCGTGGCGGCGACGTAGCTGCCGATGCCCGCCCGATTGGGTACGACCCGGTGGCAGGGGATGAGAATCGGTAGTGGGTTGGCCACGAGCGCCGAGAGGACTTGCCTATAGGCGCCGGGACGTCCGATGGCGGCCGCGATCTGCTGGTAGGTGCGAGTCCGGCCGTACGGCGCTCTGGCCGTCTCTTCGAGGACGCGCGTGCCGAATTCGTCCACGCCGGTGAGTGCGATGTCGTACTCGATGTCGAGCTTTCGCCTCGCTCCGGCGAAGTACTCCGAGAGACGCCCGATCGTTTCGTCGAGCTCGTCAGAGCGATCCGAGACCGAAAGATCGACGAAGGCGCGGAACTGCTGACGGCGCTTGCCGACGGGTACAATCTCGACCCCCCCGACCACTCCGTCCTCGAACTCCAACCCGATGACTCCGAGGGGGGAAGGGATCAGAACTCGCAGTCGGTCGCCGGCGCCTTCGGGGCCGTCAGCGGCAGAATCCTGCATTCGGCCACGCTATCATGCGTTCCGGCGCGGATCTGGCGCTCAGCTGCCTGGCCCCAACTTGAAGATGAACTCCTGCCACGTTGCCGCCGCGAGCTCGCCGGCGAGGTCGGAATCACCCTTGTACGAGCGCTTGGGAAGCCGTCTCCCGGCGACGGCAAAGGTCGTGACTCCGGCCAACGGAAACGGCGAGACGGCGAGACGATCGTCGATCCACCGGATGTCGAATCCCCAGCGTTCGAAGCGGTCGGGCCACTGGGTGCAGGCGACGAGGGAGAGCAAGTCGGCGAGGTGGAGCCAACGGTAGTCGGCGGTGAGCGTGGCGAGCTCGAGCCCAGCTTGCGTGGCGAGCTCGTCGCGACGGGCCCGAACTTCTCCGACGAACCCTTCGAGCTCATCGTCCTCGCCGTCCAGCGAATGCAGGAACCCTGCATGCTCGGCGATCAGCGCCGCGGCGTAAGGACTACGGCGGCTGTGTCGGTCGATCCCACGCCGCCAGATCTCATATCGCTCCGATGGGGGATGAGTGGCAAAGTCGACCGGTCGATCCGCGGTCGGAGCCAGCCGCGGCGCGGAATCCGCTTCTTGCCATCCATTGTCGTGCTCGCCGGTCGCGAACAGCAGCTCCCTACGCCGTGGGTGGCTGGGCAGCGGGTCACGTCGCCAGAGCTCGAGGATCCTCCGACTGAGTCTCGCATGGTCGGGCTGGGTGATGCAGCGCCATCCGCTTTCGCCGGGAGCCACAATCATCCGCTCGCCTCTCTCAGGCGCCCTTCGTGCTCGTCGATCGGTAACAACCGCTCGGGTCGCGCGCCATGTAACAATGACACTAGCAGCTCACGTTGGCCTGCGCTTGGCGCGGTCCGCGAGCAGCCCTCGCTTTTTGGATTCCAACGAGACTCAGAAGGAGAACAGGGAATGCACGGACGAAACTTCATTGCCCTCTGCGCAGTAGTCGGGCTGTTCATACCGGCGCTCGCCTCCGCTCAAGGGCCGGTTATGGCGGTCAACGATTTCGGCAACAACGTGACCGGCGTCTACTGGTGGCATTCGGGCGTCGGTCGCGATCTGGCCGGCATGCTGACCAACGAGCTCGCCTCGGTCGGGTCCTTCCAGATGGTCGAGCGCAACCGGCTCGGCGCGATCCTCGACGAGCAGGACCTCGGAGCTTCCGGACGGGTCGAGCCGTCGACGGCCGCGGAGATCGGCAAGATGGTCGGGGCTCAGTATCTCGTGACCGGTACGGTGACGGCGTACGAGGAGAGCGGGCGCGATCGCGCTGGTATCGGGTTCCGCGGCGTGCGCCTTGGCGGCAAGAAGAAGCAGATCTACCTCGCCGTCGATATCCGCGTCGTCGACACGACGACCGGAGCCGTGACGACGACGCGCACGGTCGAAGCACGCTCGGAAGACAAGGGGTTCGACATCGGCCTCTACAAGGGGGGCTTCGGTGGCAACTTGGCCAGGGAGAAGGACACTCCGGCAGGCAAGGCGATTCGCGCGATGGTGATCGAGGTCGCCGACTATCTGGAGTGCGCGCTGGTGATCCAGGGCTCCTGCATGGCCGAGTACGACGCGAAAGAGCGCCGTCGCCGCGAGAGCGCTAAGGACACAATCAAGATCGACTGAGCAGGGAGTCGGTGACGGTTACCGAGAAGGCCCGGTGCTGGTGGCGTCGGGCCTCTTTTTTCGACCTTCCGCCCCCGGCAAGGCTCGCGCTCGCATCGATCCTGGCCGCCTCGCTATCGGTACCCTCCTTCGCGGTCGCCGCCGAAGGGGAGGCGGACGGCGCGGATCGTCTGCCTCGGATCGCGGTGCTCCACTTCTCCGCCCCCGTGGCCGATGAGTGGTGGCTGTCGCGCGGTGATGGTGCCGCCCGCGACATCTTCTCGCGCCACCTCGAAGCCACCGGTCTATTCGAGGTCGTCGAGCGCGAAGAGCTCGATCGGCTGGCGGTCGAAGAAGGATTGTCGGCGAGAGGGGAGCTCACCCCCGCCACGGCGGTGAAGGCGGGCCGCATTCTAGGGGTCGATTACGTCGTGGGGGGCGCCCTGACCGAGTATTCCGCTGTGACCCCCGGGCTCATGAGCCGAACCATGGGCAAGCTCCCCGGCCTGGCGACCGATCAACGCACCTTCGTGACGGCCTTCAGCGCGCGTCTGTGGGAGGCGAAAAACGGCAGGATGATCTGGGCTGATGCCCTGCGCGTGGAAGCTCCCATCAGCAAGGCTCGTGCCCTCGAGCTCGGCGAAGGGGACCCGGATCCGGCCGCCACGTTCCGCGAGGCGCTCGAGCCGGTTCTCACGAGTCTCGCCGGGCGCTTGGCGACCGAGCCGGTGTTGCCACCTTTGGAGAGCGAGACCGAGAACGGTTCCTGAATCGCTCGGCTCCGGCGTCTGCCGTCCCCTCCAGCGCGTTACTGAGGTCTGAACTCGATCGTCAGATCGATCCACATCTTTGCGCGAACGCCGTCCTTCTTGGCCGGCTCCCAGCGCGTTCGGCGCGCTGCCGA
>CALZKB010000041.1 GCA_945787575.1 Thermoanaerobaculia bacterium | reverse complement strand
CGACGAGACCTCGGTGGCCGGCGACGTAGATGGCGGCATCGAGTGGCAGTTCCCTCATTTCAAGCTCCTCGAGTGACCGGCGAACCCTATCAAGAAGCGGCGCCCGAGCCGGTGCGGACTAGTTCTCATCATAGGGTAGCGAACGCTCCCGGAGAATGCGCCAGACCGCGGCTTCGTGCACCAAGGTCAGCTCCTTGCTCACCTCGTCGCGGTAGCTGTCCGAACGGTACGTCTGATCGAAGCGCACGCGGACCTCGTCGTCGTCGACCGGGTCCAGCTGGATCTCGTCGAGCTCTACTTCGATGAACTCGGGTGCCTCGAGACGGCGAGTTCGAATCTCGCGCCAGGCTTCGACCGTCGAGTCGTCACCCGGCTCGAAGCGCTCCGAGTAGCACGCCAAGTAGCCGGCCACGTCCTGTCGCTGCCAGGCTTCTCGCCAGCTGTCGACGAAGGCGAGAATCGGGCCCTCGAGATCCGCGGGCAGATCCGTCGGCAGCTCCGCGCCGGCTTGTCGGCTCTCGTCAGCCGGGCTCGGAGCCTCGTCGGTCGACTCCGGATCTTCGACGATCAGCTCGACCAAACGCACCAAGTAGGAAGGCGACAAGCGGGCTAGGGGAACCTCGAACCGCGCCTGCTGACCGGTCTGGACCTCGGTGCCCCGCTCGACCTCGATGAGGGTGCGGGATGCGGTCGATTCGGTGACCTCGGCCAAGCCGATGTTGACGATCTTGAGCTCCTCGCCGATCTGCAGCTCGTAGAACACCGTTCCGGTCTCCCCGACTCGGAGCAGGTCGCCCAAGGGCTCTTCGAGGCGAGCCTGGTTGCCGTTCAAGGAGATCAGCGTGGCGATCAGAACGACGGAGGCCTTCACGGGGTCGCTCGCGCGGTGTCCGAATCGAGGTGACGACCACGGACGCGGCCGGCGGGATTGCCGAGATAGACCGACCACGGCTCGAGGTCCGAGACGGCAACCGCGCCGAGCCCGAGCACCGCTCCTTGGCGCAAGGTCACGCCGGGCGCGACCACCGCTCGTGCGCCGATCCAGCATTGGTCCTCGATCGTGACCGGCGCCGTGGTCAACGCGAAGTCCTCGCTCGACCAGTCGTGGCTACCGGTGCAGAGGTAGGCATCCTGGGAGATGCAGCAGTGGTCGCCGACCGTGACCGGCGCCAGGTCGTCGATCCAGACGCCCTCGCCGAGCCACACGTGGTCGCCCACCGCGAGCCGCCACGGGAACTTGACTCGCAAGCGGGGCTTGAGCCTCACGCCGCGCCCGATCCGCGCGCCGAAGAGGCGAAGCCAGAAGACGCGTTGCTTCGAGCCGGGAAGCCAAGAGGCGACCAGCAGCCAGGAGATGGTCAGCCAGAGCGCCTCGACGAGGCGCGATCGTCCGCGCTCGAACTCTCGGTTGTCAAACGTGTCCAGGCGCACGGAACTCAGCAGTCTCCCAAAACCTCAGCGTAACAACTCTCGAGCCGATCGGTACTGGCGCCCCAGGTGAGCTCGCGGACGGCGAAGGAGCGGCCTCTGGCGCCCATGCGCGCAGCCGTCGAAGGCTCGTCGAGCAGATCCGCCAGAGCCCGGTGCAGCGCGCCGGAGTCCGCACAATCACAGACGACGCCGGCCTGCGCTCGAGCCACGTAGACGTGGCTGTTCACCCGGTCGGAGACCACCACCGGCAGGGACATCTGCATGGCCTCGGCGACGACCAGCCCGAAGTTCTCTTGCCGCGAGGGCAGGACGAAGATCTCGGCGGTGGCGTAGGCACCCCATTTCAGATCGCCGGCCAAGCGGCCGCAAAGCAGCACCGAGCCGGCGAGTCCCAAGCTCTCGATCTGCCGACGGGTGGCGGCCATATGCCCTGCCTCGCCCGAACCGGCGACGACGAGCATGATGTCCGGCCGCCGCTCGAGGAGCCGGGGCATGACATCGAGTAGTCGGTCGAGCCCCTTCTTGGGGTGGATGCGACTGAGAAACAGCAGGCATCGGCGATTGCGGGTGCTGGGGAAGCGGTTCAGGAACCCCGCTCGCAGGGGAGTCGGATCGAGATCGTGAGGCGCGTCGGAACCGAGGGGCACGATGGCGGCTGGTGCCAGGCCGCTGACGTTGGCTTCGGCCAAGGCGCGCTCCTCGTCGGTGGTGTAGAGGGTGCGCGCCGCCCCTCTCAGGTTGCGTTTCTCGACGAGCGCCAGATAGAGCGCCTTGCGGAGCCGGTGCACGCCGAGGGAATAGGGATCGAGCATGCCGTGCGGCATGACAACGTAGGGCTTTCCGTGGCGGTGGCAGAGCCGGCGGGTAGGAGCAAAGAACGGGTGCCAAAGGGTATGGACCTGGACGAGGTCGCTCGCCGCGACGGTCCGTGCCAGGACCGCGCCAGCCCGCGAGCTCAGGCCCAGCAGTGCCGGCCGATCGGCGGTCAGCAGCTCGAGCTCGACGCTCGGTGGCACCGCGGCCGCGATCTCGTCGCGCTCCTCGGCGCCGTAGAGGTCGGTGGTGAGGATCGTGATCTCCCAACCCCGCTCGGCCAGCACGGCGGAGTGGTGACGGACGACGACCGGAGGCCCGCCGGCCCGCGGATGGAGATAGGGCGTGACCTGGAGCAGCCTCAGGCCGGCCTCCTTCCCGCGTGCTCACGGGCGATCGCCTCGGCGTAGACCTCGAGCGTGTGCCGCGCCATCGCCTCGAGACTGAAGTGTGAGCGAGCGGTCTCGCCGGCAGCCGAGCCTAGACGCCGACGCTCCTCGGCGTCGGTCAGCAGAGGAGAGAGCTTCTCGACCCAGCCCGCGAGGTCGCCGGCGACACCGAGCAGTCCGTTCTCTCCGTCGTCGATCGCTTCCGGAATCCCGTCGGTGGCGCTGGCACAGCACGCCAGGCCGGCGGCCATCGCTTCGAGTAACGCCAGCGGCAGGCCCTCGAACTTGGACGGCATGAGAAAGACATCGAGAGCGTGCAGTCGCGCTGCGGCGTCGTCTCGCCACC
The DNA here is from genome assembly GCA_945787575.1 of Thermoanaerobaculia bacterium. Taxonomy (GTDB): domain Bacteria; phylum Acidobacteriota; class Thermoanaerobaculia; order Multivoradales; family JAHEKO01; genus CALZKB01. Next base: position 26,679 of record CALZKB010000041.1, on the reverse strand, counting down.
CGTCGAGGACCATGCGTCGCTCGAGATCGTGCCGGGCGATCGCAGCCTCGACCTCGCCTCGCAGGCGCCCATCCCCGATCCACACGCCCTTCACCGGCAGGCCCCGGGCGACGAGAGCCGCCAACAGCTCGATGACGAAGAGGGGGTTCTTCTGGACCTCGATGCGGCCCACGCAGCCGAGCACGAGCTCGTCTTCGGCAACCCGCCACTGGTCGCGAAACCTCCGGCGCAGGGCGCTGGCCTCACCCGCCGCCGGCGGCGCCGGGACGCCGTTGTGCACCGGGTACAGACGGTCCTCGGTTCCCAAGAACGGCAGCCAGCGCAGGAGCTCTTTCGCCGATTGCCGTGAAACCGCGATGTGGAGGGCGGAGGATCGCTCGAGGGCGCGTCGCGCCACCCGTTCACGCAGCCCGCCGGCCAGGGCACCGAGCTTCTTCGGCGAGCCCGGGATGTGAATGGTCGACACGGTCGGCAGCTCGGTGCAACTCGCGGCAGCCAAGAGATCGAGCCCGTCTTCGGCCACCTGCTGGTTGAGGTGCACGACGCGCGGCCCCAAGCGCTGGAATTCGATCGTCAGCCGGCCGATCTGGCGCCGGTCATGGGTTGCGCCGAGGACTCGCAGCCGACGCCGATACGTGTTGCGCAGCTCGAGCCGATGAACCTGGGCGGAAGATCCAATCCGGCTCGCGAGCTCGTCCATCACCGGATCGCTGGCCAGGAGGACATGGACCTCGTGCTCGAGTGCCGTGAGGCCCTCGGCCAGCCGCCCCAAGTAGATCTCGCCGCCGCCACGCGAGCCGGAGTTGGACGAGACGAGGAGCACCTTCACGATTGGACCTTCCAACGACGCCGCTGAACTCTACAGGCCGAGCAGCTCTTTGACGCGATCGTAGAGATCGATGAGCGGCCGGCGCATGGCGCCGAAGCGCCGGTTGTGCGCGCGGAAACCGTCGAGCCGCTCGGAGATCGGCGGGACGAGCTCGGCGATCCGGCTCTCGAAGCGCCGACGAGCCCACTCGTAGAGTTCGATGTCGAGCTGGTTCTTGGCCGCCACCTCAGCGAGAAGCTGGGAGTCGAGGTCGGGGGCGGCACGCTGGTCCCGCCGGACATTGCGCGACACGTAGAAGCAGTCGCGCCAACCGAGCTCGTGCTGGAACAACAGGAGCGATTCGTCGAAGCGCTCCACCAGGCCGAGCGAGTAGAAGTGCTCGCGCACGTTGCTCTTGGCGCGCTCGAGCAATGCGGCATCGCACTCGCCGAGTGGCGTGCGATTGATGAACAGATCGTCGCTGCCGCCGGCGAGGAATCGCGCCTGACCGTTGTCGAGCTCCATCAGCTCCGTGTCGAGCAGAAACTCGCGGGCGCTCCGGCCCGCCGCGTGCTCGTGGTAGTACGCGCCCGGGGTCGAAGCCGAGTAGTGATAGAGGGAGACGAGCCGACGCACGGGATCGCGCAGCATGCAGAGGTACCTGCACGGTCGCGCGATCAGCTCGTGCACGCCGAAGCTGAAGTGGCCGGCGACGAAGCGCTCGCCGGCGGGCACGGCCCGTATCGCCGCCGGGATGCCGGCGTTGATCGGACGGCCGTGAATCAGTCGCCGAAGCGCCCGGCGAGCGAAGCGCGGCCCGTAGTTGCGCAACAGGACGTGATGCAAGGTCGAGCCCGCGTTCTTCTGAATGTGGATGACGACGACGACTGGCAGCGCGGTGGTCATCGCTCGACGCCTGCGCTCTCGAGAACCCGCGCGCACAAGGAGCGCCAGCGCTCGACCCCCTTGGCGAGGGTCCAGTCGGCGGCCAGCTCGCTCGAGGCTCGGCCGAAGCGCCGGCGCAGATCGGCTGACGAAAGCAGCTCATCGAGCGCCGACGCGAGTGCCGTTACGCCGTCGACCGGTACCACGAAGCCGTTGACGCCTTCGCGCACGAGGTCGTCGGCGGCCGCGACTCCGCGGGTGACGACGATCGGCAGTCCCGCTGCCACCGCCTCGTTGACAACGACGCCCCAACCATCGTGGCGGCTGGGCAGGACGAAGAGGTCCGCCTCGGCGAAGAGCTTCGGCAGCTCCGCGGGTTGCCGAAAACCGAGAAAATGCACTCGCCCGGCGATCCGGTCCGGGGTCGCCGCTCGATAGCGCTCCAGCTCCGGTCCGGCGCCAACCAGGACGAGCTGGGCCTCGGCGTGGCGCTCGGCGACAGTGACGAAGGCTTGAAGGAGCGGGTCGACGCCCTTGCGCTCGATCATCTGGCCGCTGAACAGCACCGTGACTCGCGACTTGTCGTGGCGGCGACCGGCTGCGGCGCGGACGAAGGGCTCGGTGTCGCAGTGATAAGGGATGTTGGCCACCGGAGCTCGGTCGTTGAGGTGGCGATAGGCGGGGAGCGCTCGGCTGCCGATGGCCGCGATGGCGTCGGCTCGAGCGATCGGGCGCTGCAGTGCCCAGCGCACCGCGCGGCCGAGAGGCCCGCGCCGGCGCATGGCGGGCACCTCGCCCCAGAACACCCAGGGGCAGCGATGCCGCAACCAACGCATGACCCGCTGCGCGGTCAGCGAGGAGTAATCGCTGACGACGACCAGGTCGGAACCGAAGGCGTCGAGGTCTCGCACCGCGGTCGGGTTCCAGTGCGCCGACGGTCCGAGCCAGTCGAGAGTGCGACCGTCGAGGATCCGCTCGAAGGGGGCGAGCGCGTCCGGCCGCCAGTCGCGATCGGGCGCCGCGGCGGTGTAGTAGAACACCGACACCTCGAACTCCGCGTCCGCCGCCAGAGCGCCGAGGAACTGGCGTTGGTAGGGAGACGGCATGACCGTCAAGAAGGCCAGCCGGATCGGTCGAATCACGAGCGTTGAGGGGCGATCTCGCCGCCGGCGCGCGAGGCGGCCAAGTGCTGCGTGTACTCCCTCTGAGTGACCACGATGACGGCGAGGAAGACGAAGATCGCCTGATAAAAGACGGGAAACGTGAAGGAACGACCGATGACGAAGAAGCCGGCCAGACCCATCGCATAAAACGTCATGACGGTGATGTACTGAAAGGCGACTTCGCCGAGCCGGTCCCAGGTGCGACAGATCCAGCCGCCGACCGTGCTTACCAAGAGGATCCCGACGATGCCGAAGTTCATGTACATCTCGCCGACGATGCCGTATGCCGCAGTGTAGCCGGTGCCTACCGAACCGGGCGCCACGATGGCGGCATAAGTGACGCCGAATCGTGGCGGCTTGCTCTCCCAGAGGAAACGCGGAATCGGATTGACCAGCTCCGCAATGTAGCTCTGGCCCCAGACGAACTCGTAACTGCCCGGGAAGTACTTGGTGATGAAGAGCAGCTCTCGGAACATCTCGAAGCCGACATACTGGGTCTCGGCCCCCCAGGCGAGAATCCCCCGCTCTCGGCCGGCGACGACCGCGATCGAGTACTCGTAGAACAAGAAGCCGAGCGGCACCATGAGCAGAATCAGCCGGCGCCGGTAGTGCAGGGGCAATCGCCATACGACGGCCATGGCGATGGGAATCGCCGTGATCAGCAGTGATGAGCGCGTGCCGGTGCCGTATGCGCGCAGCACGGCGTAGGTGACGACCAGCGCGGCGAAGGTGCGCTTCCACGCCGGCTCGTCGCGACGCAGGGCGTAGACCGTGGCCAGGCCGGCCAGACCGATCAGGAACAGCTCAAGCATGAGCATCGCGTCGCGCACCTGACCGAACTGTGCGCGCCCGATACCGCCACCCCACGAGCGATGCATGCCCATGAAGCCGCGCACCGTGTCGATGAGGTTGAGGCCGCCGTAGTAGAGCACCGGCGCCAGGCCGATGAGTGCCGCCGATACGGTGACCGCCCACAAATGACGAGGTTGTTCGAGAAGCGAGAGTCGGATCGCCATCGAATCGATGGCGCGAGTCGGCGGCAGCTTGTGGTAGCCGAGGAGGAAGCAGGTGATCGAGAGGCCCAGGAGGAAGACCCCGAAGTCGTATTCGCTCTGGGTGTAGCCGAGGTTCAGGGCCTCGGGGATGATCAGGGCCTCGAGCAAGTACCAGCTCAGGTAACCGCAGAGGACGACGTTGCGCGCGCTCACGATGCGCAGGAGGTCGTGGCGAAGATCGAGGGCCAAGGCCAAGCCGACCACCACCGCGAGCAGCTGGGCGTAGAAACCGGAGAGCTCGGCGCCGAGCACGTCAGAGGGTCCGACAGTCTGCGAGGAATCGGCGTCGCCGGTGGCTCCACCAGAAGCGTCGAATCCTCGACTCGAGCCGGTGGTGCGGCCTCGCCGAGTCGCGAATCGGGCCTTCGTGGCGAAGCCAGTCGTGGACCTCGGGGAAGGGGCCGCTCAACCAGGTGAGGAAGGCCGGCCAGGACTCGCTCTGCATGGAATTATGATAATGCAGAACGCGAGTGTCGGCTGGCGCTTCGAGGCCTCGGAACCCCTTGCCCCACGCCGTCAGACTGAAGTTGTAGCCAGCCGTCAGTGGGCGCCAGCGCAGACCGCGCTGGATGACGGACAGTCCGAGGGCGGCCTGCTCGATCCAGTGGATGCCGCTGCGCCGGCACGCGATGCCGGCGTCGAGGAGCCGCAGCGCGTTGTCCAGGTAAGTCGCCGCGAGGCGACATTCCCGCCGGTAGGCGAAGACTCCGCTGTTGACGTAGAAGCGCACGCTCTGCCGAGTCTCGGGCAGCTCGACCCACGGCAGGGCCGAGAGCTCGATCCCCAATGTCGCGGCGAAGGCGGCCCACAGCGGCTCGTAGGAGTCGCCTTCGCCGGTCGTTTCGATGCTCCCCGCCTCCGGCTTGGCGACGAAGTCGACGGCCGAATCGAGCAGAAGCTGTCGCGGTTCGGCGACGACCAGTGCGTCGCTGTCGATGAAGGCGATGAGCTCGGTCGAGAGGCGGTCCTCGATCGCTCGCAGAGCTCGAGCCTTGTTGAGGAAGTGATACCAGGGGTAGGGATCCGAGCCGGTGAGCCGAACGGATTCGACGTCGAGCCGGGTCAGCTGTTCTCGGGTCGAGCGCTTCAACGGCGGACCGGGGCGAGGGGTGACGGCGATGACGGGGCACTCCCCCAGTCGTCCGCCGAACCGCCGCAGGCTCTCGACGAGTCGCAAGGTCATCGGCTCGAGCGCTCCCGACTCGATGCAGCAGACGACCGTGCAGTCCGACCCGGTCATTCGGCACTTCGAGCGAGCTCGACCAGCTGCGTGATCACGGTTTGGGGGCTGAAGCGTGGGTCCGGCACAGCCGTAGCGGCCGACATGCGAGCGAGCTCCGCGGGATGGCTCAGGCACTGGATGAGGGTCGCGGCAATGGCCTCGGCCGAGACTTCGGGCAGCACCCAGCCGGTCTCACCGTCGTCGACGACCTCGCCGCACGACTGAGATGCAACGATCGGTAGACCCCAAGACTTGGCTTCGAGCTGGGTCAGGCCGAAGCCGTCGGAAAGAGTCGGGAAGAGAAACACGTCGGCTTCTCGGTAGTGCTCGTCCGTGCCGCTGCGTGGCACCGGGCCGTGCCAGCGGATCTTCGGATTGTTCAGTTCGTGTCCCCGCGCCTCGATCCCCAGGGGGCCGACGAAATGAAACTCGATCGGCTCCGTGGCCAGCAGGCGGCTCGCCTCCAGAACCTCGGCAACGCCCTTGCGAACGATGGCCGAACCGAGGAAGAGGACGCGAAGCGGACGTTCGTGGGAAAAGGCGCTCGGATACCGGCGCGGCGCCCCGGCCGCCCGCTGCCGCGGCTCGTAGGCCAGGGGGACCACGCGGAGCTTGCTCGAGTCGATTCCGGTCCTCTTCAGCGCGGCGAACGACCAGTGTGAGTTGACCGCGATGTGATCCGCCAGGTCGCACTCTTCGCGCCATCGCTGCCAGTACTCGGTGGGCGCCGGCCGTGAGCGGGATCGGAGCTCGGGGAAGCGGCGCTCGTGAGCGGTCACGATCTCCTCCTCGACCGGTCCGGGATCGATCTGCCCGAGGACCGTGGTCCAGCCTGCCTTCTTCGCGGCGGCGAGGATGCGTCGAGCCGCGTAGCTGTAGGCGAAGACGGTTCCTCCGCGAGCCAGAGAGTCGAGGCCACCGGTGTCCGCGACGCGTTCGAGGACTCGCTCTTGAAACCACTCGTTGCGAAGCAGGATGGTCGGCCAGTAGTCGTCGCGTGGCCGCGAGCGATGTCGCCACTCGAAGGCGAGAAGGGAACGGGTGAAGGCCTCGACGCGAGCACCTGCGAGCTCCGAGCGATAGCGTTCGCGCAGACGCCGGAAACGAGCTCCGGGCAACCAGCGCGCGGCTGAGCCGGGCGGTACCCAGGCGTCGGTCAAGAGGCTGGCCAGGAGTCCCCGGACATGCAGACCGTGGGCCACGGCGTAGTGCTCGCGGGCGCCGATCTGACAACAGAGCCAGGACGCGGATGGCGAGGCTGCTCGGTCGGAGGGCTCCATCGGAGTCGCGGCCCCGGGTCTCAGGCGGGCAGATCGAGCCATTGGCGGAACGTCTTGAGCGAGAGCGGATCCCGCGTTCTGGCGAGCCGTGGCACGAGGCGCAGCCAGTCTCCCACGCCGCGCAGGACGGCGCCGAGGAAACCTCGCCGGTTGTGAAAGAAGGCCAGCTTGACGATCTTGTTGACTGTCAGAATGGGCAGCAGGATCAATGGCGCACGCTCGGTGATCCACCACAGTTCGTTGCGGGTCCCGATCCGGACCCGGCGGTCCTTGGCCAGATGGCCGTCGAAATCGCCTTCGTTGCTCTCTCGGATCCGGTCACGCAGCTGCCAATCGACGCGATGATGGACGACCAGACTGTGATCGGTCACCACTCGCAGTCCCGCCCGCCACAGCTCGAGGCAGAAGTCGATCTCCTCGCAGTAGAACTCGAACTCGGTCCTGAGTGGGCCGAAGCGCTCGAAGGCGGAACGCCGGATGATGTGACCACAGCCGGTGAAGGAGCGGACCGGCTCGACGCCGGCGGCGCCCGGCCCGTCGGGCGGTTGCAGCGACTCGTGGACGTGGAAGGCGAAGGCACCGATCTCGGGGTCCGCTTCCAGCAGCGCAATCGCGCGTTCGAGGGCGTCCGAGCGTATCCAGTTGGCGTCATCGTCGAGGTGGACGAAGTAGTCGCCGCTCGCTTCCCGCATGAGTTCGTTGCGAGCATGAATGTAGCCCCGGGACTCGGGCCGGCTCAGGATCTTGACGCTTGGGAACTCGCTCTCCAGAGTCTTCGGGTCGTGCGTCGTCGAGCCGTCGTCGAGCACGAGAACCTCCAGGTCGGACCAGGTTTGCTCGGCCAGCGAAGCGAGTGTGACTCGCAGCTCCTGCGGCCGGTCCCTGGTCGCGATCAGAATCGAGACGCGGGGAGCGTTCATCGACGAACCCCGTTGTCGCGCGGCTCGAGCGCGCTGCCTGTGGCGATGCGCGCGGCGGCAATCGCGGCGCCCCAGAGCACCCGTGGGGCCACGCGGGGCTCGTGGCGAATCTGGCCGGCGACGTCGAAGGCCTGCCAAACCGCGAACTTCAGATGATCTCCGAAACCGTGCCTGGAGAGCAGGCGCCGCATGATGAAGTAACGGTTCAGAATCGTCATGCGCTCGAGAGCCACTCGATCGGCCTTGTGATCACCCGGCTGGCAGTCGTGGAGGATCCTGGCCGAGCGAACGTTGGCGAGCGCCCAATCGCGGCGGACGGTCAAGGAGAGGGCCAAGTCCTCGCCCAAGGAGTAGCCTTGGAAGAAGCTGTCGAAAGGAGGGTCGGGCAGGACCCGCCGCCAGTAGAGCGTGCACCCCGTACTGAGCCACTCGACCGAGACGACCGGGGGCAGATCCGCACTGTCGTCCGGAAGCAGGTTGAGGCCCGGGCCGAGGCACAGCCCGCCGTAGCTGTCCTCGGCGTGACCGCGGAGAAAGCGGAAGAGCCAGCGACTCGCCCTCCCGGGTCGCCGGTAGCTCTCGTTGGTGATCATCGCGTTGACACCACCGAGCGTCGGGTCCGCGCTGACCGCTTCCCAAAGGCGAATCACGCAATCTGGCTCGAAGAGGATGTCGTCGTCATGGAACAGAATCGCGGGCTGAGTGGCCGCCGCGACGCCCTGGTTGCGCTGCGCTGCGGCGCCGGGCTCCTCCGCGCGCAGGTAGTTGAGGTGGGTGCGCAGGCCGCGCGGCGGCCGCCGACAGAGCTCGGCGGTGGCCTGACCGTCCGAGGCGTCGACGACTACCGCCTCGGTTGGCTGCTCCTCCAAGGCTGCGAGACTGACGAAGGTGCGTTCCAGGACGCTAGCGCGATCGCGCGTGGGCACGACGGCCGAGATGGGCAGGAGCGTGCGGTCTCCGATCGCTGCTGACCTCAAGAAGCGCCCCTTGCCGGTCCGAGCGCTCGTCGCCAATCGGCGACGGTCTCGGCACCGCGGAAACCGAGAAGTCGGTAGAGCCAGCGGTAGAGTCCGGGAAAGGCAGCTCCAGAGGGCACGAAGCCAGGCGCCTTGGCTTCGACTTCAGCCACCAGAGCGAGCGCTTGCGCCCGATCGTGGTGCCACTCGACGCGGGCGATTTCGAATCGCGACTGCTGAACCGCCGCGAGCCGTTGCGGCGTGAGCTGATCGCTGGTGCCGAGGAATCGCTCGAGATCGGCGGTGATCGCCATCCGGTGTCGCCGGGTCGTTCCGGGCGCCTGCGTCGAGACGCTCGAGTCGGTCTTCTGGCAGTAAATAGCTCCGGCCTCGGCGATATACTGGAAGGTCATTCCGGCCTGGAGCAGCCTCAGGTAGAGCTCGTGCTCCTGACAGACGGGCTGACCCACTTTCCAGCCTCCGACGCTCTCGACAGCGCTCTTGCGCCACAGAATGGCCCCGGTCTGGGGCAGCCACCACCGTGCCAGCAGCACCCACGGATCTCGCGGCTTCGGGATCTCCAGAACCTCGCGCTCGCCGGGCCTTGCCTCCAGGATGACGGGTCCGTACAAGACATCGACCTGCGGGTTCTTCTCCAGGTAGGCGACCTGAGCGGAGATCTTGTCCGGCAAGAGATAGTCATCGCTATCCAGGTATTGGAGCCAACTGCCGCTACTGAGCTCGAGCAATCTGTTGCGTGCCGCTCCGCCGCCGGCGTTATCCTGCTGTTCGAGGCGGATGCGATCGCCGAAAGTCGAGAGGACGTGAACGCTGCCATCCGTGGAACCGTCATCGACGACGATGACCTCCTTGTCCGCGTGCGACTGAGCCAACGCACTCTCCACACTGCGCGCCAGGGTGCGCTCGGCGTTGTGGCAGGGAATCAGAATGCTGACTCTCATCGGCGAGATCTTACTCGGGACGCGAGCTGCCGACCGAACCCTCCGGTATTGCCTCGAGACCTCTCAACAGTGACCTCGCGAGTCCTTGAAGAGGCCGAGTACCCAGCGCGCACCCTCAGCTTGCACAGAGCTGCATCCACGGAAGGGCCGGCTGATAGGCTACCTCTGCCTGGGAGGACCGGACGCTCGTCAGCGCGAAGAGGAGAAGTTGATGTTGCAAGGACCGTCCCCTCGATCATCGGTGGCAGCCGTGACCTGGCTCCTGGTCGCCGCACCCGTCCTGGCAGCCGGCGGTGCTGTCGGAACGGAGTTCCAGGTCAACACCTACACCACGAACTCCCAACGAGTCTCCTCGGCGGCCGCGGACAATACCGGTAACTTCGTCGTGGTCTGGCAGAGCGGGGCTCAAGACGGCTCGGGCGAAGGCATCTTCGGTCAGCGCTACGATGCGGCCGGCAATCCTCTCGGTGACGAGTTTCAGGTTAGCTCCTACACCACGGACTCCCAGTCGCGTCCCTCGGTCGCTTCAGACGATGTCGGCAATCTCGTCGTCGTTTGGCAAGACTATTCCCGAGACGGCTCGGACAGGGGAGTGTTCGGCCAGCGCTACGACAGCTCGGGGAATCGCGTTGGCGGCGACTTCCAGATCAACTCCTACACCACGGGTATCCAGGACAATCCTTCGGTTGCTGCTGACGCCGTCGGTAACTTCGTCGTCGCTTGGCGAAGTGACGCCCAGGACGGCTCAGGATTCGGCATCTTCGGCCAGCGCTACGACGCCACCGGCGATCCCGTCGGCGGCGAGTTCCAGATCAACACCTACACCACCAGCGCTCAGCTGAGTCCATCGGTCGCCACCGACGATGTCGGCAACTTCGTGGTCGCCTGGCAGGACGACTCTCAGGACGGCTCCGACAGTGGGATCTTCGGCCAGCGTTACGACGCCGCTGGCAATCCTCTCGGCGGAGAGTTTCAGGTTAACTCTTACACGACCGGTCCTCAGCGCAATGCTTCGGTAGAAGCTGATGAGGCGGGTAACTTCGTCATCGTTTGGCGAAGCGACGCTCAGGACGGTTCGGGCCGTGGAGTCTTCGGCCAGCTCTACGACTCGGCCGGTACGCCCCTCGCTAGCGAGTTTCAGGCCAACTCTCATACCGCTGGAGATCAGAGTCGTGCCTCGGTGGCGCTGGATGATGTCGGCGACTTCGTCGTCACGTGGACGAGTGATCTACAAGACGGCTCGGCGAACGGCATTTTCGGACAGAGGTACGATGCTGTCGGCAATCCGCAGGGAACGGAGCTCCAGATCAACTCGTTCACGACGGACGGTCAGACAGGATCATCGGTCACGGCGCAAAGTGCGGGGACCTTCGTCATCACGTGGTCGAGCTACCTTCAGGACGGCTCGAGCGACGGTGTCTTCGGTCGTATCCTCTCGACCATCTTTGCCGATGGCTTCGAGTCCGGCGATACGGCGGCCTGGAGCACCGTGGTTCCTTGATCTTGGTTCAGCGGTCGATGCGGTCCTGAGCGCGGCGGTCCGCGACGCGACGTGTGGGGCACGCGCTCGCGGCGTCGGCGCATGGGCGCTCCCGGCCGGGCTCCATCGAGACGGTGAAGTGAGCGTGCGATGCGGGAGTACGAGAGGCCTACCGGCTCCCCGCTCTGGAGGTGGTCACGGCCAGATTCCAACTCGGTGCAGGATGCGTTTGATCAGTTCGTGGGTCGCAGACCGATGACGAGGCAGGGAGCTCTCGTCGAAGACGAATGTGCCGCTGCCATCGTCGCGCTGGAGGTCGCCCGCGTCGACGATCTTGCCCCTCCAACCCTTGTCGGCAGCGTGTCCGAAATGCAGGTAGCCGCTCGCTGTCGCCTCGCTCCGGGTCTCGAGCCGTCTCTGAACCTGCCGAGGACTGCGGTACTTGTAGTGGCGATAGAAGATGCGCTCGCGATGAACCGGGCCCATGTGTCGCGGCCAGCTTTGCTCGGCGGTCCATTTCAGCCGTTCGCGGTAGCGAAAAAAGCGAGGCTCGGAGTTCGTTACCTGGTAATGACGAATCTGGGGAAGCACGGTCTCCACCGGCCTCGAGAAGTCGATCGTGCTCAGATCTCCTTCGGTAAGGTGGTACTCGACGGGTAGCCCCCAGACCGTATGAAACGCCCGCGGCACGCGTGCCAGGAAGGCGGCGGGGTCACTCACATAGAACTCGTCCGCGTCGAGCCGGCACCACCAGTCACCCGGTCGGGCGCGGGAGCGAAACTCGTTGAAGACCTCGGCGCGGAGGCCGTCGCGGAACGGTCTCGCCTCGCTTCGCCAAGGCATGACGCGCTCATCGCCGAGCGACTGCGCGATCTCCCATGTCTCGTCGGTACTGCCGTTGTCGTAGATGTAGATCCGGTCGCACCAGGCTCGTGCCTCGGCGATCGAATGTGCGAGAACGTCGGCCTCGTTCTTGACCAGGCAGATGCCGTGGATCTTCATGGGAAGGGTCGCCTACCGGATGGCCGTGTTTTCGTGAATGCTGGAAGGTTCATCGTTCGAACCTCAGCTTCGCGGCCGAGCTCCGAGGAGGGACCGCGGCGCGACAGGCACTGTAGGATTCCTCGGCTTGCTCCAATGAGGCTCGGCCTATTTCGACGGCCAGCTCGCGGGGCCGCTCGAGGATCCTCCCGGCCCGGATTCTGGGTGAGGGATCGCCGGTACCAGGCCGCTCGGCTCTCGGAGATTGTCGATAGCGCGGATTCAATTGCGAGTCGAGTGCGAGGAAGGTCCGTAGCTCCTGAAGAACGGTGGCGGTGTCGCCGGTGACCCTCTCGTAGTCGAGGAGGACCGCCGACTCCTCTTGCCACAACCGCCGAGCCTGCCTCTTCAAGGTTCCGAGTCGCCCCGCGTAGTACTCGAGGGCTCGCGTCTCGGTCATGCTGAACGTATGGATCAGGCTCTTGAGCGTCGGCTCTGGCTGGCGCACGAGAACGATCCAGTGAACACCGAGCCCCAGCAAAGTCCCGACAGAGGGTAATCGTGGATCGTGCAACACCTTGTCCAGGCAGTAGCGCTCGCTCATGAGGAATTTTCGGTGGCCCCAGTAAACGTTACGAACCAGGATTCCCAAGTCGTCAGGCGTAGCGTAGGTGATGTGGGTCTCACCGATGCCGCAGATTTCCCGATGCGAGCAGAGGACGTTGGCCAGCAAGCTCGAGCCCGAGCGCATGTGGCTGAGCACAAAGACGTACTGGAAAGGAGTCCGGCGCCTCGCGAGCCGGGCGACGTAGTAGCTGTAGGCTGCCCGCCGGACGAGGCCCGCTGCTCGTCGAAAGAGTTCAGTCGTCATCTGGCCAAGTGATAAACGAGGGTCTTGGCCATGAGCTCCCGACGAACGCCAAGGAGCAGCCAGAGGCGTCCGAGACCGAAGAACAACCGCGAAGACAGAGAGCCTGTCGGCGAGGCCGCGATGCCGCCGAAGAAAGTCAAGCCGAGTCCGGCGCGAGCCGCGAGCTCCAGCATCGTGCTTGGGTCGTACCACGCCACGTGGTCGGCGCTATCGACGAAAGTGGAACGCCCGAAGGCGCTCTTGAACATGGGGTTGACATACCACGGGTTCGGCGTCGTCACGACGACGATTCCTCCGGGCCGAAGCATTACCGCAGCCGACCTCAGCAGGTCCTCGGGAGCCGTCACGTGCTCGAGAAGCTCACCGCAGACGATGAGATCGAAAGTGTCGTCCAGCGGTCCTGCCAGTAGGTCGTGACAGACAACTGAGTAGCCCCTGTCGCTCAGTTCTTGGATCTCGGCCGCCAGAATGTCCACACCCAGACACTCTGCCGCGACATCGACCAGATGGCGGTGCAGCCAATCATCGCCTGACGTGGCCTCGAGGTCGTGCTCCACGCAACCGACATCGAGCACTTTCTTGCCGGAGGCAAGGCCGCACAGGTGGTGGAGCCGGTTCGGCAGGAGACGCTCTGACCGGAGGCCGTCGAGCAGGTTCTGGCGTGCACGAGAAACCGAGGCCGAATTCGGGTCGCTGGAGTGCTTCCGCCAGTCGAAGACCTCGTTCTTGCGGGAGGGGTGGTTTCCTGGGCTGACGGGGTCTTCTGGCATCGTTGTCGTTGTCAGGTCGCAGCGAGGCCGACTGGCTCCCCGCCACCAGAGCATACGGGACGGTCGCCGGCCTATGAGCTTGCCTTGTCCACAGAGTCGGCGATTCACGGCACGCGGACCGCGAGCGCCGGCCGTCTGACGAGGGCATTGGGGTCTGCCTGGGCAAGCATCCGCCGCCTCAAAAAGGGTCCCAACCTGAGTGATAGGGTGCCTGAGCATCCGATCACGCCACGACGCTCCTGGCTCTGCCACCACGTCGTCTTGACTTGCGGTCGTGTCCACTGGCCAGTCGAGACGAGCTTGGGCGGCGCCGAGGGTCTCCCAACGTCGGTCCCGACCATCCAAGATGCCAAACGCCTGTACCCTTTGTGAATCCACTGACATTCGAAGGGTCTTCGAGAAGGAGAGGTTACCGTTCTATCGGTGCCGGGCCTGTGGCTTTCTCTTTGCACTACCGCTGGTCAACCCGAACCTCCACAACCACATCGACGATTATGAGCCGGCCTATTTGGACTACCTGCGAGAAACCCGCAACGACGCTCGCAACCTCGAGCGGGTCTTCGATTGGGTCGCGCGTTACGGGGATGGCAAGGGTGCTCGATTGCTCGACGTCGGCTCAGGCAGCGGCAAGCTGGTTCGCTACTTCCGCCGGCGCTCGGTAGAGGCCTTTGGCCTGGAACCGTCCGCGGCGCTCTACCGGGAGTTCCTCGCGGGCGAACCTCACTTCTACGAGCAAACCATCGACTCGTTCGCTGCGAGCTCGGCCGGGCGGGGCCAACAGTTCGACTTTGTCACTGCGATCGATGTGATCGAGCACATCCAGAACCCCCACTCCTTCTTCCTGGGGGTCGCCAAGCTCCTCAAGCCCGATGGCCATTTGTTCGTCACCGTACCCGACGCAGGCAGCGCTCTGGCTCGAATCGCGGGCAAGGCATGGCATCACTTCAACAAGTACCACCTGTCCTACTTCAGCAAGCAGACCCTGACGGAGACCGCGGCTCGCTACCACCTACAGATCGAAGAGTGCACCCGGAGGGGGCGCCTTCACTCCGTCGGCTATATGGTCAAGTATCTCGCGGCTTTCGTTTTCAAGCGGCCGAACACGAGTCTTCCCGCCCGCTTCGACGATATCTTCGTCCCCATCAACATGTTCGATACCATTCATGCGTGTTTTCGAAACGACTCAGGAGAACCGGGCGCTGTCTTGAAAGACACTGCCTGATCGATGTCGATGCGGTGGCTTCGCCGTCTTCTGGGGAGGTGGACGTCCATCGCGCCGACGCGGAACGAGCCGAGCACGACCGGGTGCCGGCTCGGGCGTCGGGCTCCGAGTAACATGCGTGCAATCAGGCTACCAGGGCGCTCAATATGACCTCCGTGCTTCCCAATGCCGGATCTCCCCTCCTTAGCGTGGTGTGCCCGAGCTATGACGAGAGCGAAGTCATCGGGCTCTTCTACAGCGAGTTGAGCTCCGTGTTGCAGATCCTCGAAGGGCTGAGATACGAAATAGTCTTCGTCGAAGACGGTAGCTCCGACGGGACGCTGGAGAAACTCAACGAGGTCGCAAAGGGCGATCCTCGTGTACGTGTGTTCTCTCTGTCGCGCAATTTCGGTCATCAAGTGGCTCTCAGTGCAGGTTTGGATCTTGCTCGCGGCGATGCCGTACTCATGATGGACTGCGACCTGCAGCATCCACCGAGCTTGATTCCGCAGATGGTCGAGCTTTGGGGTCAGGGTTACGACGTCGTGTCGACCGTGAGAACGGCTTCCCGGGACGCCTCCTGGTTGAAGAGAGCGACATCGAGGGCCTTCTACTGGGCAATCAATCGCCTTAGCGACACCGAGGTGGTAGCCGGCGCCGCAGATTATTGCCTTCTCTCGCGACGTGCAGTCGAGAGCCTTCGGAGAATGCCCGAGCGGCACCGGTTCCTCCGAGGAATGGTCTCGTGGATAGGTTTCAACCGCACTTTTCTTCCTTTCGAAGCTCCTGCGCGCGCGGCGGGCGCGTCGAAGTATTCATGGACCAGAATGGTCGCCCTTGGGCTGGACGCAGTATTCTCCTTCTCGACGGTGCCTCTCAAGTTGGCGACGAGAATAGGTCTGGGAGTGTCAGCGGCCGGAATCGTCTACTTGGGCTACATCCTCGTGAGCTTCTTCCTGCTGGGCGATCTTGTAGAAGGGTGGGCATCGATCCTCAGCGCGGTGCTGATTCTGGGTGGAGTGCAGCTTGCCTTCATCGGTCTGATCGGAGAGTACCTGGCGCGGGTCTTCGAGGAAGGTAAACGGAGGCCGCTCTATTTGCTCAGGCAGACCCCGCCGGCCGACCCTTGACGGGTCAGAGTGCGCCCATCGTG
The DNA here is from genome assembly GCA_945787575.1 of Thermoanaerobaculia bacterium. GTDB lineage: Bacteria > Acidobacteriota > Thermoanaerobaculia > Multivoradales > JAHEKO01 > CALZKB01. Next base: position 10,972 of record CALZKB010000041.1, on the reverse strand, counting down.
ACCGACCCTGACGAGAAGACACTTTCTTACGAGCGGATGGGGGATCGCTTCGAGGAAGCGCTCTCCCAGTACGACACGCAGCGCCGCGTCGAAGTCCTCGTGGACCGATTCCTGTCGGACGAGATGGTGGCGGGCAAGAGCGCGCTCGATGTCGGCTGTGGCTTGGGCTTCTTCGCCGAGCGGCTGGCGCAGCGCGGAGCTCAGGTAGTGGCGTGCGATATCGGACTGGGTCTCGTGCGAAGATCCAGTCAGCGCGCGTCCTGTTCGGGAGTCGTTACTGACGCTCTGCGCCTGACCGAGTGCTTCGGCAGCGGGAGCTTCGACCTGGTCGTTTCGTCCGAGTGTATCGAACACACGCCGGACCCCGAGAAAGCCCTCGAGGAGCTGGCAGGGGTTGTTCGTCCGGGCGGCTACCTCGCCGTATCGACACCCAACGTCATCTGGTATCCGGTCGTGCGAGCGGCCACACTTCTGCGGCTCCGTCCGTTTACGGGTTACGAGCACTTCAGCTCATGGCGCTCGATGCGGGCAACGCTCGAAAGCGCAGACGTCGAAGTGCTGGAGCAATACGGTCTCCACTTGTTCCCTTTCCAGGCGGGCCTCGATCGTGCTTCGAGGTGGTGCGATGAGCACCTTCAGGGTCTCAGGTGGGCAATGATCAACCTATGCATGCTCGGGCGAAAGGTAGTGCATCGGGAGGCGCGCGACGGATGACCGAGGAGAGGTCCCAGTGGCCGGCTCGTTGGTCTCGCTTGCTCTTGATTCCGGCGATTGCGCTAGGTGCGCTCGTCTTCCTGCCGAGTTCGCTCGAGCGCGAGTGGTTCAGCGATGACCACAATCTGGCCTATGGAGTTGACGGCGGGCCGGTGCCGTCCCTGGGTGAGGCGCTGCGGCAAGGCGGCGGCGGGGAGCTCTCGATCCACCGCCTTCTGTGTTATCCCTTCATCGGCTACGTGGGCGGGGGACTGGGCCCGCTGCTCGGTGGATTACTACAGCTGGGTCTTCACTTGTTGGTGGCGTGGCTTTTCGGTGTTCTGTTGCTGAGACTCGAGTGGCCACCAATGAGCTCTGCGTTCGCAGTGGCTCTGTTCGCGGTATCGCCCTGGAGCACTCAGCCCGTGGTCTGGTGGTCTGCAGTGTGCACCGTCGTCTCGACCGTTCTCGTCGTGTGTGCGGCTCACGCCTACCTGAGCTGGTCGCTCGGTGGGCGCAAGAGCTGGCGATGGCTGACCGGGGCGCTGCTCTCCATGCAGCTGGCGCTGACTTTTTATGAGCTATGGCTGGTTGCCTATCCTCTCTTCGCAGCTCTGGAGCTCTACAGCAACCGCACCTCTCGTGCCGATCAGAAGGCCGATTGGCGTAGAAACACCATTGCGGCTTTGACGCGCGCCTCCGTGATGCTGGTTCCTTCTCTGATCTACATCGCCCTCTTTGTCTTTGCCGGTCATGGGAGCACTCACAATCCGAGCTTGAGTCTCTATCGGGCGCCGGTCGTCTTTCTCTCGATCCACCTCCGCGCTTACCACTGGCTGGCAGACACGCCGTGGACTCTGGCTCTGGACAAGGGGCTGCACACCCTGACGTCGGTGCCCGGAGTGCTGGTACTCATTGCCCTCGCCGGGATTTCCGCACTGATCCTGCGCCAGAAGCTTCGCGCCAACCGCGGAACGGCGCCCGCTACCGCGACGTTTCCCCTGACCGAGGCTTTGCTTCTATCTTGGGGCTGGTTTCTGGGTTCCCGTCTTGTCTTCCTGGCACAGGGAGGCGTAGCCACGCATACGCGCCACAACTACGGCGCGGCCATGGCTGCGGCCATGGCTTTCGTCGTCTTGCACAACTGGGCCAGCCAGTTGGCCCGAGGTCGGGTCCTGCGAAGAGAGCTGGTGTCTTTGGCTTCGGTGCTGGTTTTGGGCACTCTCTCGCTCACGACGATGGGCATCGCGCAGGAGAGTGCAGAGAACTCGAAAGCCGAGCAGGAGACGTTCGAGGCGGTTCTGCCCAAGGCGCTCTCACAGGGCGAAGGGGGCGCGGTCCTCGTTGTTGGGACCCCGAGCCCGCGCCGAACCGAACTGGCCTACTACTCTGAGAAGCAGGGACTCTGGCTCAACTACCGTCTCAGAAAGGCGTTACCCGGTACTAGTGCCTATGTGGTTGATGACGTGCGCCGAGATGGAGACTCGTGGGTCTTCGCGGCAACCGGGCGCGGTGATACGAGCGCGGGGCAGATCACGGTGCGGCTACCGCTGGGCCATACCGAAGTCTTCCGCTGGATCGACGGCCAGCTCGAACACGACCGTTCCCACAACGATGAATGAGATCCCTCGGCGCGGGCGGCGAGCGGAGCCTGCCGAGAGGCTACTGCGACATCAGGCTCATGGTCCGGCGTCGGATCTCTACGGCCTCACCGTCGACCAAGGAAGCCCACTGAATCTCGACAAAGTGTGGACCCGTGTCGACGAAGTAGTGGACCCATTCGAAGCAACGCGTCGTCAACGTCGCGGGAAGGGCCTGATCGAGCACGATCGTTCCGGGGTGAATGACCAACTCGTCCTCAGTTCCGGGGTCGAGTACCGCGATGACGATCACGCCACCGCCGACGGGGCTACTGAACTCTCCGCAGAAACTGACTCGGATAATGCTCCGACTAGTTGGCGTGATACCGACGTTGGTATCGCCGGAGATCTTGGCTGGAACGGTGGAGGAGATCGTCTTGGCGACATTCGAGCTCTTGTACGACATGTTGCCAATGGGCTTGTTGACGTAGGACTTGACCAGCGCGCTTGCCGGCTGGGCCGCGAGTAGCAGGCAAGTCAGGGTCGCTCCGAGCGCAAGGGCTCGGAAAGACGGACGAGGTTTCAGATTTTTCATAGTGCCTTCTCCCTCGGTATCTGAGTGTGTGAACTTGACCACTAATCGTAGGTGCAAGAGTCCTGCCAGTCGCGAGACTAAGGCGAACTGTCGTCAGCCTGCTGACCAATGACGTTTTTCGACGGTAGAACTGACAACTAACTTCAGTTCTATTGGAATCCAGCTCCGCGCTCATCCACCTGGCTAGTCGACCCGAGCGCTCCGTATGTGGGCGTAGACTGCGACTGTGTGGTCGACGACATGCTGCCAGGAGAACCTGGCAGCGAAATCTCGGCAGTCTTCCGGCGAAAACGAGACTTCGCCGGACAGGTACTGCTCGAGGGCGCGAGTCACAGATTCAAGAGTCGGTTCATCGACGAGGAAGCCTGTGACCCCCGGTTCCAACGCCTCTCCGGCGCCGCCTTGGCGTGTCGCAAGCACCGGAGTGCCGGCGGCGTTGGCCTCGAGATAGACGATGCCGAGACCTTCGACGCTCTTCGGTCCAGCCGCCGACGGCAGAACGAAGAGATCACTCGAGGCGTAGAGCGCCGGTAGGTCGGCCGCCGGCACAAACCCCAGAAGCTCGACGCGATTCTCGAGCCCGAGGTCCGTGGCCAGCACCTGAAGTGCCTGGCGCCCTGCTCCGTCGCCGGCTACCCTGTAGGAGAAGTCGAAGTCGTCCTTGAGCCTCGCGAGGGCACGCAGGACGAGTGCGACGTTCTTTCTGGGCTCGGATAATCGTGCCACCGTCAGCAAACGGCAGGGTGCGCCCACCAGTCTCTCGCGAGACTGGCCGAAGAAGTCGGGCCCGACTCCCGCGTAGCCGACCGAGGTTCGGCCGCGGCAGCCGGGGTAGAGCCCGAGTAGGAGGTCTTCGGTGAAGCGGCTGATTGCAATCACATGAGCGACCGCGGGAAGTGCCCTCCGAACGAGGCGCGGTGTTCGCCGCCGGGCCAGCCACAGGTCGAGTCGAGATCCAAACGGCAGCTGGAAACGCTCTCTCAAGTCGAAGCCGGCGACGGGATTGGGATTGAGCAGATCGTTGCCGTAAACAGTGACGACGACCGGCGCCGCCACTTCCATCGCGATCCAGGAGTAGGCCGAGTTCAGCACGTGCCACAGATCGAAAGAGTCAGCGTGAGCCCGTACCCACTTGCGATCGGCCGCGAGTCGGCCTTCGATCCGAGGCACGGCTACTCCGAAGTCGACCGGTCCAGAAACGGCTTGGCCGCTCTTCGTGAAGACCGTGACTTCGATTCCGCGGCGATACAGCTCGCGAGCGGTCTCGAAGCCGTAGGTCTCCATTCCACCGATGGCAGGGGGGAACTCCGGTGCGACGAGGGCCACGCGAAGAGCGGTCGCCGCGACGTCATGTGACGACGGCTCAAGGTCAGCCATCCAGCAGCCCCGCTTGTCTGAGCCGCCGAATGCCCTCTCGGTACAGAAGGTGCCGGATGGGCCCGGTGTAGTGGCGGCAGGGCGCACCGGGACGCTGTTTCCCCAGGTGCACGTCGTACTCCGAAGGCAGGAACTCGAAGCCGAACCTGGCCGAGCAGAGCGCGATCAAGGTCTGCTCCACACGATGATCGTGACTCAAGATGTTCGGTAGGCCGAGGAATCTCTCGACCCAGTCGAGATCGACGGAGCCGCGATGGATCAGGCCCAGGCCGGAGTTGATCAACGCAGGGAACTCGAACCCGAGGGCGTCGCCGCTAGCTGCTGCATCGACGCTGTAGCCGTAGGTCCAATCGCGGTTCAGTGAGTTCTGGGTGCACTCCGCATCGTCGATGATCTCGCACAAACGTCGGGGTTTGGCGAAGAAGAGTACGTCGCTGTCGATCAGCAGCATGCGGTCGGCCTGGAGCATCGCCGGCAGATCGAACACTTTCAGCGCGAGGCGGTTGCGGTCACGAAACGACCTCGACCGCGGCCGCCGCGACAGCAACGGCTCCACGACGGCGTCGGCCTCAGGTCGCGGGATGACGCGCGCGCCCGGAAGATGATCGCGCAGGATCTCGATCTGCTCCGTTTCGAGAGAACCGTCCTCGTGAACGCACAACGCATAGGAGCTCTCGGCGTAACGGTAGAAGCTCTTGAGCGTCCATAACAGGTTGAGCCAGTCGCCGCGCGAGGTGAGAACATGCACCTCGCAGTTCGAGCGCTCGGGCGTGGTGACAGGAGCCGTCTCCAGGATTTCTGTCGCAACCTGAGCCAGAGCGCGCCCGCGGTCGAACCACCGACCTGGACGCGTCTCAAGGAGCTCAGCAAGCGCACAGTCCTGCGATTGTCGGGTCAGTCTTCGGGTTGCGGCCGGTCTGCGGCATCTGGAGCTTTCCCATCGGGAAGGAGATGCCAGCGAAGGACCTCATTCCCGACCTCCCACCAGGCGCCTCGCTGTCTGTCGAAGTCTCACCAGGGCGCGGAAGACATGCCCGCGGACGCCGAGGCCCTTCTTCAGGCACCAGCGGCCGAAGGCGTCGTCGAGAGCGCGAGCGTCGGAATCGCGCCGCGCGCGGGCGCGGTAGCGACGTTCGTAGAACCGGCGGGCTTGCCCGAAGGCGTCGAGACGTGAGCGAGAGGTGTCGACGACACCGGTGATGGCGTCGGTAGTGTTGAAGCGCAGCGGCGCCAGGTCTTGGAGCTCGAGGAGAATCTGAGCGTGAATCCGTGACGAGAGCTCGGCGGTGGTCATGTCAGGTCGGGCGCGCTCGAGGGCGGGAGCAAAGACGTCGAGGGGCACGCGGAACAGGAACGGGTTGTGCAGGTTCCGGTGGGTTTGGTAGCCGGGGCTTGCCGCGTAGCAGAGGCCGCGTACCATGCTCCCGAAGTCGAGGGCGCGGATGCCCATCTCCTCGGCCAACTCGTAGCACAGTATCTTGGCTCCCGTGGCGAGAGACAGAAGCAGCGTGTCGGAGCCACTCTCGTCGATCTCTCGGCGCAGGTCTTCCTTGATCAAGTCGAGGTTCTCCGAGTAGTCACGACCGTTATCGCGGATTTGGTGTAGCCGCAGTTCGGCGCCGGCCGGGATGAGATCGCCGGCAAGCTGCCGATAGCGTGGATCCGCCAAGAGCTCGCGAAGGAGATCGGACTCGGCGCTTGCCAAAACGCAGCGATGCCGCCCCACGTACCCTGCGAGCTCGTAGAGAGTCCATTCGAAGAGGATATTCGACGTCGCTGTCGAGGTGTTGCGTAGAGCTTCGGCTGGACGGCTGAATCGCAACTTCGGCAGATGCTCGCGAACTTTGGGGATGCTGTCGCAGTAGTCCAAGTAGGAGGCGCCTTCGAGCGCCGCGACGAAGCGCCCGAGGTGGTGCGCCTCGAGCCCGGACGTACTGGCGGCGTGCTCGACACTGACAGCTTCCTCGTCGAAGAACCGGTACTTGGGCGGAAGTCTTCCGCCTTGCACATGGAGCAGCCACCAGGTCTCGCCGTCGCCCAGCCGGATGAACGAGAACGTTGAGCCGCTCTCCAAGTGAGAGGTCAATTGCGCCGCAGCCTCGCGACGCTCCTCGGACGCGGTGTTCTCGATCGCCACGCTACTTTCGGGCCACGAGGATCGGGCGGCAGTTGTTGGCTTCGAGACAGTCGTCGTCGCACAGTCCGAGCCGTGACACCTGGTTGAATCCATGCGAAGTGAGGGCGGCTGCGACGGCATCGACATCGGTCGAGGAGTTGCCTTCGAAGCAGAGCGTTTCGGCGGCGACCGCGCCCAAAAGGCCGTAGAGTCTCTCGCGATCCTCGACGTGGGCATCGATCGCGCAGCAGAACACGACATCAAACGGTGTCCCGAGACTCTCCGCGTCGAGCAAGTCGATGTCCGCTTGCCGGAATTCGACACCCTCGAGTCCTGAATAGGCCGCAATGTCTCGCGCCACGTCTACCTTCTCGGCGTCGTGTTCGATTCCGAGGCTGTAGGCAGGCTCGAGTTTCTGCGCTTCTAGAACCAAGGCGCCGGCGTGGCAACCGAGGTCGAGCAACCGGCGGCCACGCAGGGCGTCGGCGGTGACTGCGAACCTGGCGAGCCGGCGGGCCGAGTCGCGTTGCGCCACGGCGCTCTCAACCGAGAAGTACGGTGTGGAGAAAGCGCCGTAGATTCTCTGCGCCCTGCAGGCATGTCGGCCGTTGGCCGTGGCGAAGTCCAGCGAGGCAGAGAGCAGGCGGCTCCTCAAGGTGTCTTCGAGTCGGCGCAACGGGATCTCTAGGGGCACGCCGAGCACGTCCTCGAGAGCCGAGCCTGTCGGGTGCCCTCCGAGATAGCACATGTTGTCGGTCCGATGGGGTGACGTCAGTCCCCGTCCCGTCAGGTCATAGCTCTCCGGGAAAGCGGGCCTTGCTCCGTTCCCGTACTCGCCTAGGCATTCGAAGTCGATGACTTTGAGCGTCCCCTCGGTCCAGAACAGATTGCGAGCATGGAAGTCGCGGTGGGCGTAGCCGCGTCGGAACATGTCGAACAACGCGCCAACGGCTTGGAAGGCCATCTCCTCTCGCACGTCTTCCGAAGCGTTCTGTACGGCAACGTCGAGCCTCTCTTGTGGTTCGAACCAGCGACGACGAAGCCACATGGACTCGGATTCGAGGAGCGGCGACATCCAACGCAGCTCACCGAAGACTTCGGCGGCGCGGAGTTCGGCGCGCATGGCGGCGCGGCCCTCGACGTCGTCGTGAAAGACCTTCTTCAGGTACGGGCGGCCGCGGAGCCAGATCCGCTCGCTCCGGCCGCGAGCACCTCGCCGGATCACCCGGTCAGGCCGTTCTCCACCCCACGATAGAGCGCGCGCGGTGGCGGATCGCGCCCATTGTCTGAACCCCTGGTTCATCGCCGGCGGAACCTCAGCGAGCTAGGTGTCGAGCGCCCGGCCGTCCTTGGCTCCATAGGCTCCCGCTTCGTCCAGTGCGCGGTAATGTTCGGCGTCTCTTTGACCGAGGACGCGCCACTTCTCGCTGCCGACGATGGCGAGCGGCGGAATCTCGCCGAACACTCTCGTTCCCAGGCCGATGATGGCCCCATTCCCGATCTTCGTGCCTGGCGCGATGGTCACGTTCATGCCGATCCATACATTGCGTCCGATGACCACCGGATCGTCCACGAGAACCTCATCGTAGGGCACGCGGGTACCTTCGTGCCGGTGATTGACCGTATAGAGCACCAGGTTGCGGCTGATGTGCGTGTTGTCCCCGATTCTCAGTCCGCCCTCACCCCGGACGAAGGCGTTGGGCCCGACGTGGACGTTGGAACCCAGCTCGATCTCCGAGGCTCCCGAGATGCGAAACTCGCCACGGACGTAAGTCCCCTGGCCGCAACTCTTGAGCTCATCGAGCAGCGCGGCTCGCTCACGATCCCAGTGGCGCCGGCGATCCTCGGATTCGATCGCTCGGAGCCACGACGACAGAGGCCTCAGGCAGGCGTCTCGGAGGCGTCGGAGAGGACTTTGTTCGGCCACGTCGAGGGTTCCGGGTCTAGGGTGTCTCTTGCTTGCTCGCGGCTTCGAAAGGGGGAATCTGGCCGGCCTTCGAGGACTCCAATGACGAAGAACTCCAACGGTTATCGATCAGCACACCCGCTCTGCGGGTCATCGGTACGTCTCCCGTACCGAAGTAATCTCCAGCTTCGACATCGAGGATACCCGCTTCACGGACCCAGTCGAGGGTTTCTCCCTTGCGATCAGCCTTGAGGTTGTAGACATAGCGCCCACCGTTGAGCGGCCAACGGGGCACGTGACAGGAGATGGCACTCGGCCCAGGTGGCAAGGGGAAGGTACTGCCGACCGCCGAGCTGCGGCAGCCGACAAGATAGGTTCCTTCCAGGGTGAAGAAGCCGATGCTCAGACTCACCTCATCGAGAACTCGCTGCGAGAGGTTCTCGCATCGCAGCTCGATCCTGATCGAGTCGCCGGACAGTGGCGTCAGAATGGGACTCTCCGACTCTCCGGCATAGAAGAGCACGTCGGCAAACCTGAGCTGGTGGCCTCCGGTACGATCCTGACGATCCGCCAGAGGCGTCGAGGTCCGTTCTTCCGTGCTCTGGAGATAGGCCTTGACGACTTCTGCCGGAAGGCCGTCGAGGACGAGCAGACCTCTCTCGAGCAGGATGGCTCGACTGCACAACGCGCTGATCGCCCTCATGTTGTGGCTGACGAAGAGCACGGTCCGGCCGGCCGCCGCGACCGAGTCCATCTTGTTCAGACACTTGCGTTGGAATGCGGCGTCGCCGACGGCGAGAACCTCGTCGACCAGCAGAATCTCCGGGTCGAGGTGAGCGGCGACGGCGAACGCGAGCCGCATGTACATACCGGACGAGTAGCGCTTGACCGGCGTGTCGAGAAACCTCTCGACTCCCGAGAAATCCACGATCTCGTCGAACTTGGACGCGATCTCGTTGCGCCTCATGCCAAGGATGGCGCCGTTCAAGTAGACATTCTCGCGCCCTGTCAACTCGGGATGAAACCCCGTACCGACCTCGAGAAGAGAACCGATGCGGCCTCGAATCTCGGCGCGGCCGGCGGAGGGCTCGGTGATGCCCGAGAGGACCTTCAGCAATGTGCTCTTGCCGGCGCCATTGGCCCCGACCACGCCGAGAACCTCGCCGGTGTCGACCGAGAAGCTGACATCGTCCAGGGCTCGAATCACATCGTCGGAGACCTTCTTGCGTTGCTTGCGCCCAGGGAGACGAGAGAGCGCCCTGCCGGGGAGACGCAGGAGCGAATCTCTCAGCGTCCGGTAGCTGACGGTTTCGCCGATGCGAAACTGCTTGCCGAGATGCTCGACATGAATCGCGGGTTCGGTCATGGACTCAAAGAAGGTCGACGAAGGTGCGTTCCGTGCGCTTGAAATAGAAGAGGCCGGTTATGAGCAGGAGCATCACCATGGTGCTCGAGAGCGCGAGCATGGCGAGCGGAGGCTGAGCCCGGCCCAGGACGGCCCAGCGGAAACCCTCGATGACACCTGCCATCGGATTGAGCGCGTAGAGGGGCTGCCAACGCTCCGGGATGAGGCTCGTGGTCTCATAAACGACCGGGCTCAGAAACTGGCCGAGTGCCACCACGAACGGAATGACGTGCTTGATATCACGGTACTGGGCGTTCAAGGCGGAGAGCCAGAATCCGCCGGCCAAGGCCGCACAGAGAGCCAGAATCACGAAAAGAGGCAGAGTGAAGAGCCGCCAACTCGGCGCCAGGTCATACCCGCCCCACAAGTCGTAGCCGATCATCATCAACACGAGAACGCCGAAGGCGATTGCGAAGTCGAGCAACGAGCAGACGAGCGGGCTCGACGGCGCGATCAAGCGCGGAAAATAGACCTTCTTGATCAGGTTGGCATTGCCGACGAGGCTGTTGCCGGACTGTGCCAGGGAGGTGGCGAACAGCTGCCAAGGTAGGAGAGCGCAATAGGTCGTGATGGCGTAGGGAATGTCCGCGCCTACGGGTTTGCGGCCGAGAAGAGTAAAGAGCAGGTTGAAGACGACCATCGTGGCGAGCGGCTGAAGCACGGCCCAGGATGCGCCGAGAACCGTCTGCTTATAGCGCACCTGGATGTCTCTTAGCGCGAGGAACCAGAACAGCTCTCGGTAGTGCCAGAGCTCGACGAGATTCACCGGCGCCCAACCAGTGCGTACTTTGCGGACGACAGTGGGTAGGCTTACCTCAGAAGACAACGTGAATCCCGCAAGTGGGCAGCGATGGAAAGGCCATGGACTTCGAATCAGCCTGGAGAGGTAGGTCCGCCCGGTGGGCGATAATGGCTGCGCTGCGAGCTCGACGCGCCGGGCTCATCGACCGTGTCAGAGATCTGGAAGTTTCGATTAGCCTTGAAAGAAAGGATCTGAATGCCACGCTTGCCCCTGAGGTCCGGATCACCACGATCCGGCTGCCCGGCAGCTACCTTGGAGAACGGGATCTTAGCAGTTGAGAAGCCACGATAGCTCTCACCTCGTGGCTGGCAGCACGGCGGACGGGACGAGAACGGTCCTTCTGGTCAACCAGTATTTTTGGCCTGATCTCGCGGCGACGGCACAGTTGTTGACCGACCTTGCGGAGGACTTGGCGGCCGCTGGATACCCAGTGAGTGCAATCGCAGGCCGGTCCCGATACGTGGGCGCGGGCCCGCCGCTCGCGGCTCGCGAGAACCG
>CALZKB010000040.1:8581-35032 GCA_945787575.1 Thermoanaerobaculia bacterium | reverse complement strand
AACCTCGTTCGCCAGCGAAGATCGGTTCCCCGGCGTCGCGCTGGATCGGCGCTGGCCCGTCGAAGCGATGGCCGGTATCGACCTCGATCGACGGACCGCTGTCGCCGTGCTGTCCCACGATCCCAAGCTCGACGACCCGGCGCTCGAAACCGCACTCGCCAGCGACTGCTTCTACGTGGGCGCCCTCGGAGGCAGAAAGAGCCGGCAAGCGCGACGCGCGAGGCTCGGCGCCAGGGGAGTCGCCGACGATCAGCTGGAGCGAATCCATGGCCCGATCGGCCTCGACATCGGGGCGCGGACCGCGCCCGAGATCGCCCTGGCCATCCTGGCCGAGATCGTCGACCGGCTACGCAAGCCGAGCGTAGCGTGAGGCGGTGCGACAGGGCGAGCTCGAGGATCGTCCGGCGGCGAAGCGGTGCGCCAGTCCGGTCACCGCATCTCCCGATAGAGGCTGGGGAAGCGCGCGTAGAGCGCGATGACCGGGGCGAGCTCGCGACTGTCGACGCACTCTCCGATCTTGTGAGTGTTTTGCTCGTGACCGGGGCCGAAGCCGAACATCGCGGGATGACGGAAAGCCCCGGCTCGGACCCACTGCTTGCTTTCCGGTACTCGTAGGCCGTCGTCGACCGGTATGGGCACGCCGACGCCATCGGTCGAGAACACCCAACGCGAGACTCGCGGCTCGGGGCGCAAGCTGCCGCCCTCGCCTCCGCTTTCGATGTCGGGTGAGACGACTCGGCGGTAGGCCTCGGCGGCCGCTCGAATTGCTGGGTGGTCCTCCGGCGTCACCCACACCGGGTAGATCTGCGGGTTCCCGGGACGCTCGCCCCGCCAGGTCAGCTGGTCGTAGCGCGGGGCGCGAACCTCGACGGTGAGGCCCTCTTCGCGGGCCCGGGCTACCGCTGCGAGGGACTCGATGTCCGCCAGCGCCTGCTGCGGATCCTCGCCGGCTGTGAGCCGGCGATCGAAGCGGAAGGTGAAGCGCTCGGGCACGGCACAGTCGGAGGGCGTCTCGAGGGTGGCGAAGCTCGCCGTGCGGGTGCCGCGGCCGAGAAACGCGTCGTCGCCGAATCCGTCGCCCTGGCGATAGCGCTCGGCCGCCTCGGCGACGATGGCGCCGCCGAACTCGAGCGGGTTACGTCCTTCCCAAGGCATCGAGCCATGGCAGCTCTTGCCGGTCACCTCGACTTCGATCTGCATGCGGCCCCGCTGCCCGCGGTAGATGCCCAGGGCGCCGTCGTCGGCCGAACCGGTCGGCTCGCTGAGGATGAGCACGTCCGGGATCCGATCGGCGGTTGCACCCCGAAGGTCCTTGCGCATCAGGTACATCGGGCCGCCGCCGTCGTTGTCTTCTTCCGCGACGGTGGCGTAGCTGCGGACGATCGATCCTCTGAGCGCTCCGTCCGCGCGCAGCTCGCGCAGGACCCGGGTGGCGATGATCTGGCAGATGACGCCGCTGAGCTGGTCGGCGGAGCCCCGGCCCCAGACCAGATGCTCCCACTCGTCGTCCGGGGGCAGGTAGCCGAGCTCGTCATGAAGGAACTCGCGATCGACCTGGGTTGGATCGGTCAGCCCCAGGTAGGCGTCGATGCCGCCGCCGATCGTCTCGTGCCAGCGAGGCCGGAGCGCTTGGACAGTGTCGGTGTGGCCGTCGAGGTAGATCACGCTCTTGTCTTCCGCGGCCACGCCGTCGCCGGGGTCTTGAACGGTCCAGCGGAGGTTGCCGAAGGTGTCGAACTCGATGTCTTCGGGTCCGTCCACGGCGCCGATCTCGACGATCTTGTCGCGCAGATACTCGAGTCGAGGTCCCTCGTGGTTCGACAGGCCGCAGCACGGGTCGCCACCCTCTGCCTCGGGTCGGTCCACGTAGTCGGCCGGGATGCGGATCGCCTCGGCCAGGATCTCAACCGCCAACGGTGTATAGCTCTCAGCCAGCTGCCGGATCTTGTCGTCCACTGTGGTCTCCTCGCTGTCGTTCGGAGGCGCTAGCCGCCTACCGCTCCGGGATCACCGGTGTCGGGGTCGCAGGCGGCTAAGCTATCCCAGTCCACAACCCCAGAGAAGGGTCGGAGAAGGGCTGGATGCGATGATGCGAATCCCCGCCGCACCGACCATTCCGAACATGACAATCGTCGCGCCGCCGAGCACAGGGCTCGGCAATGAACGGCAGAAACCCCCTACCGCCGGGAACAAGCCGATAAAGACCAGAAGGCCGGCGACGTCGCCCTCGATGGGTTCCCCGGAGACCACCGACGTGGCCGTGAGATCTCCAGTCGACTCGATGGTCGTGATGACGTAGATAAACGCGACGGGAATGAAGGCGGAGAGGCTGAAATGAATCCGTACTTGAAAGGGATCGGGATGCTTATCAACGGTAGGTCCGCCATGGCACCGAAGCTTACGGTGCCCACGAGGGCGGCGGCACCATATCCGACCAACAGTCCGATCACGATGGAGCCCATCCTCAGGTACTTATTGCGGCTGACGTTCAGGATGATGACGATCACCAGGACCAAGAACGCGAGTGACAGGTTCTGTGCGCTGCCGAATTGTTCCGGCTTCACCTGGACGAAGGTGGCGACGCCGGAGACGATAAGAGCCATGCTGACGAGGTAGGGAACCTCACTGCCCAGGCCCAAAGCGCTCCCGACGATCAGGGTCGGCGCGATAATGCCGACGATGATCGCCAACAGGTGTTGCAGCACCGCGAGGATTCCTTCGCCTACGGGGGGTTTGTCTTCCAGGCAATAGATCAGCTCGAAGTTGTTCTCGTCTGAGCCGTCTAGGCGGTGCCCGGCATCGGTCAGGCCAGCAGTGCCAGCAACCGCTCGCGCAGATCTCCGCTCTTGGCGACCGCCAGCAGCGCCATGATGACGTAGACTTTTTTGTTCGCTTGTCGGGCGAGATCGACCCGCGCCTTGTCAATGACGCCTGGTGTGACCTCCGCCCCGATGTCGGCCGGCAGGCAGTGCATGTAGACCGCGGAGGCGTCTCGGGTCGTCGCCATCCGCCGCTCGTCGCAGATCCAGTCTTTATGGCGCAGGTTGCGCACCAGAGCGCGGCTCTCGATCTCCTGCATGCGCTCGGCGTCCCCCTCGCGGTTGGCCTCCACCCGTTCGAGCATCAGATCGTAGGGACCCCAGCTCTTCGGGTAGACGACGTCAGCGCCGGCGAACGCCTCGTCCATGCTCTCGACCCGGGTGTAGCTGCCGCCAGACGCGGCCGCACCCTCGGTCGCCTGGCCGACTACCTCGGGCATCAGATCGTAGCCTTCGGGGTGGGCCAGGCGTACGTGCATTCCGAAGCGCGGCAGCAGGCTGATCAGTCCCTGCGGCACCGATAGCGGCTTGGCGTAGCTCGGCGAGTAGGCCCAGGTCATGGCGACGGTCTTCCCCGCCACACCGTCGGGGAAGTATTCGCGCAGCCAGTTCAGGTCGGCGAGCGTTTGGGTCGGGTGGTCGATGTCGCACTGAAGGTTGACGATCGGCACCACTCGCCGGTCGCCGGTCGCCTGCAGATAGTCATCGATGCCCTTCTTCGCGTGGCGCATGAACAGGTTGCCCTCGCCGAGTATCAGATCGTGGCGGATACCCAGCGCGTGGGAGTTCATGCCCAACATCGCGCCGGTCTCCTCAGCCGTCTCGCCGTGACTCACCTGGGTCGACGAGCCGTCGACGATGACCGGCTTGGAGCCCAGCCGCGCCGCCGCCCCCGCCCAGCTCGACTTGGTGCGGGTCGAGGCATCGAAGAACAGGGCGTAGTCGAGCTCGTTGGGAAAGATCGGCGTCTCGGTGCCTGCGCGGTCGAGGGCCTGGAAGACCCGGGCCACGTCGAGCAGATTCTCGATCTCTCCGCTCGACCATTCGCTGGTCAGCAGCAGGCTGCGGCCCTCGAGGGCGGCGAGCCCTGCGGCGTCGAGGCCTTCGATGGATCGGCGGACTTCGTCTCGCGCGTTCATTTCTTCAGTCTCCCGCCGTCGCCAGGGTGGCGACGTAGTTGATCTCCGGCGACTCGAGGATCGCTCGCCTCAGGTAGTCCATGATGTTGCAGTAGGTGAGGTCGATCTCGCCTCTGGCCTCTCCCGCGAGGCTCTCTTCCGGGGCCGCCGGGTCGAATTCGACGCGAAAGTCGGAGCCCGAGAAGGTGATCTGTCCTGCGGCCACTTGCAGCGCGAACTCGCGCCCGCCGAAACGACCCAGCATGCGATCGCGGCCTTCGAGACGCTCGAGGAAAAAGCCGTCGAAGTGCCGCGCTTGCCGCCACTCCTCCTCGCGGCCGAAGAAGCGGGGTTTCATGACGTACGGCCCGCCGTCCTCGGGGCAGAAGATGTCGCAGTTGCCGCAGTCGTTGCAGAAGTCGACGAAGTTGCCGATCTGATGGCGCTGCTCGAGCCGCAGCGGCTCTTGCCGCCGCCAACGCCAGGCGCCGTCGCTCTGTTCGACCTTGGCGACCTCGATCTCGCGCTGCTCCGATCCGAGGGTGAAATTGGCGTCGTTCGGGCAGACCGGAACGCAGATGTCGCAGGTGACGCAGTCGAAGCGCTCGAGATGACGCCCTATCTTCTTCGGCAGCGGTCCGGCACCGGCCTTGGAGTAGCGCGGATCGGCCGTCGCCCTCTCGACGTAGGTCTCGGTGTTGAGCAGCTTGGTGGCCGAGACCCAACGGTCGAACAGCTCGATGCCCGCCGCCGATCGTAGGTCGCGGCCCTGCTCGAGGGCGGCGCGGCAGCGCGCCAGGACGGGATCTTCGGACTCCAGTCCGAGACCCTCCAGTGCCGCAGGACCGTTGCCGTAGGCGGAAATCACGAACTCGTCGAGGCTCGTTGCCGAGACCTCCTGCATGCGGCGGCGCAGCTCCGCGTAGTAACCGTGCAGCCGGCCGTAGCCGCCCTTGCGCAGCAGATCCGTGCAGACGGTGATCGGGACGAGCCCGAGCGCCGTCGCGTCGGGGAAGTTCTGCCGGTCGATGCCGGCGGCGAAGGAGATCGGAAAACGGTCGCCGAAAGTGCGCCGGAATCGTCGCACCAGGTGCATGGCGAGGATGTGCAGCGGCTGGCCGGAGAGATAGACCTCGTCGACCCCGGGGGCCAGGAAGCCCCGCGTGTTCTCGACGATCATCGTGTTGCTGAACTTGACCCCGAAGCCGAGGCCCAGCTCCGTCGCCGTCTCCGCGAGCCGCCCCACCATGTCCACCGCCTGCTCCCAGTCGGTGTCGCGCTCGAAGGCGCTGTCCGGCATGTGGAGGTCGTCGTAGCCGAGAGCGTCGTGCAAGAGGTGCCGAGCCTTGTCGGCACCGAGCAACATGGGATTGAACTTGGCGATGGTCTGCACGCCGATCTCACGCATCAGGAAGTCGAGGATCTTCTCGATCTCGTCCGGCGGGCAGCCGTGGAACGTGCTCAGGGTGACGGTGTCGGACAGTCGAGTCGGATAGTCCAGATCCCTCAGGTGAGCGAACCGGGCGGGGATCTGTGCCCGGAAACGCTCCACCTCGTCGGCGGCATCGAGCATGTTGCGAATGAAAGCGACCACTCGATGGCGGCGGATGCCGTAGAGGTCGTAGCCGACGCTCATGTCGTAGAGCATCCGGTCGAAGCCGGCGGTGGGTTGGACCGGTCCGGCGCACAACATCTCCACCAACATGGCGCCCTTGACGTACTCGTCGAGCGATTCCTCGAGCTTCAGCTCCTGCGACCACTCCGCGTTGAGACCGACGGTGTGGACGTCGATGCAGGGGCGAGGGATGTGCAGCTCGTCGTGAATCTGGACAGTTTTGAGCTCCATGATCCGGCAGCCGCCGAGCCATGAGAGGACGAGATTCTGCGCCATCTGGCTCTGCGGCCCGGCGGCCGGCCCCAGCGGGCTGGAGGCGCGGCGTCCCTGGAAGTCGACCGACAGGTCGAGATCCTCCTCTCCCCGCACGAACTTCCTCGCCGGCAGATGGAAGATCGCGTCGTCGCGCTCGAGGCCGTCGAACATGTGCCTGACGAGCGCGGCAAAAGGTAAGGGGACAAGATCGGACACCGGGGACTCGCCTCCGTGGGAAGGGCCAACCTGACAGATCAGGCCGCCGACGCTGGTTCAGAGACAGCAGCATAGCAAGGGAGCCGATCCAGACACAGTGCCCAGACCTGGACCGCACATCCGCCGCCGAAGCGCTTGGACGCGCCCCCCGCAGGCGGGAGATCTATTCCAGGTAGCCCGGGTGGGTGACCTTGGAGGCCGCCGCAGAGGCCTCCGCCGGCGCTGCCTGGGGGAGCTGCGGCATCGTCTCGGAGAGGTTCTTGAGTACGACGTACATGCTGGCGCACGGCTCGAGGGACGGCGGTTGCCCGTCGAAGGTCGCCGCTCCGGGCACCGCTTCGAGTAGCGAGAAGTCTGCACGGTCGAGCCGGGCGCGCAAGGCGGGCGACGTGTAGCGCAGTTCGCCGTCGAGCTCCAGACGATGGGTCTCGCCGTGCCAGCGCGCTTCGATGACGGTCGCATCACCGCCGTGGATCATCATGAAGGCGTTGTCCGTCTGCGCCTCGAAATCCTCGCGGTCGAGGTAGAGCCGCGGCTTGTCGCGATACGGCTCGCCCGAGGTCGGGCAAAAGGTGGTGCAGTTGCCGCATTCGTTGCAGAAATCGGTGAGCACCGCGATCTGGTGCCGCTGGTCGGTCCGGAACTCGACCTCTTCGCCGACGACGATCTCACCGTCGACGACGGTGAGCTTCGGCAGCCGGGCGGCGAACGGCTCGGCGCCGTAGGTCATCAGCGCCATGTTCGGGCAGACGCCGACGCAGAGGCTGCAGATCTGGTGGCAGTCGAGGCAGCGGCTCGCCTCGGCCATCGCCTCTTCGGCGGTGTAGGTGAGAATCGGCTCGTCGAAGTTCATCCGCTGATCGAGCGGCGTGTGGGTCACCGGTACGCGCCACTCGCGGCGGGCGCGACGCTGCAACAGCGCGGCCAGATCGAAATCCTCTTCATCACCGTTGCTGCTCGGGGGTGGCGCCTGGGAACCGCGGCTGATGATGGCGTCGGCCACCCGCTTGCCGTCGGCCGAGGCCTTGACGATCGACGACGGTCCGTCGGCGGCGACGTCGCCGCCGGCGTAGACGCCGGCCAGCGTCGACTCGAGGGTCACGGGGTCGACCTCGATGTAACCGCGATCGGTCAGGGCCGGCATTGCGTCGCCGAAGAAGCCGAGGACCGAGTGCTGGCTGATGGCGAGGATCAGCGTGTCGAGGGGAATCTCGAACTCGCTGTCGGGCACCTCGTGGGGGACCTTGCGACCGCTCGAATCGCGGTCGCCGCGGTATTCCATGCGGGTGCACACGAGGCCGACCAGCCGACCGTCGTCGATCTGGAGGGCGTGAGGCTTGGCGAGCTCGAGGATCTCGATCCCCTCCTCGATGGCGCCGCGGATCTCCTCCCGATCGGCCGGCATCTGGTCGATCGTGCGGCGGTAGATGAGCGACACCTCGGAGCCGAGACGGTAGGCGGAGCGTATGCAATCCATGGCGGTGTCGCCGGCGCCGATGACGCCGACCCGCTTGCCGATCGGCACCGGGTCGCCCTCGCGGACGCTGCGCAGGAAGCGCAGCGCGTCGAGGATCCCCTCCGAGTCCTCGCCCGGGAGGTTGAGCCGCTTGGCGAGCTGCGCGCCGACCGCGACGAAGACGGACTCGTAGCCGTCGGCCCGCAGCTCGTCGAGCGTGAAGTCGACGCCCGCCTTGGTGCCGTAGCGGATCTCGACCCCGAGCTCTTGCAGGATCTTGACGTCCTGGTCGATCTCCGCCTGCGGCAGCCGGTAGCCGGGAATCGCGCCGCCGACCATGCCGCCGGCGTAGGGGTACATCTCGAAGATGGTGACGCCGAAGCCGGCGTAGGCGAGCTTCTGGGCGGCGGAGAGGCCGGCCGGGCCGGCGCCGATGACCGCTACCTTCCGGTCTGTGCCAGGCGCTCTTTCGGTGAGCGCCGGCTCGGACTCGTGCTCCATGATGAAGCGCTTGATGTCGCGGATGGCCAGCGGTTCGTCGTAGTGGGTACGTATGCAGGTGTTCTCGCACAGGTGATCGCACACCCGGCCGAGGATCGCCGGCAGCGGGTTGTCCTCGCGGGTGATGGCGACGGCCTCGGCGAACTCCCCCCGCCGCACCGCGCTCATGTACTGCGGCACCTTCTGGTTCACCGGGCACTCGTCCTCGCACGGCGCTTCGATGCAGTCGAAGAGTCCGAGCGGCCGTGGCGTCTTCGAGCGATCGGTGCGGAAGGAGTCCTTGCGGCTGCGCCACTCGGACCTCGCCTGCGCTGCGTACTGACGGAGGTTGATGCGGCCGAGGACCCTTGTCGTCAGGGTCGCCAGCACCCCGGCCTGATCCTCGGACAGGCCCTGCTCGCCGGCCCAAGCGCGAAGGGTGTCGACGGTCCGCCCGCGGGTTGCGGTGGCGAGAAGTTGCTCGGCGAGCTCCTGGAAGGCCGCCTCGTCGAGCGCCAAGGACGAGTCCAGCGTCGCCTGCCTGAGCATGGGCGCCAGCTCCGACACCTCCGGCTGGGCGAGCGCCGACTTGCAGACGAAGTCGGTGAGATCGAGGGCGCCGACCCTGTCCATTGCGGCGTCGAGGGTCTCGAAGTACTGCAGCATCCTCATGTAGCCGCCCGATTTGAGCAGGTCGGAGCAGACGGTGATGCTGGTGACGCCCGAGCGCAGCAGGTCGGGCACGTTGAAGCAGTCGGCGCCGCCGGCGAAGGAGATCAGCAGGTCGCCCTGGAACTCCTCGGCGAGGGTGAGCGCCAGGTTGGTCGTCACCGCGTGCAGAGCCCGGCCCGAGAGATACATCATCTCGTCTTCGGCGAACACGTCGCGGAAGTTCTTCACCTCGAGAGTGTTGGTGAGCTTGACCCCGAAGACGAGTCCCTTCGCGCGCGCCAGGTTGCGGAGCCTGTGCAGCATGGGCACGGCGTCGGCGTACTCGAGGTCGTGGCCGAAGGCCTCGTCCGGAATCGGCACGTCGGCGAAGCCGAGCTCTTCGTTGATGATGGAGCGTACCCGCTCGGGGCCGAGCAGGGTCGGATTGCACTTGACGCTGGTGTGGAGCGCTCTCTCTTCCAGCAGGTAGGCGCTGATCTGCTCGATCTCGTCGGGCGGACAGCCGTGCATCGTCGACAGGGTGATCGTGTCCGACATCATGTCCGGGATGTCGATCTCGTGAACCTCCGGGTACCATTCGGCGACGATGTCGATGTAGGCCTGCTTGTAGGGCGAGCAGTCGCGCATGACGTCGAGGTACCACTGGACGTTGGGCTTGCGAATGCCCGCGAGGTCGTAGCCGACGCTCATGTTGAAGATCATCCCGGGTGACGTCCCTGGGAAGCCGAACTTGTGGTGCAGCGCGTGAATCAGGATCCAGGCGCGCAGATACTCGTCGAACGACTCGTAGACCTTGAGCTCCTGCGACCACTCGACGTTGTAGCCCTCGTCCTCGAGGTCGATGCAGGGCTTGTTGACGTCGAGCTCATCGAGCGTCTGCACGGTCTTGAGCTCGAGGAATCGCGAGCCACAAGCCCAGGCGACGACGATGTTCTGCGCCATCTGGGAGTGCGGTCCCGCGGCGACGCCGAACGGGGTCTCGAGGGCGTAGCCGTACTTCTCGAGGCGAAAGCGGTCACTCTCACTCGGCACGAAGAAGGCGGACCGGGGTATCCCGAACAGAGAGGCCTTTTGCTCCAGCTCGGTGAAGGTCCAAGCGGTGAGCTGTTCCATGGAGATGGGATGGAAACGATCCGACATCTCGTCGCTCTCCTTTCGGTCTTGCCTATAACTTCGCGTGGAGCCGCTTTGCCTGCTCCGTCGCTTTGGCCCTCACCTCGACCGCGTCCACCCGAGTCGGTCCGCCCTCGTCCAGCACGACCTCGCCGTCGACCTCGATCCGTAGCGGTCGCACCCCCGGAGTGAAGGCGAGGTGCCAGGGGTCCATCGGCTCGTACGACCAGGTGACCACGTCGTTCTCGGCTTCGGGGACGAGCCGCAGCCCGTTCTCCAGCCAGCCCCAGGAGGTCTCAGGAGTGGCGAGGACATCGGCTTCGCGATGTTTGACGTAGGCGAGGCGGAACTCCTCGATCATGTTGCCGCCGATGCCGTCGCTGCCCAGCACCACAGGGCTGGAGAACCGGAACGGCCGGGCGTAGCCGACACCGTTGTTCATGTTGGAGCGGGTGTTGTGCTGGATCGTCCCGCGGAGCGTGTGGTCGTCGGCGAGATGGATGCAGTGGGCCAAGAGCCAGTCGTCTCGCGTCAGGCCGGCCAGACGCTGTGCCGCGTCGGCGTCGGATTCGCCTTCGGCGACGTGGATGTGAATCCCGACGCCGAGATCGACCGCCAGACCCGCGGCAGCCGCAAGGGTGTCGGGCTCGCAGGTGAAGGCGGCGTGGACTCCGACCAGACCCCTCCCTCCGGCGCGCAGGAAGCGCTCGTTCTCTTCGAGGCCCCGGCGGGCCCCGTCGGGACCGTGCCGGTCAGTGACCCCGTAGGCGCAGACCACCCGCACCCCGACCTCCGCGCAGGCGTCGGCGATGACCGACAGCGAGCCCTCGATGGCGTTGGGTGATTCGTGATGATCGACGATGGCCGTGGTGCCTGCCTCGAGCGCCTCGAGAGCGCCGAGCATCGCCGACCAGCGAATCGTCTCGAGGTCGAGCGCCGCATCGAGACGCCACCAGATCTGCTCGAGGATCTCCTGGAAATTGGTCGGTGTCATCGGCGGCGCCGGCATTCCGCGCGCCAGGGAAGAGTAGAGGTGGTGGTGGGCGCAGACGAGGCCGGCTGTGGTGTTGGATGGGGTCGGCATATCCGGTCGATTCGGCTCGAGCGGCGCGGAAGACACGAGACGTGGATGAGGCGTTAGCATAGCAGGCGACTAATCCGTCGATCAGGTCTCCGTAGGAGCCGCATGCCCTTCGATCTCATCCTCCGCCAGGCGCAGCTTCGCCACCGCAAGAAGCCCGTGGACATCGCCATCGCCGCCGGCCTCATCCGCGAGATTGCCCCCAAGATCACCGGTCGCGCCAGGAATGTAATCCGCGCCCGAGGCCGGCTGGTCACCGAGTCTTTCGTCAATCCTCACCTCCACCTGGACAAGGTCTACACCCTCGAGATGCAGGACTCAGGAGCGCTCGAGGCCTATCACGGCGGCACGATGGGGGCGGCGATGACCGCCATCGAAAGGGCTTCGCGAGTCAAGGAAGAGTACGACGAGAGTTGGATTCTGGCCAATGTCCGCCGTGCCCTGCGGCTGGCAGTGCGCTTCGGCAACACCCACATCCGCGCCTTCGCCGATGTCGACTCGAAGGCGGAGCTGATCGCGGTCAAGGCCTTGCTCAAGGCCCGGAAGGAGTTCGAGGGCCTCGTCGAGCTGCAGGTAGTGGCCTTTCCGCAGGACGGGGTCGTCCGCGAGCCGGGCACGGTCGAGCTCATCCGACAGGCGATGGAGATCGGAGCCGACGTGGTGGGCGGGATCCCTTGGATCGAGTACACGGCGGCCGACGAGCGGCGCCACATCGACGAGATGCTGGACATCGCCGCGGCGCACGATGCCGACGTCTCGATGCTGGTCGACGACGCCGGTGATCCCGGCCTGCGGACGTTGGAGCTGCTCGCCGTGCGAGCGATCGAGCAGGGCATGATCGGCCGCTGCCTCGCCCATCACGCCCGTGCCATGGCGCTCTACCCCGAGCCCTATTTCAAGAAGGTCACCGCGCTGCTGAAGAGAGCGGGCATGGGTGTGATCAGCGATCCGCACACCGGTCCTCTTCATGCCCGCGTCAAGGAGCTCCTCGCCGAGGGTGCCTTGGTGGCTCTCGGCCAGGACGACATTGCGGACGCCTACTATCCCTTCGGCCGCAACAACATGCTCGAGGTCGGCTTCCTCGCCTCTCACATGCTTTGGATGACGACCTTCCCGGAGATGGAGAAGATCTACGACATGATCACCGTCGACGCGGCGAGGGCGATGAACGTGAAGCGCTTCGGGATTCGCAACGGCTTTCCGGCTCACCTCGTCGTTCTCGACGCCGGCTCGGTCTACGAGGCACTGTGGAATCACCGAGAACCGCGATACGTCGTCAGCCACGGCAGCCTCGTCGATCCGGACGCCTTGCCGGCGTGAGACGCCACTGACCATGGCGGACCGGCTCCCGGTGGAAGATCTGGTCGCCGGAGATCCACCCCATCCGGATCACGGCTCGATCCTCGGCCGCTCGCGCGAGGACAGGCCTCTCTTCGGCTGGCTCCTGGGTCGCGGTCGCAGCCGCATCAGCCTGATCGCCGGCTGTCACGCCGACGAGCCGGTCGGGCCCGAGACTCTGCGCCGCCTGGTCGACCTGCTGAACGGCCTTCCGGCCGACGACCCGTTGCTCGCCGGCTACACCTGGTTCGTCGTCCCAGACGTCAATCCGGACGGCGCCGAGCGCAATGCGACCTGGACGGGAAGGACCGTCCCGATCGCCGATCACCAAGGGGTGCACGATCGCGGTTTCGATCTCCAGGCCTACGCGGTCGGCGTCGAGCGAGAGCTGCCGCGGGACGACGTCGAGTTCGGCTTCCCACGCTCGCCGGAGGACGAGGACGCTCGGCCGGAGAACCGTTGCGTCGGCAGCTTCCTCGCCGCGGGCGCTCCATTCGCGCTGCACGGCACGTTGCACGGGATGAGCTTCGCTCCCGGACCCTGGTTCCTGATCGAGCCGAGCTGGATCGATCGCACGCCGGAGATGCGCAACCGCCTACGACAGCAGGTCCATGCAATGGGGTATGCGCTGCTCGACGTCGACCGCGAGGGCGACAAAGGCTTTTCGAGGATCGATGAGGGCTTCTCCACCCGCCCCGACTCACGCGCCATGGCAGCTCATTTCCTCGCTCGTGACGATCCCGGCACGGCCGCACTGTTCCGGCCGAGCTCGATGGAGTACGTCCGCGGTCTCGGTGGGGATCCGCTCACCTTCGTCTCCGAAATGCCCCTCTTCCTGCAGCCGGCGACCGGTGGCGACCCGCGAACCGCCTTCGAGGCCGGCACCGAGGCGCGGCTGAAGCTCCATGCCTGGCTCGCCGCCGCGGCGCGACGCAGCGACCCCGCAGGTTTCCGCCGCGAGGCGGCGGCACGAGGGATCGCTGCCATGCCGATACGCGATCAGATGCGTCTGCAGGTGGCTCTCATCAACGCCTGCCTGGAGACAGTAGAGTGGGCGGAGCGGCTTTGCGCCGACGACAGGAGAGACGAGAGATGAAGCCGGTCACCTCGCTGACGTTCGGCCTCACCCTCGGCTCTCTGATGGGCGCGGTTTGCTGCGACCCCCCCAGGCGGCGGGTATACTCGCCGCCTCGAAATGCAGCGCAGAGGCGTGGGATCGCGAGGCCCAGGTAGCCGTTCAACCAGTGGGGAAGTCATGCGATGACGATCTCGAATCATCCCGGCTCCGAGTCACCGAGTGACGCCATCAAGTTCATCCTCGATGGCGAGGTGCATGCCGTTCGAGATCTCGACCCGAGCACGACGGTGCTCAACTACCTGCGCGAGGAGCTGCGCCGGACCGGGACCAAGGAAGGATGCGCCGAGGGAGACTGCGGCGCCTGCACGGTCGTCGTCGGCGAGCTCGACGACGATCGGGTGCGCTTTCGGGCGATCAACTCGTGCATCCAGTTCGTGCCCACCCTCGACGGCAAGGAGCTGTTCACGGTCGAGAGCCTGCGAGCGCCGGACGGCGGGCTGCACCCGGTGCAGGAGGCGATGGTCGAGTGCCACGGGTCGCAGTGCGGCTTCTGCACTCCCGGTTTCGTGATGTCGATGTTCGCCCTCTACAAGTCCGAGGAAAGCCCGACGCGGCAGCGAATCAACGACATGCTGGCGGGCAATCTATGCCGCTGCACGGGCTATCGACCGATCATCAGCGCCGCCGAGAGGATGTACGAGAGCGCGGACGAGGGCGATCGGGTGTGGCTTGCGCGGCCCTGGTCCTCGCGGGCCGATGCCGAGGCGTCGGCGGGCGAGCGGGAGATGGTGGCGAGACTGCGGACCATCGAGCGCCCGGGAACGCTCTCCTACATCGGCCCCTCACCGTGGGGCGGATTCCGGACGTTCTTTGCCCCCAGGAGCGTCTCCGAGCTGGCCGCTCTGCGGCAGGGCCACCCGGACGCCTACCTACTGGCCGGTGGAACGGACGTCGGCCTGTGGGTGACCAAGCTCCACCGTGACCTCGACTCGATCATCTACACCGGCAACGTCGAGGAGCTGAAGCGGCTCGAGCTCTCGGACACGCACATCGAGGTCGGTGCGGCAGTGACGGTGACCGACGCCTACGAGCTGATCGGCGAGCATTACCCGGACATGGGAGAGATGTACCGGCGTTTCGCCTCGCCACCGATCCGTAACGCCGCGACCATCGGAGGCAATGTTGCCAATGGCTCGCCGATCGGCGACTCGATGCCGGGACTGATCGCCCTCGGCTCGAGCCTCGTGCTGCGTCGCGGGGAGGAGAGTCGCGAGCTGCCGCTCGACGAGTTCTACCTGGCCTATCAGAAGAACGCGCTGGAGGAGGGTGAGTTCGTCGAGCGGGTGCGCATTCCGGTGGCGACGCCCGACCGGCGATTCGGCATGTACAAGATCACCAAGCGCTTCGACCAGGACATCTCCTGTGTCTGCGGCGCTTACAGCCTGAAGCTCGACGGCGACAACCGCGCCCGCGACGTGCGGGTCTGTTACGGCGGGATGGCTGCCATCCCCAAGCGGGCTACACAATGCGAGCAGACCCTCGACGGCCAGCCCTGGAGCGAGGAGACCCTGGCCCTGGCCATGGAGGCGCTGGACCGGGATTTCACCCCGATCCGGGACATGCGCGCGAGCGTCGAGTACCGGCGCTTGATCACGCGCAACCTGCTGCGTCGGTTCTTCCTCGAGACTTCGGGCTTTGCCGGCGAGACCCGCGTGATCGAGCACGGAGGCAGCTGAACGATGTCCAAGACGACGACTCGAGGCGGTGTCGGCACACCCGAGCCCCACGAGAGCGCCCACCTGCACGTCAGCGGCGAGGCGCGCTACACGGACGACATTCCCGAGCCTCGCGGCACCCTGCATGCCGCGATCGGCATGAGCGAGCGCGCCCATGCGCGGATCACCTCGATGGATCTCGACCCGGTGCGAGCCGCTCCCGGCGTGGTGGCAGTGATCACCGCGGCGGACGTCCCGGGGAGAAACGGCATCGGCGCCCTCGATGACGATCCTATCTTCGCCGATGGCCTCGTCGAGTACATCGGGCAGTCGATGTTCGCAGTGGCGGCGGCCACTGTCGAGGCCGCTCGCCGTGCCGCGCAGCTCGCCGTCGTCGAATACGAGGAGCTGGAGCCCGTTCTCAGCGTCGATCGAGCGCTCGAAGAAGAGTCCTACGTCCTGCCAACGATGAAGATGGCGCGAGGTGACGCCGCCAAAGCGATCGCCGAGGCGCCGCACCGCCTCGAGGGGCAGTTTCGAATCGGCGGTCAGGACCAGTTCTACCTCGAGGGGCACATCGCCTTCGCGCTGCCCAAGGAAGACGGCGACATGCTCGTCTACAGCTCCTCGCAGCACCCGGGCGAAGTCCAGCTCGTCGTGGCCCACGCGCTGGGCAAGCAGGCCAAGAACGTCGTCGTCGAATGCCGCAGGATGGGCGGCGGCTTCGGGGGCAAGGAGACGCAGCCGGCGCTCTTCGCCAGCATCGCGGCGCTGCTGGCGAGGGTGACGGGCCAGGCGGTCAAGGTGCGGCCCGACCGTGACACCGACATGGTGATGACCGGTAAGCGCCACGGCTACCGGATCGACTACGAGGTCGGTTTCGATGACGAGGGAGAGATTCGAGGCATCGAGTTCCAGTTCGCCTCACGCTGCGGCATGTCGGCGGACCTCTCCGGCCCGGTCAACGACCGCACGATGTTCCACGCCGACAACGCCTATTACCTGGACAACGTGACGATCACCTCCCACCGCTGCAAAACCAACACGGTTTCGAACACCGCCTTCCGCGGTTTCGGCGGGCCCCAGGGCATGGTGGCGATCGAATGGGTGGTCGACGAGATTGCCCGTCACCTCAAGGTCGATCCGCTGGCGGTGCGCACCAAGAACTTCTACGGCATCGGCGAGCGCGACGTGACGCCGTACCTGATGACGGTGGAAGACAACGTGCTCATGGACATCGTCCCCGAATTGGTGCAAACCTCCGACTACCACCAGCGCCGTCGCGCCATCGACGAGTACAACGCCGGCAGCGAGCTCCTGAAGCGCGGCCTCGCGTTGACGCCGGTCAAGTTCGGCATCTCGTTTACCGCCACCCACTACAACCAGGCAGGGGCGCTGATCAACATCTACTCCGACGGCACCGTGCTGCTCAACCACGGGGGGACGGAGATGGGGCAGGGCCTCTTCACCAAGGTGGCGCAGGTCGTGGCCGAGGAGCTCCAGATCGATATCGGGCAGATCCGGTGCACCGCGTCGGACACGGCGCGGGTGCCCAACGCCTCGGCCACGGCCGCCTCTTCGGGCTCCGACCTCAATGGGATGGCGGCGCTGGCCGCGGCCCGCACCCTACGCCGGCGACTCACCGAGTTCGCCGCTCGACAGCACGGTGAGGCGGCTGAGGAGGTCGTCTTTCGTGGCGGTCGAGTGCACGTCGGCGACGAGCGCATCCCCTTTGCCCAGCTGGCCCACGACGCTTGGATGGGACGGGTATCGTTGTCGGCCACCGGCTTCTACCGCACGCCTAAGATCCACTACGACCGCAGCACTCTGAGTGGCCGGCCGTTCTACTACTTTGCCTACGGAGCGGCGGTGTCCGAGGTCGTCATCGATACTCTGACGGGCGAGTACAAGGTGCTGCGGGTCGACATCCTGCACGACGTCGGGAAGTCGCTGAACCCGGCGATCGATCTCGGGCAGATCGAAGGCGGTTTCATCCAAGGCATGGGCTGGCTGACCACCGAGGAACTGTGGTGGGACGATGCCGGCGCTCTGCAGACCCATGCGCCATCGACCTACAAGATCCCCACGGCGAGCGACATGCCGGCCGAGTTCAACGTCAACTTGTTCGCTTCGGGTCGCAACAACGAACCGACGATTCACCGTTCGAAGGCTGTGGGCGAGCCGCCGTTGATGCTCGGCATGTCGGTCTTCTACGCCCTCAAGGACGCGGTGGCGAGCGTCGCCGGGCAGGAGCTCAGTCCCCGTCTCGACGCTCCGGCCACGCCGGAGGCGGTGTTGATGGCGGTAGAGGAGATCAAGAGCCGGGACGCAGGGTAGGGGCGGGGCATGAAGAAGGGGATCTTCAGACAGACGCCGGAGGAAGAGGTCGCTTACCTGCTCAAGATCCACGGCAAGGACAACCACTCCAAGGTGTTCGACGTGGTCGTCAAGCAGTTCGACGTGCTCCAGAACCGGGCCCAGCTACTTCTCGGCCTGATCACCATCACTCTCACGATCACCGGGTTCTCAGGGCCGAAGATCGCGGCGTCGAGCCTCTTCTCCAAGGTCTGCATCATCTACGGACTGACCTTCGTGCTCCTGTCGGCCGTGCTGATTCTGATGGGTCCGCTGCAATTGAGATGGGGGACGAGTCGGTGCGCCGATTCGATTTCCGAATCGCTGGCCCATCTGATCGACCGGCGCAACCAGAGGACCCAGAGGTACCACTGGGCGTCGGCGTTGCTGGTTGTGGGGTTGAGCGGCTACGTGGGGAGCGTGATCGGGTACCTTCTTCAAATCTAGCGGCACCCAGGAAGGAGCAAGGCCATGAGCACCCTGCACCGGGGACACATCTTCCATCTGACCGGGCGGCCCTCTGTGCAGGAAGCCGCCGAGGCTCTGGTCGAGATTCCGGACGGCGCGCTATGGGTGGAGGATGACGGCACGATCGCCTGGTGTGGCCGTTATTCCGAGCGCCCTGAACGTCGAGGAGGGGAAGTTCAGGTCGTCGACCACGGCGACGCCTTTATCTTGCCTGGCTTCGTCGATACCCACATGCACTTCCCCCAGGTGAACTCGATCGACGCGTACTGCGGCGGGCAACTGCTGGAGTGGCTCGACCGGTGCATCTTCCCGGCGGAGGCGCGCTTCGCGGATGAAGCGTTCGCGCTCGGAGCGGCCAAGGAGTTTTGCAACCGTCTCATCTCGGCAGGCACGACCACCTCGCTGGTCTTCGGTTCCGCGTTCCCCGTGGCCCAGGAGGCTCTCTTCGACGAGTATCAGCGGCGCGGCCTGCGGGGGGTAATCGGGCGCGGGATCCAAACGGTGGGCCCAGAAACGGCGAAGCCACTGATCACGAGCGAGGAAGATGCGATTCGGCTCACCGAGGCCGAGATCGAGCGTTGGCATCCGGCCACGGAGGAGGCGGCCCGAAGGGCTCTTGTTTGCGTCGCCGTCGTGCCCCGGTTTTCGCTGTCGGTGACGACCAAGACGCTAGCAGCGCTGGGAGAACTCTACGACCACTACCGAAGCAGCGGCGTCTATTTCACCTCGCACCTCAGCGAGAACAACCGACCGGGCGACGGCGAGATCGCGGCTGTCCTCGAGAGCTTCAAGGTGGAGTCCTACCTGGATACGTACGACGGGTACTTCCTCCCCGGAGGCAAGAAGGGCGGACACAGCCTTCTGGGGCGTCGCAGCATCATGGCGCACTGCGTGCACTGCTCCGACGCCGAGCTCGCGCGCCTGGCCGCGGCCGGGACCGCGGTCTCGCACTGCCCGAACAGCCAGCTGTTCCTGGGTAGTGGCACCATGCCGTGGCTTCGTACGGTTGCGTCGGGTGTCACGATCGCTGCTGGAAGCGACGTTGCAGGTGGCGACAACTGGCTCATCCCATACGTGCTGAACACGGCGTTCAAGGTCCACATCAGCGAGCCGGGCGCGGCCGGCGTGGCGCTCCACCCAGCGGTCCTGCTTCACATGGCGACCGTGGCCGGTGCTCGAGCTCTCGACCTCGAGGACCGGATCGGCAACTTCGACACCGGCCGTGAGGCCGATATGGTGGTCATCGACCCGTCGCGGTGGGAGCCGCTGGCCAACAGCCTCGAATGGGGCGTGCTCTCCGACGACCCGGAAAAAAGAACTCACGGCCGGCTCTTCACGTTGCTGATGGCCTGCAACGAGGTCGCGGTCGCCGAGACCTATGTTCGCGGACGCAAGCTCAACGACGAGAAGGCTTAGAGGCCCGCTGCGGGCTGCCGTGTCACCTCGCAGGACCGACGTGGGGAGGAGACACGACCCGGACGGTCGTGTCTCCTCCCGAAATCGACAAGGCCCCGATTCGCTGCGGCCCGATCCTCGAAGCTACTCCGTAGCGTCTTCCGGATGCAGAGGTTTCACCGGGCCGAACATCGGATAGATGATCAGGAAGAGACCGGTGATCAGGTAGCCGATGACGACCGGTGAGAGGTCGGGCGCGTGCAAGGCCGGGGAGTGCAGGATCCCCACCGAGCTCATCGCCGCCGCGGCGAGGGCAAACAGGCCGGCGTTCTTGAACTTGCCGTCGATGATGAGAGCCGTAAAACCGCCCCAGATCATGCCGGTGATGATCGAGCCCTGCGCCAGCGTCTCTTGACCAACGACGCGGGCGCCTTGCTGCGACATCTGCTCGAGAAAGCCCGGGTCGTCGAGGCTTGCGGGCAGCTTATCCGCTCCGAAATTGCGCAACGCCTGAAGCATGTTGCCCCACTTGACCATCAGCAGCTCCGAGACGTGAGGCATCATCGCCACGGCGATAGCCATGATGTGAGCCCGCGGCACGGCGGCGGCGCTCTCCGAGATGAGGGTCATGGCGATGTAGATCAGGATCGGCGCCGTCGCCGCGAGCGGCACGAGATTGGCGAGGAACGCCAAGAGACCGAACATCGAGGCCAGCGTCAGCACCACGCCGACGCCGAGGGTATAGCCCGCCCGGGCGTGGATCCGCTTGTAGCCCGGATGGCCGATGTACACCGTCGTAGGGAAGGGCGAGCCGAAGACCGCCGACAGCATGGTGCCCGCACCGTCGAACGCCATGGCGACGCCGACCGGGTACTTGTCGCCCTTGGCCTCCGCCGACTCGACGTTGTTCATCGTCTCGATGAAGTTGTAGATCTGCACCGGGATCAACACCAGAAAGAGCTCGGAATGGGAGAACAGGTGCTTGATGCCAACGATCATGTCGCCGATATAGGGCAGCGGCATGTAGAAGGCGACCCCTTCGACGCTGAAGCTGGCTTTACCCATCATCAGGGCGACGGCCGTACCCAGTCCCAGAGCCAACAGGCCGGCGGGGATGTTGAAGGGGAGCTGGTAGCGGCCGACAAGACCCCACAGGATGATGGTCAGCGAGATGAAACCGATAATCGGTGATTCGAAGACCAGTGACATCGCGGTGACGCCGATGAAGACCAGGGCGATGCCCGAGAGCGTGCCCAGCATGCCGGCGCGCGGTGTCACCCGCTTGATGAACGGCCCGACGAGCGCGCCGAGGCCGGCGACGATGCCGCCGATGAAGCCGGCGCCGAGGCCCACCTGCCAGGCCAGCAGGGCATCGTTGGTCGAGAAGTAGATCGGTCCGATGACGCCGAACAGATAGACGAACATGACCGGCGTGCTGATGCCGTAGGGGAGCGCGGTCACGTCGGTGCGCTGTTCCTTCCGTGCCAGCCGATGAGCCATCCAACTGTAGAAGGCGACACCGATGAGGATGGCGAAGGAGGCCCCCGGAATGATGCGACCGAAGACGATCTCGTTCGGCATGTTGAAGACGAACTTGCAGATGCCGCTGATGACCAAAAGGTTGGTGAAGTTGTCGGTGAACAGTGCCCAGAACGCGCTGAAATCACTGCGCGCGAAGATCGGATAGTGAAACTGCTTGTCGGCTGCAGCGCTCATACGGGGTTCCTCCTCGTCGTTCTGACTGCTTTGGCGGCGTATCCGCGGGCCAGGGAAGCCAGCGTCGGCAGGTCGGCGCATCGCCGTTGCCGAGCTGACGTCGAAGACTCTGTCGGCCCGAGCCCGATCCTCGAATCGGACGTGCTGACCTCGGACGCTGATCGTCCGACAACTGGAACGAAGTGGCGCCACGCTATCACGCGCCGAGGGCGGCTTCCGGCTTCGTGTAAGATGCTGCGAACGTTAGAAGGAAGAGCTGCAGCGCGGATCCCCGCGTAGGTCGGCGAGCCCGCGGGCAGTGTTCAACGGACACTGACACGAGGAGGGACGCCTATGTCTGAGCAGGTGCACGCGAGTACTTCGACGCCCGCGAGTCCCGCGCGACCGATCTATGGCATCGAGGATCGCCCGGCGCTTCCCCGGACGATAGTGCTGGGGACGCAGCACGTATTGACCATGTTCGGGGCCACGGTCAGCGTGCCGCTTCTGTTCGGCCCTGCGATGGGCATGAGCCCGGCAGATACCGCCCGCCTGATCTCCGCCGTCATGCTCTGTTCGGGCTTGGCCACGCTGGTCCAGACCATCTTCGGATCGCGTCTCCCGATCGTCCAGGGGGTCTCCTTCTCGTTCCTAGGCGCGTTCTTCCTGATCATCGGCGCGGCCAGTGCAGAGGCGAGCGCGGCCGGCACGTCGGTGGGGCCCCTGGCCATGCAATACATCGCCGGAGCGATCATCGCCGGTGCCCTGGTCGAGATCGGGCTCGGTTTCAGCGGTCTCATCGGCCTTCTCCGCAAGGCGCTGTCGCCGGTCGTCATCGGTCCTGTGATCATGTTGATCGGGCTCGCTCTCTTCATGCACGGTGCACCGAAGGCCGGCACTCATTGGCCGATCTCGGGACTGACGATTCTGCTGATCATCGTCTTCTCTCTCGTCCTCTCCCGGACGAAGAGGTTCTTCAAGTTGTTTCCGATTCTCACCGCGGTGGTAGGAGTCACGGCCTTGTGTTTCGTGCTTTCGAAGGCGGGTGTGTTCCCCGAAGGCCATCCCTCGCACGTCAGCTTGGCCGCGGTGGGAGACTCGCAATGGGTGCGCCTGTCGCCCGGCGAGCTGATCTTCCCCTGGGGCGCTCCCAAGTTTCATTTCGGTTTCTTCCTCGCCGTTCTGGCGGGGTATCTGGCCTCGATGATCGAATCGATCGGCGACTACCACGCCGTGTCCTACATGTCCGGCGGCGGCAATCCGACCTCCAAGCAGCTGAGCCGCGGGATCGGCGCCGAGGGGATCGGCTGCTTCTTGACCGGCGTGTTCGGTGGCTTCGCTTCGACTTCGTATTCCGAGAACATCGGTCTCATCGGACTGACTAAGGTAGGCTCACGCTGGGTGGTGCAGGTGGGAGGCGTGATCTTGATCGTGCTGGGGATCTTCGGCAAGTTCGGCGGCTTCGCTGCCGCCATTCCCGGACCGGTGGTGGGAGGACTCTACTGCGCCCTCTTTGGCCTCATCGCGGCCATCGGCATCCAGCAGCTGGCGAAGGCCGATCTGTCGAGCGATCGCAACCTCTTCATCTCCGGTTTCTCCCTGTTCATGGGGCTGTCGGTACCCGCGTACTTTGGCGCGCGTGCCACCGCCGAGGCGCTCGGTCCGGGCCAGACGCTAGCGCTCTACACGCCGACGGTGGAGGGTCTCCTGGCATCTATGTCCTCGACGCTCGGCGGCGTGGTCGCCTCGATCGGCTCCACCGGCATGGCGGTGGCCGCCATTTGCGGAATCCTGCTCGACAACCTCATTCCGGGGACGCCGGAGGAGCGAGGCCTCGGTCCGAGTCTCTTGGTGCCGGAAGGTGGCGACATCGGAGTAGGAGATGGAGCTTAGCTTTCGGCTCCCGAGCTCGGATCAGCAATCAACGACCTGTGACGATTCCGCGCCCCACGGCGCGGCAACAATGAAGAAAGGAAACACTTCGATGTCACGACCTTGGAGAAGCAGAGGACTCATGATCCTCACAGTCTTGCTGACCGTCTGGGGGGGCGTTTTCCTCCAGGCTTGCGGTGGCGCGCCTGAGGAGGCCGCGGCGCCGCAACCTGCGGCGGAGAGCGGCGAAGGAACGCCGGTCAAGGCGGCTTTCATCTACGTCAGCCCGGTCGGAGATGCCGGCTGGACGCTCGCTCACGATACCGCCCGCCTGGCCATCGATGCTCTGCCCTACGTGGAGACGGCGTACACCGAGGCGGTGCCGGAGGGGGCGGAGGCCGAACGGACGATCAGCCAGTACGTTCGGGACGGTTACAACCTGATCTTCACCACCAGCTTCGGCTACATGGATCCGACGATCAACGTCGCGGCGGCGAGCCCCGAGGTGACCTTCATGCACTGCTCGGGCTTCAAGACCGCCGACAATGTCGGCACCTATTTCGGCCGGATGTACCAGCCGCGCTATCTCTCCGGCATCGTCGCCGGTGAGATGACGGAGTCGGGCATCATCGGATACGTCGCCGCCCATCCCATTCCGGAGGTGATTCGCGGCATCAACGCGTTCACCCTTGGAGTGCGGTCGGCCAATCCGCAAGCCAAGGTCCATGTGGTCTGGACCCAGACCTGGTACGACCCGGCGCGCGAGCGAGAGGCGGCCGAGAGCCTGCTCGACATCGGCGCTGACGTCATCGCCCAGCATCAGGACACTCCGGCCCCACAGCAGGCGGCGGAGAAGCGCGGCCACTACAGCCTGGGCTACAACTCCGACATGGCGAGCTTCGCTCCGGCGGCGCACCTCACGGCGCCGGTGTGGAACTGGGAGGTCATCTACAGGAGGGTGGTCGAGGAGGTTCACGACGGCAGCTGGACCTCATACCAGTACTGGGGCGGGCTCGAGGACGGCGTCGTCGGACTGGCACCCTTCAGCGATCTGGTACCGCAGGAGACTCGCGACGCGGTCGCGGCGGCGCAAGCCGAGATCGTGGCCGGCAACTGGGATGTCTTTACCGGACCGATCAACAGGCGGGAGAGCCCTGGCTGGCGGATGGTGAGCGGATGGAAGATGGCGACATGCTCGGCATGACGGAGTTCGTCGAGGGTGTCGTGGGGACGGTTCCCGGTTAGCCGCCACGGCCATCGACTCTGTTCGGCCGGGGCAGTCGGCCTGCCCCGGCGCGTAGTCGAACAGATCTTCTTGCAGGCGGTGAGTAGCGTGACGAGATGGTTGCGGACCGACCGATGATGACGACGGCGGGGCAGGGCAAGGTCGCCGTGTCGCTGGCGGGGATCACCAAGCGGTTTCCCGGTGTTCTCGCCAACGACGACGTCGATCTCGATCTGTTCGAGGGGGAGATTCACACCATCCTGGGCGAGAACGGTGCCGGCAAGAGCACCTTGATGAATGTTCTCACCGGAATCTACCGGCCGGACGACGGAACGATCTCGATCTGGGGCGAGCCGGTCCAGCTGAGAAGTCCCAAAGAGGCGATCGACCGAGGGATCGGCATGGTCCACCAGGAATTCAAGCTGGTGCAGACTCATACGGTGACCGAGAACATCGTCCTCGGGCTGGGTCGCGGACTGTCGCTGGTAGGGGAGCAAGAGGCCGCGGAGAGAGTGGCCGAGCTGTCGGAGCGCTATGGATTGAAGGTCGATCCGTCCGCTTACGTCTGGCAGTTGTCGATCGGCGAGCAGCAGCGGGTCGAGATCCTCAAGATTCTCTACCGGGGAGCGCGGATCCTGCTGCTCGACGAGCCGACGGCGGTCCTCACTCCGCAGGAGTGCGACGAGCTGTTCGTGACCCTTCGGGCGATGCGGGAGCAGGGGCATTCGATCGTCTTCATCTCTCACAAGCTCGACGAGGTGATGGCGATCTCCGATCGGATCACCGTTCTCAGGGGTGGCAAGAACGTGGGAACGATCCCGGCGGCGAGCACGAACCCGCAAGAGCTGTCGAACCTCATGGTGGGACGCGAGATCAGCTTCGAGACCTACGCGAAGAAGGAGACCGTCGGAGAAGAGGTTCTCGTTCTCGACTCGGTGAGCGCCTCGAACGATCGCGGACTCCCGGCGCTGGTTGACGTGTCGTTCGCGGTGGCGGCCGGGGAGATCCTCGGCGTCGCCGGCGTCGCCGGCAACGGCCAGGAAGAGCTCGCCCAGGTGATCACCGGCCTGCGGTCCGCGATCGGAGGCGCGATCACCCTGAGCGGGCGCGACGTGACCCAGGCCAGCGCCAGGGATTTCATCGAGGCGGGCGTCAGCTACGTGCCGGCCGATCGCCACGGAGTGGCGACGGTCGGCGACATGTCGCTGACCCATAACAGCGTCCTCAGACGATACCGGGAGAGCAAGTTCTCGCGGGGACCGTTTCTGCACCTCGAGGCGGCGGTCGAGTACGCCGAGCGGCTGATCGAGGAGTACGGCATCCTCACGCCCGGTCACGAGACCCCGGTGAGGTCGCTTTCGGGCGGCAACCTGCAGAAGGTCATCCTGGCCCGGGAGATGACGACCAGGCACCGGCTCCTAGTCGTCATGTCGGCGACTCGCGGGCTCGACGTCGGCGCCACCGAGTTCGTGCGACAGACGCTCGACGAGCATCGGCACGCGGGCGCGGCGATCGTTCTCATTTCCGAGGACCTCGAGGAGCTGCTCTCCTTGAGTGATCGAATCGCGGTGATCTTCCACGGCCGGATCATGGGGATCGTCGACGCCGCCACCGCCCGGATCGAGAGCCTCGGGCTGATGATGGCGGGTGAGGCCCTCTCGGAGATCGCCCAGTGATGCGGGTTCGCCTCGAGCGCCGCCTCGAGCGCTCGCGCACCCTCGAGTACCTGGTGCCGGTCTTCTCGGTGCTGCTCTCGCTCGTCGTCTGTGCGGTTCTCTTGCTCTCCACCGGCACCAATCCGCTGAACGCCTACGGCGCCATGTTGAGCGAGGCGTTCGGCACCTCCTACGGTTTCACCGAGGTCCTCGTCAAGGCGACCCCCCTGATCCTGTGCGGTCTCGGCGTGATGCTCGCGTTCAAGATGTTGTTCTGGAACATCGGGGCCGAGGGGCAGCTCCACATGGGTGCCTGGGGTGCGACCGCCGTGGTGATGACCGGCTGGGACGGATCGCCCTGGCTCATGATTCCGGCGATGATGGCCGCCGGCATGGCCGCCGGAGCATTGTGGGCGCTGATCCCGGCCTATCTCAAGGTCAAGCTCGACACCAATGAGATCATCACCACCTTGCTGCTCAACTACGTCGCCATCCTCTGGGTGGCGCACTTCATCTACGGACCGTGGAAGGACCCGGTCAGCTTCGGCTTCCCGATGACTCAGCAGTTTCCGGCCGGAGCTCAGCTCTTGAGGTTCGGGGATAGCCGCGTGCATCTCGGCCTGGTGTTCGCTCTCGTGATCGCGGTGGTGCTCTATTTCCTGCAAGAGAAGAGCCGCTGGGGATTCGAGATTGCCGTCACCGGCGGCAACCCTCGGGCTGCGAGCTACGCAGGCATGAACGCCCGGCGCAACATTCTCGTTGTGATGCTGCTCAGCGGTGCTCTGGCGGGCTTGGCCGGCATGGTCGAAGTCAGCGGCATCCAGCTAAAG
>CALZKB010000040.1:0-8546 GCA_945787575.1 Thermoanaerobaculia bacterium | reverse complement strand
TGGTGTCGATCTTGATGGGCGGGCTCTATGTCGGCGGTGAAACCGTTCAGATCACCATGAAGCTCCCCGTCAACATCGTTCTGATCATCCAAGCGCTGATTCTCTTCTTCGTGCTCGGTGGCGACATCCTGTCGAGGTATCGACTCGCCTTCGACCGGCAGGAGGCACCCAGTGGAGGGTGATCTCCTCGTCCTGATCGTTGCCGTCATGCAGTCGGCGGTGCGGGCCGGAACTCCGATCCTCTTCGTCTGTATCGGCGAGATCTTCGCCGAGCGCTCCGGGGTCCTGAACGTCGGGCTCGAGGGACTCATGCTGGTTGGCGCGATCGCCGGTTTCACGGCCGGTTTCAATACGGGCAATCCCTGGATCGGCCTGGTGGCGGCCGCCGTTTGCGGAGCACTCTTCTCCGCCATTCACGCCTACGCCACGATCACCCTGCGCGCCGATCAGATCGTCAGCGGCCTGACCCTCACCATTCTCGGCACCGGCATCAGCGGCTTCTTCGGCAAGCCGATGATCGGTCAGGTGGGGCCCGGCTTCGAACGGTTGCCGATTCCGGGTCTCGCCCGGATCCCCTTCGTCGGCCCGGTGCTCTTCGATCAAGACGCCATGGTCTACCTCTCCTTCCTGGTCGTGCCGATCGCCTGGTGGGTGATGTACAAGACCCACCTGGGGCTGGCGATTCGCTCGGTCGGAGAGAACCCAGCGACGGCCGACTCCCTGGGGGTCTCGGTCACCAAGGTGCGCTACGGCTGCGTGCTGTTCGGCGGAGCCATGGCGGGACTCGGCGGCGCCTATCTGTCGCTCGCTTACACGACGATGTGGATCGAGCAGATGAGCGGAGGTCGAGGGTGGATCACGCTGGCGCTGGTGATCTTCGCCGCGTGGAATCCCGCTCGAGCCGTGTTGGGCGCCTACCTGTTCGGCGGCGCCGATGCCTTGCAGCTACGCATTCAAGCGGTCGGGCTCGGGCTGCCCACCTACTTCTTGATGATGCTGCCCTACGTGCTGACCATCGTGATTCTGGTGCTGGCTTCCAGAGCCTCGTTGCGGCGGCGCATCGGGGCACCCGCCGGCCTCGGCATTCCCTATTCTCGGGAGGAGCGATGACCGTTCGTGAGCACCTCGCCGCAGTTCCAAGATATCCACTTCAACCGCCAAGGAGAAACGTCATGTCAAACCGAGCAAGACGCGCTGCAGTTCTGTCACTCACGATCATGGCCGGTCTGCTGCTGGCCCCCCAGCACGCTGCCGGCGCCATCTGGAGCAATAGCGAGTTCCACCTGCAGTTCGGTGCTATCGATATTCCGGAGTTTTTTCCGGGAGCTCCGACGGGGGACAAGGACACCACGATCTTCACCTTCCAGCACGCCAGCGGCTGGAAGCACGGTGAGAACTTCTTCTTCTTCGACGTCATCTCCTCCGAGAACGGCGGCTTCAACGATACCGACACCTACGGCGAGTGGTACTCGTACTTCAGCTTCCGGGGTGACAAGGGGCCGATGGCGGGCAAGATCAAGGACGTTCGCTTTGTCCTCGGCTTCAACTGGGACCCCGACGCGGACGTCGTCAAGTACCTGCCGGGGATCAACCTGTCATGGAACATCGAGGGCTTCGCGTTCCTCAACACCGACTTCACGCTCTACGTCGACGATAGCGTCGGAGCGGCGAACGGTGGCGCTCCGTCCGAGGACGACTCGTTCATGTTCGACGTCAGCTGGAAGCGTCCCTTCAACGACGGGAAGTTCAGCATCGAAGGACACGCCGAGTACATCGACGGTCGCGACAACGAGTTCGGCGGCAAGGTCGAGAGTTGGATTCTCGCCCAGCCGCAGTTTCGCTTCTACGTGAACCCCAACCTGGCGCTGGGCATCGAGTATCAGTACTGGCAGAACAAGCTCGGTACGCCGACCGACGAGAATACCGTTCAAGGCCTGCTCGTCTGGGTCTTCTAGGCTTCCTCGAGCGGCGTGGAACGAGGAGATCTGGGGCCCCAGGGGTCGGGGCCCCGCGGCTCCTCGCGCGAAGTCGCCGCGGCGCGCTAAGCTTGCCGCCTTCGTCGAGGGAGGGTGGGACCATGGACAAGCTCGGACTGGAAACCACGGTCATCGACCAGCGGGTCTACGACGACACGGTAGAGCGGTTCCGTGCCGCGAAGCTTCGTCTGCCCACCTTCGCTCAGCTGGCTGAGCCGGGCACCATTCCCGGCGAGGTGACGGCGGCGTTGGAGGGCGTCGACCGAGACGCCGCGGACGGTCTCAATCTGTTCCGGGTGCACTGGTACAACGGTTTCGTCGGTGACCGCGTCGAGGTGCCTCAACACATCGTGCTGCCGGGTTCGTTGACGGGCGTCGACGCGCGCATCGTCGTCGTGTTGGCCGATCGCTTTCCGATGATCCACGCCCACAAGGTGCTCGCCACCTACGGCTGCCTCGCCCCGCGCATCGTTACCGGGCAGTTCGACCCCGGGCGCCAGAAAGCGATCTGGCCGTCGACCGGCAACTACTGTCGAGGCGGGGTCGCGATCTCCCGGATCATGGGGTGTCGTGGAGTGGCGGTGCTCCCGGAAGGGATGAGTCGGGAGCGGTTTGCGTGGCTCGAACGCTGGGTGGAGGAACCCGACGACATCGTTCGCACCGAGGGCTCCGAGAGCAACGTCAAGGAGATCTACGACAAGTGCGCCGAGCTCGAGCGCAGTCCCGAGAACGTCATCTTCAACCAGTTCAGCGAGTTCGGTAATCACCTCGCCCACTACTTCTGCACCGGAAGGGCGATGGACACGGTGTTCGGCGCGCTTCGCGAGCGCGAGCCCGAGCTTCGCCTTCGCGGCTTCGTGTCGGCGACCGGCTCTGCCGGCACGCTGGCGGCCGGCGAGTACTTGAAGTCTCTTCATGGCTCGCGGGTCGTCGCCGTCGAAGCGCTGGAATGCCCGACGCTGCTCTACAACGGTTTCGGCGAGCACAACATCCAGGGCATCGGCGACAAGCACGTCCCCCTCATCCACAACGTGATGAACACCGACATCGTGACGGCGGTCTCGGACCGCGCCACCGATACCCTCTTCGCGTTGTTCAACACCGATGCCGGCCGCCGGCAGCTGCTCCGTGAAGGTCGTGTGCCCGAGGCGCTGGTGACGCAACTCGAGAGGTTCGGCCTCTCCAGCATCTGCAACGTGCTCGCCGCGATCAAGGTCGCCAAGCACTCGAACCTGGGCGAAGAGGACGTCCTGCTCACCGTCGCCACGGACGGAGCCGAGCTCTACGCCAGCGAGCTCGACAAGATCCTCGCTCGAGACTACCCGGGCGGTTTCGACGAAGCCGCCGCCGCCGACGCTGAGCACCGCTATTTGCGGGCAGTGGACACCGATCACTTGTTGGATCTGTCGAACCGTGATCGGGAGCGGATCTTCAACCTCGGCTACTTCACCTGGGTGGAGCAGCAGGGTGTCTCGCTCGAGGACTTCGTCGCCCGCCGCGACCAGAGTTTCTGGCGGGGCCTCCAGCCGCTACTGGCGACTTGGGATGGGATGATCGAGGAATTCAACCAGCGAACGCTGTCCGCGTGACCGGTGATCCAACTGGCGATTCGACACGTCTGCTCGGGATGCGGCGCGCTCGTGCCGCCGGGGGCGCGCTATCCCTTCCGCTGCCCGAACGCTCAGATCGGCGTTCCGGGTCGCACCGCGTCCGGCGACG
Source organism: Thermoanaerobaculia bacterium (assembly GCA_945787575.1). Classification (GTDB taxonomy): domain Bacteria; phylum Acidobacteriota; class Thermoanaerobaculia; order Multivoradales; family JAHEKO01; genus CALZKB01. Next base: position 4,851 of record CALZKB010000040.1, on the reverse strand, counting down.
ACGTCGATCATCTCCTCGTCAGAGTCATCGACCCGGATCGGCTGCCGCCCACCACTGCCTTGAGGCGAGATTTCTCGAGCTCGGAGACCAATCCGTTCATCAAGTACCGGCGGCTGTTGGGAAGCTACCATTCGGCGCTCGCCAACGGTCTCACTGACGAGCAGTTCGTCGATCTCGTGCGGGGCCTTGACGGCGCCGTTGCCGGAGTCGACGGCCGGGGTTTCTCGCAGACCCCCTTCCAACCCTGCTCCGGCCTCGCGCGAGAGCTGGGAGTGTCGCAGTGCTGGGTAAAGGACGAGACCGGCAACGTCTCGGGCTCGCACAAGGCTCGCCACTTGATGGGCCTGATGATCTGGCTGGAGGTCGACCGTGCGCTCGGAGGCACCGATGAACCCCGGCCGTTGGCGATCGCGAGCTGCGGCAACGCGGCGCTGGCGGCCGCCGTCGTGGCGCGCGCCGCCGATCGCCCCCTGAGGGTCTTCATTCCAGAGCACGCCGACCCCGCCGTGGTGACCGAGCTCGATCGACTCGGTGCCGATCTCGTTCAGTGCGTGCGCGAACCGGGGGTTGCCGGTGACCCGAGCTTCCTGCGCTTTCGCGAGGCAGTGGCGCGAGGCGCGCTGCCCTTCACCTGCCAAGGGCCGGAGAACGGTCTGGTCATCGAGGGTGGCGAGACGCTGGCCTTCGAGATGATCTCGGTGCTCATCGAGGAAGGGCGAGAGCTCGATCGCATGGTGATCCAGGTGGGAGGGGGAGCGCTCACGACGGCGGTCGTTCGGGGCTTCGAGGAGGCCCGCTTTCTCGGTCTGATTCGGCGGGTTCCGCGCGTCTGCACGGTACAGACCGAGGGCGCCGCGCCGTTGGCCAGAGCGTACGAGCTCGTCGTCGAACGAGTCGCCGGGCGCGTCGGCGGGGCCGAACGTCGCCCCACAGGGGGCGCGCCGCGCGCCGAGTGGCTTCGCCGGTCGGTGCCCACGACGGTGGTGGAAGAGGCGCTGGAGTTCGCTGCGACCCATCGCTCGGAGTTCATGTGGCCTTGGGAACGGGAGCCGCGAAGCGTCGCGACGGGGATTCTCGATGACGAGACCTACGACTGGCTCGCCGCGGTCCGAGCGATGCTGCTGACCGGTGGAATCCCGCTAGTCGTTGGGGAGAAGACGCTGCTGGAGGCGAATGCTCTGGCGACGGAGGCGACCGGGATCGCCGTGGACCCGACCGGTTCCGCCGGCCTCGCGGGCTACCTGGCGCTCCAAGCGAGCGACGATCTCCAGGAAGACGAGAAGGTGGCGGTGCTCTTTACCGGCGTGTCTCGCTAGACCCGGTGTCCTCGCCGCCAGGCTGACCAGCGTTCTCAGCCTGGCCGGTCCGATCCGCTTCGGATCGTCACCAGTCGCCCCACCGCGCCCGCATCTGCGCATTGTGCTCCTCGGATTCCCCGGGGGCAACGCTCAGCGTATGCCACCCATCGCCCGCGAAGTGACGAGCTAGCTGCACGATCTGACCGGTGTGGTAGGCGAGGTGGGTCAGATTGCGCTGGATGGCTTGGACGACCGTGTGGGGCTCGCCGCGGATCGTGATCCTCTTGCCGAGATCATCCGGACCGAGGCTCTCGAGAGTCTCGAAGGCAGCCCGCCAGCCTTCGTTCCATTTCGTGCGTACCGTTTCGGCCGTCTCGTTGTCGACGACGAACTCCTGGTCGCGATCACGGTCGCGCTTCTCTCCGTCGGTGGTGAGGAAATCACGCCAACGGGATCGGTGGTTGCCGGCCAGGTGCTTGAGCAGCGCAGCGAGGCTCAACTCGATTCGGCCCACCGTCTCGAAGAGACGATCTTGCGGCACTTGATCGACGGCGCGCTCGCATATCTTTTTGTGACGGCGATACTGGCGGATGACTTCGTCGAGCCACGCGTCTCGGTCGATGTCGCTCACTGGGTTTCCTTCGGCTGAAGCCACTGGAAGGGAATCACGGCTCGATGTGCGTGCCGGTCTCACCGCGCAGCGCGGCCTCGAGCAGCTGCGGCTGGGTGATGATCACCCGCTCGCCACCGTGCTCCAAGAAATCGACCGCCGATTCGATCTTCGGCAGCATGCTTCCCCCGGCGAACTCGTTCGCCGCGATCAAGGCTTGAGCCTGTCTCACCGTCAGGTGGTCGATGTCCTCCTGGTCGGGCCGCCCGAAGTTCAGCGCCACCTTCTCGACCGAGGTCGAGACCAGGAGGATCCGGGCACCGAGGTTCTTGGCGAGGAGGCAGGAGGTGGCGTCCTTGTCGATGACCGCGGGGCGCCCGACGAGCGATCCCCCGGGGAGGCGCACCACCGGTATCCCACCGCCACCGGCGGCCACGACGATGACCCCTCGTTCGAGCAGGGCGGCGATCGCAGGCTCCTCGATGATCGACTTGGGCTCAGGCGAGGCGACGACGCGGCGCCAGCCTCGACCGGCATCCTCGATCATCTCCCAGCCATCTTCCGAGCCGTGCATCGCTGCCTCTTCTCGACTGTAAAACGGGCCGATCGGCTTCGAGGGCTCCTCGAAGGCGGGATCGTCGGGGTCGACCTCCACCTGGGTCACGACGGCCGCCACGGCCCGGTCCACGCCGCGCAGAGCGAGCTCGTTGCCGAGAGTTTGCGCGATCTGGTATCCGATCGCCCCCTGAGTGTCCGCGACACAGTTCTCCAACGGCACCTGGTGCAGCTTGTCCTTGGCCAGCTCCGAGCGCAGCAAGATGAACCCGACCTGCGGGCCGTTGCCGTGGGTGATGACCGCCCGGTAGCCCAGCTCGATGATCCCGGCGATGTGGTTGGCGGTCTCGCCCGAGGCTTGGTACTGGTCGAGGACCGACATGTGCTCCGCATCCCGGATCAAGGAGTTGCCGCCGACGGCGATGACGACCAGTGGTCGGCTCAAGTTCGTCTCACCCTCATCGGTTTCTTCGCGACGCGTCTGGACCTCGAGCTGCGTCCAGCTGATTCCGCCCAGCGCCCGCTGCGAGCGGATGCCCCCGGGGGTGGGCTCGAAGGGGCGCTTCTCGGGGCTGCCAGTGATTAGAGTACCGCGTCTCCGGCCGGCGTGGGTGACGACAGCCGCCGCGGTCCGCGGGTCGCGGATGGCATTGACGGCTTCGCCGCTCTTGGTCCTGCGGCAGCAGAACCGCGCGCCCGGGAGACGCCGTGCCGATCACTCCGCGGGGGCTCCCGCGCCGTGACCGCCACGTTGGAGCAGTAGTCGATCGAGCGCGCGCTGGTCGGTAGGATCGAGCCACTGCGGACGGCAGTGGCGGGCGAGGGCCAGGAGGTTATCGGTCAGCACCGCGTAGCGGTGGGGGTCACGGTTGAGGAAGCAGCTGGCCGCGACGAGCGAAGCCAGCGCTTGCGCGAGGCTCATCGGGTCCGAGGCCTGCGACGCGTCGGCAAGCAGGTGAAGAGAGGCGATCGGCCAGCTGCCCGCCGCCTCCCCGGTCGTTCGTCCGAGCTCTCCCGCGAACGGCATCTTGATCAGCTCGAAGCGATCGGCTTCGAGAGGGCGAAACACATTCAGGTCGTCACTCAAGACGGTGAGCCCGCGCTCGAGGGCAAGACGGGAAAGGCTCGTCTTACCGCTGTCGCGGTTGCCGACAAAGAGCCGTGCCGCGCCGTCGACGATGACGGCAGCGCTGTGCAGCAGCGCCCCGCCCGGCTCCAGGCTGGAGTACGCCACCATCAATCTCAGGCAGTTGCCGATCAGGTCCTCCCACAGCGGCCCTTCGGAATCCGAGACCCAGACGGTTCCAGCGCGACTCGGCGCTATGCGAAACCGACCGAAGAGGTTGCGTCCCGCGAGCTGCACTTCATGCTCGTAGAATTGCTGGTCGAAGTCCATGAGCAACAGATTCGGATCGATTTCCACGAAATTCCAGCTCGGCGTCAGGCGGACCCTCAGGACGAGAGCCTCACCCTGCCCGTCGTTGACGATCAGGTCTTCGTATTTCGCGGCGAGTTGCGCTCGCACCGCCGGTGGGAGCCCTTCGATCCGGTATCGCTCTCGCCCGATAGGCAAGACCAGGGGTGGGCTCTCCACCCGGCGGTCTTCTGCTTGGAGCGTCTGTTGAGACGTCAGCAGGAATCGGTCGCCAAACGGCCTCACCTGCGCCTCTCGATCGTCGGCTGGGCTCGCTGGGTCAGGTATGTCGTGCGATCCATGGCGAAGACGCGTTCGTTGATCGGTCATCGAGTGCTTCACGACAGCCTCTGGGACCACCGGCTTTCTGTATACACGATCGGTGATCCGGTGGGCAAACGGGGCGGTTACCACGAGTCGCTGCAGGCCTACGAGACGCCGCACGTACCGACGCCCTATCGGGATCTGTTCGCCATGATGGACTTCGTCGAGCCGAGTCCGCGGGATGTCTTCATGGACCTTGGCTGTGGCAAGGGCAGGGCGCTATTCGCCGCCAGCCTCTATTCTTTGGAGCGGGCGATCGGCGTCGAGAAGAGGCTCGATCTCTGGTCTCTGGCGCAGGCAAACCTGATGCGGGCGACGGGCTTGCGAAGCCCGGTAGAGATCGAGCGTGGCGACGCCGTCGAGACCGATCTCGATCGTGGAACGATCTTCTATCTCTACGATCCGTTCGGAGAAGCGGCGGCGGAGAAGCTCTTCGACCGCCTCGCCGAGTCGTTGGAGCGAGTGCCCCGTCCAGCCCGCTTGGCGTATCGGCGGCCGACCTGGGCTCGGCACGTCTCTGGCCTCGAGCTCGTCGGCGACTGCGCGCCGGAGCTGACCATCTGGAAATCCCAACGAGAAGATTAGAGCCGCTGGGGTCGCCCTCCAGCGACCCGACCGTGGGCACCCGTCCCCCGGCTACCGACCTCGTT